>JANYAD010000025.1 GCA_025355165.1 Gammaproteobacteria bacterium | reverse complement strand
CGCGCAGCACGAGTCATGAATCTCAAATGGACAGCTCTATTCAATGGGAGTAGAAGATCGTAGATCGCGTTCGAACTTTTATTGCGCAGAAAAAAAAGCACAGCGCTTCGGCAAAAGTTGACCCATGACGATTTCAAACTGAGCAGCTGCGCAAGCTCGACTTTGCGCGTCACGCAAAAATAAAGGACTAACCAGATACGGTCCGAATACGTTGACCCGGCAAAGCGGCGTCCGTTAGTGAACACCGAAAGGGCATGCGATTGCAGGACAGGACTTGCACGCGGTCGGCATTCGCGAAGCGGCGGAGATTACAGGGAGGAAATGCCGATAACTTAAGACTTGTCCGATGAACAGATCCGCTTTCGACAACTAAAAGGAGTGAGTTGAAATGAATCCCCGAGTCTCGCTGTACAGCAAAATCACGTGCACGGTTGCGATGTTGGCCTGCGCAACACTGGTGTGCGCCCAAGCGCTGCCCCGACTTAAGCCGATACCCCCGCGAGGAACGCATAACAACGCTGCTTTGGCTGCGACGCCTAAAATTGCTTTCGCTGCGGCAAGCACGTTGTCCCACTGGCAACCGCTCAACAATCAGCCTCCGTTCACATCGAATAGCTGCAATGGCGGTTTCCCAGGTGCGGCGAACCCTTTGCTGCTGACCGACGGAACAGTCATTGTGCAGGACGCAGGTTGCCAAGATTGGTGGCGGTTAACCCCTGACAGCAGCGGCAGCTATGCAAACGGAACGTGGTCCCAGATTGCCTCGCTGCCTTCCGGATACGCTCCGCTCTATCATTCCTCTGCCGTCCTGCCCGACGGGCGGGTGATTATCATGGGTGGAGAATATAATTTCTTTAATCCGGTGTGGACCAATATGGGCGCGATCTACGATCCCGTCCTCGATGTATGGAAGCCCGTCAATCCCCCCAACGGCTGGACCACCATTGGCGATGCCTCAAGCGTGGTGCTGGCCAACGGCACGTACATGCAGGCCAACTGTTGCACACCGCAGGCAGCGTTGCTTGATCCGGCCACGTTGACCTGGACACCGACCGGCACCCATAAATTTGACTCGAACAATGAGGAAGGGTGGACACTGTTGCCCAATGGGAAAGTGCTGACTGTTGATGCGTACGTTCCGATCCCGCCGACTATGTATGACGCCTCGGGAACGAACTCGGAACTCTACAACCCTAAAAGTGGCGCGTGGAAGGGCGCGGGCAGCACGGTCGTTCAACTGTGGGATTCGACCGCCACGTGCGGCGGCTTCACCAATGCCACTACTTTCGAAGTCGGTCCTGCGGTATTGCGCTCTGATGGCACGGTCTTTCATGCCGGCTCAAATACGTGCCCCAACGGCTCCGGCATCACCGCCGTCTATAATTCATATGAGCGAGAATGGCGCGCAGGACCGCAGTTTCCCAAAGTAGATGGGGTGGCGGATATCAACATTGCCGATGGTCCCGCTTCTTGGGAGCCTAATGACAAAGTGCTGATGATGGCAAGCCCCAATTTTGGCAGTCCGCCGTCGTTTTTCTTCGAATGGGACGGGAAGTATTTGACCCAGGTGCCGGGACCTCCGAATGCCCCGACCGATGGATCCTACTACGGCAATATGTTGTTGTTGCCAACCGGGCAGATTCTGCTTACCGACTTCTCAGGGGATATCGAGCTCTACAATCCAGTGATGTCTCGGGAAGATGGGGAAGGGGAAGATCGAGGGTTTCAGAGCGAGATCGCGCCGGTAATCGTATCTGCACCCCATGAGTTGGCGCGAGGCAGCTCGCACCAGATTTATGGGCTCCGCTTCAATGGTGTCACTCAGGGAGCCGCGTACGGCGATGACGTCCAAGCGGCGACTAACTTTCCGCTGGTTCGCATTACCAACCTTAAGACATCACATGTCTTTTATAGCCGCACTCACGACCACAGCAGTATGGCGGTGGCCTCAGATGACTTTGTTTGGACACACTTCGACGTACCGGCAAATCAGGAAACCGGGTCAAGCAAGTTGGAGGTGGTTGCAAACGGTATCGCCTCGAAGCCCGTGATCGTGGAGATCGAATAGGGCGCTCCTGGTCCGGCACGAGGGGGAGGTGAAACGCAATCTTTGCACGCGCAGTGATTTGTATTTCGCTTGGGCGGGTCCGCAGCAGCTTAAATGGGGTGCGGATTCGCCTAGGCTTTCCATGGCTGATCGCGGACCAAGCGTGAGCGTCAAGTTCCTTGCAAGCCGTGGGGGCTGCGGTGCTCGGCATCGATTTGACTGCCATGAGTCTGGGCTTTGGCGTCCGGCGTGCCTTTGGGAAACGCACGGGTTGCTCGCGACCGGGGCGGACTCGGCTTGGTCATGGCACGCCCGATGCATTTTATGAGCATCGGAAGTTCCGCTGCCGGGCCTTTAGGATCGACTGCTGGGTTCCTCTCGTGCACCTGCGACAAGTTGGGAATTGATGGTCTTGGAGCATTCGGCAAGGAGTTAAATCTGCGCCGCTGGGCATAGCGCGCCCGGATCAGGTTGCCCGTTTGAGGAGTCTCAGATAATTAGTCGATATAGCGCGACCGGCACAGGGTCAGCAAACTGAGCGCGGAAATCTCTTATTTCGCCGTTGCGGCCCTCGCGGTGGCGGGTGCGCAGAGTGCGCAGTCAGCCCGGGCGTCCAACACAATTTTTGTCTTGTCATTGGCAGAAGCAGCGAAACGGTCAGGGCCTTGGTCGAACGAGCCCTCGGGCAGAAGGTCTAATCCACATCGATATCAGTGCGTTTCAGCAAGTAATCCAGACCGCCAACCCGGTACCAGCGGTATCCGTAGCCTTCGAGAATGACGCGGTGGCGGCCCCGAGCATCGGGCTGGCTATGGTCATCGGAGAGTACGTTAACGAGCGTCTGATCCGGAATGTCCCGCCGCACAGTGAACTTGATCTCTCGAGGCGTCGAGGCAAGATTGTGTATGAATAACACCGAGTTATTTCGCCAGTCGTAGCGGATTGCCAGTACGCAGATATCGTTCGTGGCGACGAAGTCGAAGTCTCCCCAACCCGCTTCCGGTATTTCTTTACGCATCCTGATGATACGTTCCATCCAATTGAGCAAGGAGTTTGGATCGCGGCGCTGTTGCGCCGCATTCACGTGCCTATAGCCGAACGGTCCTGCGCTGATGATGGGAAGAATCGGCTTCGCGCTCTTGGTAAAGCCGGCTTGCGGTTCGGTCGACCATTGCATCGGGGTGCGGGCGCAGTTTCTCTCCGGCAGCGATAAATCATCGCCCATTCCGATCTCATCGCCGTAACGCAGCACCGGCGTGCCCGGCAACGTGAACATCAGGCTGTAAGCAAGCTCGATGCGGCGTCGATCGCCGCCGAGCATGGGCGCCAGCCGGCGGCGGATGCCGCGATCGTAAAGCTGCATTGACTTGTCGGGCCCGAATGCCTGAAAAACGGCGTCACGTTGCCTTTTTGTGAGCCTTCCGAGGTCCAACTCGTCGTGGTTGCGAAGAAACATGCCCCACTGCGCGGTTTTCGGCCGCGGCGCAGTGGCTTTCAGCGCCTTGATCAAGGGCCGCACATCGCTCGCCGCCAATGCGAAGAATAGGTTCTGGTTGGCTTCGAAGTTGAACATCATGTGCATACGATCGCCGGCGCGCCCGAAATACTGCATGTCTGTATCGGGTAAAACATTCGCCTCCGCCAGGATGATGGCATCGCCTTCGCGCCACTGCAGAAACTCGCGAAACGTGCGCAACATGGCGTACTGCTCGACGGGCTTGTCGACCGTGGGGCATTTCGTCGCTATGACGAATGGAACGGCGTCCATACGGAAGCCGGAGACGCCGAGCTGAATCCAAAATCCCATGATCTTGAGGATTTCCGCCTGTACGTGCGGATTTGCCGTGTTGAGGTCGGGCTGAAAGTCGTAGAAGCGATGGAAATACCACGCTCGCGCGCGCGGCTCGAAGCTCCACGTCGATTTTTGAACCCCCGGAAACACCATGCCCTTATTCGCATTGCGCGGCTTCTTTTTCGACCAGACGTACCAGTCGCGATACGGCGAATCAGGATCTTTGCAAGCCTCCTTGAACCACATATGTTCATTGGAGGTGTGGTTGACCACCAAGTCGATGATCAGGCGAATGCCGCGTTGCTTCGCGGCATGGGTGAATTCCACGAAGTCGCCCAAAGTGCCAAAGCGCGCGTCCACATCGTAGTAGTTGGAGACATCGTAGCCATCGTCACGGTACGGCGAGCTCTGGAACGGCATCAACCAGATGGCTGTAACGCCCAATCCTTGCAGGTAATCCAGGCGTCGGATCAGGCCCGCAAAGTCGCCCACCCCATCGCCGCTGGCGTCCATGAAAGTGGCGACGGAGAGGCAGTAAACGACTGCGTTTTTGTACCAGAGGTCGTTGATCATCGGGTAGCCGCGGCGAGCGGCGTCTCGAGTATCAGGATCACGCCCTCATTGGGCCGCAAACACAGGTGGGTCGGCGTCATGGCGATTCGTTGGTCCAAATACGTGGATAGCAAGGCAGCGGCGGCCAGGCCCGCACCCTCGAGGGGAAAGGCGGCGCTGTTCGGACCCATATTAAGCACGATGAGCAATCGCTCGTCCTGCGTGTAGCGGATAAAGCTGAGTATATCCCCGCAAGCGGCCACCGCCCGATAGCCACCGAGCGACAGTGCGGTGTACCGTTTGCGCAAATCTAGCAGACATCGATACAGCGACAGCATGGAAGTGGGTTCAAGCTCCTCGCTCTGCGCATTGATGCGGTCCGCGTCGGCCGAAATGGGCAGCCAGGGATCGTGAACGCTGAAACCCGCATGAAGCGATGCGTCCCATTGCATGGGGGTACGGCACGGGTCTCGTCCCAAGCCAACCCCCGGCACGTTCTTTTCTAACGGATCCTGAATCCGGTCCGGCGCAATGGCGACGTTCTGCATGCCCAGTTCATCGCCGTAATACATCGTGGGCGTGCCGCGCAAGGTCAACAACATCATGGCCGCCACTCTCGCTTGAGCCGCGCCGACACGCGATGCGATACGGGGACGGTCGTGGTTGCCGAGCACCCAGTTCGGCCAGCCGCCGGCGGGCAATGCCGCCTCGTAGCGATCGATCAGTTCGGCGAGGCTGCGCGCGTTCCATTTGCTTTCCAGCAACTGAAAATTGAAAGGCAGCTGCACGCCGTTCAAGTGCTTGCCGTAATAGGCGACGAGTCGCGCCAGCGGCAGATAGATTTCTCCGATCAACACGCGATCCTCGAACTCATCCGCCACCTTGCGTAACCCCGCAACGACATCCTGTACCTCCGGTCGGTCCGTCGTATAGAGCGGCAGCTGCGACTGAAAGAGCGGCATACCGGCCTGGAACGCGGTATTCGGCGGGTTATCGCGCCAAAGGTCGTCTTTGATCAGCATCCACAGCACATCGATGCGAAACCCGGACACGCCTTTGGCAAACCAAAATCGCATCACCTCGTGCATCGCCGCCACGACCTCTGGGTTGCGCCAATTGAGGTCGGGCTGCTCTTTCAAGAATGAGTGGTAGTAATACTGAGCCGTGGTGGCATCCCACTCCCATGCGCTGCCGCCGAAGTTGCTCAGCCAATTGTTGGGCGGACCGCCATCGGGTGCCGGATCGCGCCAGAGATACCAATCACGTTTGGCGTTTTCTCGGCCCGAACTGGAGGCAGTGAACCACGGATGCTGGTAGGAAGTATGATTGGGCACGTAGTCCAGGATGAGTTTCATGCCTCGCCGCGCGGTTTGAGCCAGCAAGTGATCGAAGTCGGCTAACGTGCCGAACATCGGCGCAATGCCGGTATAGTCGGCGACGTCGTAGCCGAAATCGGCCATCGGCGATGGGAATATGGGCGATAGCCACAGTGCATCGACGCCGAGCTTCTCGCAGTAATCCAGCTTTTCGCTGATGCCGGGCAGATCGCCAATACCATCGCCGCTCGCGTCGCGAAATGAGCGCGGGTAAATCTGATAGATGACGCCGTTCTGCCACCAGATAGTTCTCGCAAGCGCACGGTCGCTCGACATGGATCTACTTTTTTGATGAATTCAAGCAACGCACTTTTTCAGCTTTCCAAGAAGAGCGCAATAGGCGCAAGCCGCTGAGTGCTTCCCGGTGCTGCAAGAGCGAAATACACGTGTCGGCCCGATTGATGAGTGGAATCCGCAGGGCGACAATCCGGCATACCGAGTCGGCCTACCGCTGGATGTCTGAAAACGCCGCAACGTGACCCGCGCCGGTCGCGCGCCAGTTGTGCCGCGTAACAAATCGCTAGCAGCGAAATCCGCTCAGCTAAATACGTTGCGGCCGCTCGGTCGCGGTTCAAAGGATTCGTCCAGCGTTACGGAATCTCTCGATGTCTGAGTCGGGGTGAAATTCCTCGGACGGGGGTTCAATTTCGTTCCTGGAAATGCGAGCATGAAGATTATGTCGACTGCAAACGGTACGGTGCTTGAGGGCGTGGACCTGGTAAAGGAGTTCGTGCAAGGCGGCGCGACGCTGCAGGTGTTGCGCGGCGCGAGCATCCAAGTGCAAAGCAGCGAACGCATTGCCATCGTCGGGGCGTCGGGGTCCGGCAAGACGACCTTGCTCCAGCTGCTGGGGGGCCTGGACTTGCCGACGCGGGGCACGGTGCACATTGCCGGGGCCGCCATGAATGCGTTGAACGATACGGAGCGCGGGCGTTTGCGCAATCACGCGGTAGGGTTCGTCTACCAATTCCACCATTTGCTGCCGGAGTTCACGGCCTTGGAAAATGTCGCCATGCCCTTGCTGGTGCGTCGAATGCGCCCTGCCGATGCGAAGCGTCAGGCCGCCGATTTGCTGGCGCGCGTGGGTCTGGCGGCCCGCTTGGAGCATCGTCCTTCCCAGCTCTCGGGAGGGGAGCGCCAGCGCGCGGCCGTGGCACGTGCTTTGGTGACGCGGCCGAAATTAGTATTGGCGGACGAGCCGACTGGAAATTTGGATGGCAAAAATGCCGCGCAAGTGTTTGAACTGATGCTGGAATTGAATCGGGAACTCGGCACGAGTTTAGTCATCGTGACGCACGATGAAAGACTCGCCGCGCGCCTCGACCGTGTGCTCACGTTGGCGGACGGAATCTTAGCCGAGCGTCGCGCAGCGGCCGCTTGAACGTGCGCGGCGCCGCCGCAGCTGGTAAAGGACTCGGGCCCGCCATACCGCTTGTGCAAGCACGTAGCCCGTTGTGGCGGCTATCAGACCCAGCACCAGGGCGCCGAGCAGCAGTGGCGGCCAGAGCACGTTCATATCGGCCCAAAACGTGTGATGGCTGATGGCCTTCAAGAACGGCATCAGGTCCAGCCCCAATAGTTTGGCGCCGACCCACAGAGAGCCCGCCAATTGGGGCAGCCAGGTAAATGGATTGCTGACGAAAACGGTCGCGAACAGAATGGGTAGATTCAGCCGCAGATAGATTCCAAGCAGCGCGCAGGTCACCAAGTGCACCGGAAGCGGCGGCATCGGCGGGATGAAGGCGATAAACAATCCCAAGGCGAACGAGCGGGTAACGTTGGAACGGTTAAAGATCCAGTATCGGCGGTCCAGCAGCACGGCGGCAAAACGTCTCAGACACCAGTGTTTCTCCAGCGTCAGCCGATCCGGTGTAATGCGTTTAAGCCAGCGCCGCATAGTTCCACGCTCCCGAACCTTAAGATTATGCTGTTTTCGTGACGCTTGCACTGGACTCGTTCACCGTTTGGTAAATCAATGGTTTGGAGCATGTGGCAAAAGCACTGTCTGAACAGTCGGCGCTCAAGTATCATGCCCCAACTTTGTATTTGACCTAAACGAGGACGCAATGTGGGAGATCATCCGCGCGGGCGGCGGCTTCATGTGGCCGATCATCTTATGTTCCATCGCAGCAGTTGCCATCATCTTGGAGAGGCTCTGGACTCTACAGAGCAATCGCGTCATCCCACGTGATCTGGCTCAGAAAGTGTGGAACTGGATTGAAGCGGACCAGTTGAGCGACAAGCTGGTGGTCGCCTTGGAGCAAAACTCGCCCCTCGGCAAGCTGCTGGCGGTGGGCTTGGCGAATCGCAACAAGCCGCGGGAACTGATGGTGGAACGCCTTGAAGACGGCGGTCGGCACGTAATTCACGATTTGGAGCGCTTCCTGAATACCCTGGGCACGATTGCGGCCGTGGCGCCCTTGCTGGGGCTGCTAGGTACGGTGGCGGGCATCATTCACGCGTTCAACGCTATCACCGCGAGCGGATTGGGCGATCCCCGGACCCTGTCAGGCGGTATCGGCGAAGCGCTCATCACGACCGCGGCGGGGCTGACGGTGGCCATCCCTTCGCTCATCGCATATCGATTTCTTCGTGGCAAGGTCGAGCGGCTGGTGATTCGAATGGAGAAGGAAGCGATGAAGCTGGTCGATGCGCTCGACGAGCGCGGTTTCGCCAAGCGATGAATCTGCGCCCACGCCACCGAGAAGATCCTGAAATCAACTTGATTTCGATGATCGATGTACTGCTGGTGCTGCTGATCTTTTTCATGGTTTCCACCACCTTCAATCAAGAAGGACGGGTCAAGGTTCAGTTGCCGCAATCGAGCGACACGCCAACACCGCGGGGTTCGCGCGAGCCGTTGGTTATCACCGTCACCGCGGAGGGCAATTATCGCGTCAACGAGCGCACTTTGATCAACTCAAGTCCCGATACGTTGCGTGCCGCCTTGGTCAAAGAAGCGGGCGCGGATCGCGGCCCGATCACCATCCGGGCAGATGCCAGAACCACACACCAAGCAGTGGTCACGGCAATGGATGTGGCGGGAAAGCTTGGATTTGCGCAGCTCAATATCGCGACCGTGCACGAGGATTCGACCCCTTGAGCGCGGTGCCGGCGGTTGACAAACCCGCCGTTGACGGATGGGACGTTTACCGCCGTTTGATCAAGTACGCGAGGCCGCACGCGGGGATGTTTTTCATCGGCGTGCTAGGCGCGATCTTGTTCGCCGTTTCCAATGCGTCGTTGGCGTACCTGGTGAAGCAATTCATGAAAGGGACGTTCGTGATTCGCGACCCGGACATTATTTGGCAGGTGCCAATCGGCGTGGTGGTGCTTTTCACACTGCGGGGCATCGGCGACTACGTCGCCAACTACTTTCCGAGCTATGTGGGGCGACAAATCATCAAGAGTCTGCGCCACGACCTGTTTCAGCACTATATGCGCTTACCCGTGGCCTATTCGGATCAGCAGCAATCCGGTCATTTGCTGTCCAAATTAACCAACAACATCGAGTTGGTGGCGGCGGCGGCGACTAACGCGGCCATTTCTCTCATCAGCGATTCCTTGAGCATTGTGATCCTGATCGGCTACCTCTTCTATTTGAACTGGCACCTGGCGGCATTTTGCATCGCAGCCGCACCGCTTATCGCGTGGCTGATGCAAATCGCGAACCGCAGCTTCCGCCGCTACAGCCAGCGCATTCAGAACTCCATGGGCGATATCACCCGCGTGGCGAAGGAGGCCATCGATGCCTTGCGGTTGATCAAGATCTTCAACGCCGAGGATCATCAAACGCAGAGGTTCGAAGTGGTCAACGAACTCAATCGCGCGTCGAACATGAAATTGGTGCGGGCCAAAGCCATCAGCAACCCGGTGGTGCAGTGCATAGCCGCCATTGCATTGGGCAGCGTCCTGTTCGTGTCGATTCATCAGATACAGGCCGACGATCTGCCGCTGGATTCATTTTTCGGCTTCCTGACGGCGCTGTTCCTCATTCCCGCGCCGCTGCGAAGCCTGGTGAACATGAGTGGTCCGTTGCAGCAGGGAATTGCCGCCGGCCAAAGCGTGTTCGAAGTGCTCGATCAGCCCACCGAGGGCAGCGGCGGTAGCCGCGCCATCAGCCGCGCCCGGGGCGAGATCGAATTTCGAAATGTGTCGTTCGGCTATGCCGAGGATAAGGGCGAGGTGCTCAAAGGGGTGAGTTTTCATGTGCGCCCGGGCGAGACGGTCGCCATCGTCGGCCGTTCCGGGAGCGGTAAGACGACGCTGGTAGGCCTGGTGCCGCGATTCTTCGATGTGCAGCACGGTTTGGTACTGCTGGACGGCGTCGATGTGCGCGAATATCGATTGACCGATCTGCGTTCGCAAGTGAGCCTCGTCAGCCAGGATGTGGTGCTGTTCAATGACACGATCAGGAACAACATCGCCTTCAATGCACTGGGCAAGAGCGAAGCGCAGGTTGCTGAAGCGGCGCGGGCCGCCAATGTCATGGAGTTCGTTAGTCAGCAGCCGCAAGGTTTCGATACCTTGCTGACCGATCGCGGCCAAAATTTCTCCGGCGGGCAGCGGCAACGTATATCCATTGCCCGGGCCTTGCTCAAGGATTCGCCGGTGCTCATTCTCGACGAGGCGACCGCTGCGCTCGACAATGAATCGGAGCGCCGCGTGCAGCAAGAGTTGGCCGTTCTGATGCAGGGGCGAACCACGTTGGTCATCGCCCATCGGCTCTCGACGGTCGAGAATGCCGATCGGATCATCGTCCTTGATCAGGGCCGCATCGTCGAGATGGGCAATCACCATGATCTTCTGGCCCGAGGTGGGTTGTACGCCGCGCTGCATGGCATGCAGTTCAACGCGTGAGGGGCAGCCGCGCCAAGTCGGTGCAGTCATGGCTTGAAAGCATTTGGTATCGCAGTGCGCCGCCACCGTGGTGGCTGAGCGCACTGAGCGCCGTGTATGGTCTCGTTTCGCGAATGCGCCGCGTTGCGCATGCCAAGCAGTGGCGCCAATCAACATCGCTCCCATGCCCGGTGCTCGTCATCGGGAATTTGACCGTCGGGGGAACGGGCAAAACGCCGCTGGTAAGTTGGTTGGCCGTCCAATTGACCAAACGTGGCTTCAGGCCCGGCGTGGTGAGCCGCGGTTACGGGGGTTCGTCGCATCAGCCCCGGCTGGTCCAGGAATCGGATGATCCTCAGGGGGCGGGGGATGAAGCCTTACTGCTGGCGCGCCTATCGCGGGTGCCGGTCGCCATCGGTCGAGATCGACCGGCTGCGGCGCAATTATTGGTCAATGTAGGATGCAACATCATCCTCAGCGACGACGGCCTGCAGCATTATGCGTTGGCCCGCGATTGCGAGATCGTGGTCATCGATGGCGAACGGCAGTTCGGCAATGGACGATTGTTGCCCGCCGGGCCGCTTCGCGAAGCGACCAAGCGACTGAAGAGCGCCGATGTGATCGTCGTCAATGGCGGTCCTTCGGTCATCGGCAGCCATGTACTACTGGCGGGCGCGCTGCGTATGCGGCTGGAGGCCACGCAGGCGATAGCGCTGCGCTATGGCACCCCTAAACCATTGCGGGAATTCTCCGGCCGATCGGTACATGCGGTGGCCGGAATCGGCAATCCCCAGCGTTTTTTCCAGATGCTGCGGGCACTGGGTATCGAGGTGGTTGCTCACTCCTTGCCGGATCATGCGCGGCTTGAAATCGAGGACATTTCATTCGCCGACGACCTTCCGGTGCTCATGACCGAGAAGGATGCCGTAAAATGCACAGAGATAGCCGGACCGCACCACTGGTATGTTCCGGTGAATGTGGTGTTCGAGGAAGGTGATTCCGAAGCACTGCAAAGCGTGGTCATCAGGTCGGTTGAACGGCGCGCCGCACGCGTGTGAGGAAGTATGGATAAGCGATTGCTCGAACTGCTGGTGTGTCCGCTGTGCAAGGGCCCGCTGCACAGCACCAAGACGGGGGAGTCCCTTGAACTGATTTGCCGCGCGGATCGGCTGGCGTATGCGGTTCGTGACGGAATACCGTTGATGCTGCCGGAAGAAGCACGCGCGCTGCCCCCGGACGATGCGCTGCTCGAATCCTAGCGGTCAACCCAATGTTTCACGTGATCATACCGGCGCGATTTGGCTCGACTCGCCTGCCGGGCAAACCGCTGCTTTTGATCGGCGATCGGCCTCTCATTCAATGGGTATGGCAGTGTGCCCGCGCCAGCGGCGCTACCTCCGTGGTGGTGGCAACCGACGATGAACGTATTCGGGCTGCTGCAGTGAAGTTCGGCGCCGAATGCCTGATGACATCGCCGCACCATACTTCCGGGACCGACCGTATCGCGGAAGTCTCGCGAGCCAAGCGATTACCTGATGAGGATATCGTCGTCAACCTTCAGGGCGATGAGCCTGCGATGCCGGCGGAAGTCATCGCTAAAGTGGCTCGCGCCCTGCATGAGGATGCGAGCAGCGATATGGCCACGGCGGTGGCGCCCATCCAATCCTTGCATGAATTTCTGGACCCGAATTGCGTCAAGGCGCTGCTCGCCGAGGATGGGCGCGCGCTGTACTTCAGCCGGGCTCCCGTCCCTTGGCCGCGCGATAGCGCCGCGGCCGGGCAACCCACCTCGTTTGCGGGTGCGTGGCGCCATATCGGTCTGTACGCCTATCGCGTGCGCAGCTTATTGCAATTCTCATCATGGACGCCGACGCCGCTCGAGTGCGCCGAGAAGCTCGAGCAACTGCGGGCGCTGGAGCATGGCATGCGTATCCATGTGGTGAGGCTCGCGGAGTCCCCTGCAGCCGGAGTGGACACACCGGCGGATCTTGAGCGCGTTCGGGCCGCGTGCTGACCGGCTAACTGCATTCCACAACGGCAGGTTACATTCCCATCGCGCGGCGCAGGAATGCATCGCTCTTGCGCAACATATCCGCGCGCGCGGCCGAATCCTCGAGCTGATGATCTAGATCGGGCCACGTTACCAGTTCGTGCTGCACGCCTGCGGCGGTCAAGCGATCGGCCATCTCTTTAGATTGACGGATCAAGACGTTGTGATCCATTGCGCCGTGGAATAGCAGCACGGGCACCTTGATTTTGGCGGCATTCATCGCCGGTGATCCGTCACGAACATACGGTCCATCGCCGATAAACTTGCTGACCACAGGGAAGTCCGACCAGTTGCGGTGATCCTCTTTGAGTTGCTGCAGATCCGTGACGGGCGCAATGGCGACGACGGCTTTGAAAAGGCCGGCGTCGACCACGGCCGACTGAAGGGCGGCATAGCCGCCGTAGGACCAACCTACAACGGCAAGCTTGTTTGGATTCGCGATACCTTGCGCGATCAACCATCTCCCGGCATCGAGCACATCGCCAATGGCAAGGGGCCAGGAGCGAAAACCGTTCTTCTGAAACCAGTCATCACCATAGCCGGCAGAGCCGCGAAAATTGGGCTGCAAAACGGCATAGCCGCGCGCTGCATAGAATTGCGCCAGCCAATCGAAACCCCATACGTCCCGATGCGAGGGACCGCCGTGAGGCAGCACGATGGCCGGTAGATCCTTCGGATTGTCCAGGCCGGGCGGCAGGGTCAGGTATCCAGGAATCATGGTCCCGTCTTTTGCCGGATAGCTGACCGGCTCGACGCGAGCCAGCTTCACGCCTTCGAGTTCGTTCCTGACCACTAAGAACGTGTCGAGCTGCCGTTTGCTTCGATCGAAGATGTAGTAGACACCCGGATCCTGATCGCTGCCGGCGAGAATTAGCAACTTGCTTTCATCGACATTCGAATCGACGATGTTCAGCAAAGGTTGTCCCGGCAACGCCTTCGACAGCGAAACCGTGAGTTTTTGCAGTTCCGGATCGAAAATGGATGCATGGGGATAGTCGGTGGTGTAGCTGACGCCGACCACGCGATTGCGCCGACCAATCCGCAACAAGTCACTGACATCCACATCGGCGCGGGCAAATACCAACTCCTCGCGCAGGGTTCCGTCCAATGTCATCGAGTACAAGGCGCGCCGGCCATCCTTCTTCTTGAAGCCGTAGGCCAGGTTTCGATCATGATCCACCGCATACGGTTCGAAACCGTTGTGCTCTTGGCCCACGGCTTCCCCAAGCTTATGCCACTCGAATGATCCCTCGCGCCGATACGAGTAGTTGATGTCGCCCGAGATATAGCCCTCACCGACCCCGCGAGTGGATTCAACACCCATGATTCGCAGGGTGCCACGGCCATCACTGAGGTACTCCACCGCTTCGTTATGGGGCGATTCAATTGATCGAGTGACAAGCGTGCGTGTGTTGATCCAATCCACTCCGAGCCCTTTTTTAGAAGATCCGAGGTGCGAACCGGTGCGATCGTCGGGCAGGTACCAGCGGCTCATTAACGCAGCGCCGTCCTCGTCAGGGAGCCAATCGATGATGCTGCCTCCGCCGGGCGCGACGCCCCGGCTGTAGGAGTTTTCTCTCGTGCTCAACATTTTCATGTTCGTGCCGTCAGCGTTGACGGCGAAGACGCGATGGAACGGCATCAGATAGAGCGAGGCATTGATCACGCCGTAAACGTGGCAGATGAGGCGGTCATTCGCTACCCATCCACAGCCGCCCAACCGCTCAGGCTTGCCCGCTGCGGCCGCGACAAGGCGGGGCGAGGCCCCTTTGGTCAGGCCGAGGACATATATTGCCGATCCTTGCCCAGCCTTGGGCACGCGGTACGCCACATTCATGCCGTCCGGCGAAAAGCTCAGGGTCTCGACGCTCGGGCGAGCGCCGAAGGCTGCGGCAGCATCGAACGAGGCTTCGGCATGTGCACGAAAGGCGAGAAGTGAGAGCGCCAAAATCAGCTGCAGACTGTCTCGCAACGACATTCAAACCTCCCTGTTTGTGCGTGCGGATCATCCCTAAGTTGCACTGCAGTTGCAAGTTCAGCCGTCTTACGCTCGGCTAGAATCACAAAGTCGACCCTATTTAAGGTGCCCCGTGCTCAAGTTTCGCTACAAAGTGCTTTTTGTCTGCCTCGGCAATATTTGCCGCAGTCCCACTGCGGAGGGGGTGCTGCGCCACTTAGCGGCGCAAGAAGCACCTCGCTTGGTACTGGAAATCGATTCTGCCGGGACGGCCGACTATCATATTGGCGCGGCGCCGGACCCGCGCAGCCAGCGAGCAGCGCTCGGTCGAGGCATCGACATCAGCGGCTTGCGGGCGCGGCAAGTCACCAAAGATGACTTCGCGCGCTACGATCTCATCCTGGCGATGGATCGCAGCAACTTAAGCGAACTTGAGGGCATCAAGCCCGGCAACTCGCACGCAGCGCTCAAACTCTTCTTGGACTACGCGCCTGAGTTAAATTTGCGCGAGGTGCCCGATCCTTACTACGGCGATGCGAGCGCGTTCGAGGAGGTCCTCGATCTGACGCTGGCTGCCTCGCGCGGACTGCTGAGCGCTCTAGAGGAAGGTAGGTAGCCAGTACAGGCCGCATAGCCGACGTATATGATCTCCATGATGATGACAGCGATGCAGAGAATTTTGACACAGGGGCTAAGCGTGGACGCGACCGATTGGATGACAGGTTAAGCGCTCATGCCTTTCACCATTTCCCACACCGCTGTCATTCTGCCGTTTGCCCGTCTGCTGGCGCGTTGGCGGCTGCTTTCCGCTGCGGTAATCGGCGCCATGGTCCCTGATTTTCGAATTTTTTTCCCCGGAATGCCGCGCGTCGAAACCCACAGTGCGATGGCGTTGTTCACCTTTTGCCTGCCGGTAGGTTTGCTTACTTACTGGATATTTCAATGCTTGATTAAGACGCCGGTCGTGGAGGTCCTACCCGACGGGCCTTATGCGCGTTGGCGTGCCTTTGACGCGGCCCGACTGCTCTCGCTGCGTCAGTGGCTACTCGCCGCCGCCGGGATCTTGGGTGGCGCCATCACGCATTTGGTGTGGGACGGATTCACCCACGAAAATGGGCGTGGCGTACGAATGTTTCCGGTGCTTGACGATTCGATTATCGATATCGGCCGGCGGCACGTGCCCGCCGTCTACGTGATGCAGGACTTAGGCTCTCTGTTGGGTCTGGCCGCGGTGATCGCCATGGTGTGGTACGGCCTGCGCCGCGGCGGGCAAGCACCCATCGCCGATCGGCTGGTACCGCGCACCGAACGAATTGAATGGGCGATGACCTTTTGTATGGCCGCCGTCGCGTTCACCCTGATTTTTTACGGCTGGGGCCGGTTAGGACAGCCGCCGCATACGATGGTCGGTCGAGTCTCCGATGTGGCCATCGCCAGCCTACGCGGCCTTGCGGCCGCGTTGCTGTGCGTTGGCGTCGCCCTGCAATTAAGGCTGCGCTCGTTGCGCTACCTGTCCTCGGGTCCGGAGCGTTGAACATCGCTCGGGGCTGAGGACCACACCACGTATTTATTGTCCGATCCGGAGTTGGCGGGGGATGAATCGGCGCTGCGTACCGCGGGCGCAGCCGGTGCTGCAACCGGATCTCGCTGCGCCGGCGCATCACGCGGCGGTGCCTGAGATTCGAACGACGGTGCGGCAGGCGCGCGTTCGCGGCCTGCGTTCCCCTCGCTGGGGACGGGGCCGCTGGCCGGACCTGTGTTCGAACTTGAGCTTGGGTTGGCGCCGGTGCCATTGGCGTTGTTTTCACCGCCGTCGCGTCCACGGCCACGTCCACGCCGTCGGCGGCTTCGTCCTCCTCGCTCGCTGCGCTCGCCGCGATCATTCGTGGTGCGCTCGCCTTCGCTGCGAGGCTGCTCGGAGCGAGGCTGCTCGGGCCGCGGGGCCGGATCAACTCGAGGCGATGTATCTTGCCGGGGCGACTGATCTTGCCGCGGCGGCTGATCTTGCCGCGGCGGCTGATCTTGCCGCGGCGGCTGATCTTGCCGCGCGGGTTGATCCTGCCTAGCCGCGGATTCCGGCCGAGGTGCATCACCGCGCGGGCGCGCGTCGCGGCGCTGCGAATCGCGAGCACCATCTCGTCGTACGTCGCGATTGCGCTCGCCACGGTCGCGATTGCGATCTCCGCCGCTACGGTAGCGATCATGACGTACTTCCCGCTGTTGCGGTTTGTCGCGTTGCGGTTCAGCCGCTGCGGCAGCAGCCATCGGCGTTGCTCGGCTCGACGCATCGCCGAACAGCCAACGCCACAGCCTTACCAATGCGCCCACCTGGACGGTCGGCGTAGGCATTCTTTCGGGAGCCGGCGCCGGCGTCGGCATGGGGATGATCGGGGCGGTCGATGCCGGCAGAATGCTCGGCACCAGCGGCACTTCACCCGGCGGTTTCTTATCGCGATTTCCGATGTTGGAATCCTCGACAATGGGCTGGTCAGCCAATTGATAGCTGACCGTTGCATTCTCGGGGAGCTCCTTTTCATCATCGCGGACTCGCCTCAATGTGTAGGCGGGGGTGTGCATATGCTGATTGGGCACGATCACCAACGCGACTTTGTCCCTCGACTCAATTTGATTGAGCTGCTCGCGTTTCTCGTTCATGAGATACGTCGCCACATCGACCGGCACCTGGGCTATGACGCGACCGGTGCGCTCCTTTCGAGCTTCCTCGCCGATCAGCCGCAACAAAGCGAGCGACATCGACTCGACGCCGCGGATGGTCCCCATGCCGTTGCAGCGAGGGCAGTTGATGTGCGTGGTTTCGCTCAACGCCGGCCGCAGCCGTTGGCGCGACAACTCAAGCAAACCGAAGCGCGACAGCCGGCCGAGTTGGATGCGGGCGCGGTCCATCTTGACCGAGTCGCGGAGCATATCTTCGACAGCCCTTTGGTTGGTTTGCGATTCCATGTCGATAAAATCGATGACAATCAGTCCGCCGATATCGCGCAACCGCAATTGCCTGGCGATCTCTTCGGCGGCTTCCAAGTTGGTGTTGCGCGCCGTGGCTTCGATATCGCCGCCGCGGGTGCTGCGAGCTGAATTGATGTCAATCGACACCAGCGCTTCGGTATGGTCGATCACCAAGCTGCCGCCCGAGGGCAGGGTTACCTTGTGGGCATAGGCCGATTCGATCTGGCTCTCGATTTGGTAGCGCGTGAACAGCGGCACCGGGTCTTGATACAGCTTGAGCTTGCGCTGCGCGTCGGGCGGCATGAAGCGCTGCATGTATTCCTGCGCCTTTTGGAAGGCCTCAGGCTGGTCGATGAGGCATTCGCCGACATCATCTGAGAAGTAATCTCGCAGACCGCGAGTCACCGCGTCGCTTTCTTGAAAAATAAGGAATGGGGCAGGCCTGCCGTCATTGGCGGCAACGATCGCATCCCAGGCGGACTTAAGATTATTCAAATCCCATTGCAACTCTTCGGTGCTGCGGCCGACCCCGGCAGTGCGCACGATCGCACCCATGCCGTCCGGAATCAGAAGTCCGTTCATCGCGTCGCGCATTTGTTCGCGATCCTCGCCCTCGATACGGCGAGACACACCGCCTGCGCGCGGGTTATTCGGCATCAAAACCAGGAAGCGCCCGGCTAGACTGATGAAGGTGGTGAGCGCTGCGCCTTTGTTGCCGCGTTCCTCCTTTTCCACCTGAACGATGAGCTCTTGGCCTTCTTGCAGAAGGTCCTTGATGTTGAGCCTCGCACCATTGGCAGGCTGCGTACGGAAGAACTCCTTGGAGACTTCCTTTAGCGGCAGGAAACCATGGCGTTGCGCGCCATATTCGACGAATGCCGCTTCGAGACTGGGCTCTACGCGGGTAATTCGGCCTTTATAGATATTGGATTTTTTCTGTTCCCGAGACGGGATCTCAATCGATAAGTCGTATAATTTTTGACCGTCGACTAGTGCAACTCGCAGTTCTTCTTCTTGAACTGCGTTGACGAGCATTCTTTTCATGTGCCCCAACTAAAGTGGTAGGGGCCGAGGAGAGCTTGAGAATAGAAGCCGGGATCGTAATGCTGACTGCGGCAAGCAATAAAGCGACGCCGAGCGCGGGATACGCGACCGGCATCAATTCAATCACTTTAAGCCAAAACGTATACTGCAAGCCCGGGGCCTTTTTCTCGGTTTACCGCTTGTCAGCCGCCTAAGCTTAAGATTTAAGCTCTCGCGCGTCTGTCTCATCGGCCGAGCGATGGTCTGGAGTTCCAGAACCAACTAATATGCGGCTCCCCATTTAAATGGGGAGCCACTGGAAACCGGTGTCTATGCGTTACCTTAAGATAGGCAAAAGCCCTTATAAAGGTTGTCGCGCCTGACACGGCTTTGAGACATTATCATCATATCGTCCCAGGGTCAATGTAATCAATACCTTAGAACGACGCCGGTACAACTTAAGCCAATATGAACAGCCCCATCACCGATTCGTTACCTGCCTTGCAGAGCCATTTGGGTCCCAAGAGCCCCCTCACGATGCGCACCGTAAGCGCTGAGGAGGCCGGTCAAAGAATCGACAATTTTCTGATGCGTCATTTCAAGACCGTGCCGCGCAGCCGGATATATCGGATATTGCGCAAGGGCGAAGTGCGGGTTAACCGCAAGCGCGTGGATGCGGAATACCGCATTCAGGAAGGCGATGAGCTGCGTTTGCCCCCGGTGCGGATCGATGCGGATGCAGAGCCTGGAAGGCCTTCCAGCAGCTTGCTGGAGCTGCTGGAGCGCTGCGTCATATTTCAGGACCGACATCTGTTGGTCATCGACAAGCCAGCCGGAGTCGCGGTGCATGGCGGCAGCGGCATGAGTTTCGGCGTGATCGAAGCGCTGCGGGCCTCGCGGCCGCGGGAAACCCTCGAGCTGGTGCACCGTCTCGATCGAGACACCAGCGGGTGTCTGCTGATTGCGCGAGACCGCAGCACACTGATCGCGCTGCATAGTTTGATTCGCAACGGCGGCATGCATAAGACCTACTTAGCGCTGGTCGCCGGCAACTGGCAGCTGGGCACCAAGCGCATCGATGCGCCGCTTGCGACCGACAATCGTCAGCATGGCGAGCGTCATGTGCGAGTAGCCCCTGCGGGCAAGGATTCGGTTAGTGTTTTCAAACCGGTGCAGTCCTTCGGTTCTCTGGCCACACTGATGGAAGTCGATATTCCTACGGGGCGTACGCACCAAATCCGAGTGCATGCTTCGTTTGCGGGACATCCGTTGCTGGGAGACGACAAATACGGCGACCGTGAGCGCAACGCGGATTTGAAATCCCATGGATTGAAGCGCACCTTCTTGCACGCTCAATCGGTGGCGTTCGAATGGCCGGATTCGGGCGTGCCCTTCCATGTCAGTGCGCCTTTACCCGGTGAACTGGCCGGCGTGCTCGATGCCATCACGCCGATGAAGCGCAAGGCCTCGCCGAAAGGTGTGCGGCGCGAGAAGTCGAGCGTTAAGGAAGCTCGAAGCCCGCGCAGCGCAAAGCCGCGCTCAAGCGGATCAACGGCAGGCCGATCAAAGCGCTAGGGTCGGAGGTTTCGATCGACTCGCACAGCGTGATGCCCAGCCCTTCGCTCATGAATCCGCCAGCACAATCCAGCGGCCGCTCCTTGGCCACATAGCGCTCGATTACAGCGCGTTCCAAGGCGCGAAAGATCACCCGTGTGGTATCGATGAATTCGAACTGAGCGTTGCCTTCCCCTCGCATCAGGGTCACCGCCGTCAAATAGACGATGCTGCGATTGGAGCAACTTTCCAGCTGCTCGATGCAGCGGGCTTCTGTCCCCGGCTTGCCGAGCGGGGATTCTGCACCGCTTGCATCGACGCGCACGGCGGTTTGATCCGAGCCGATCACCCAGGCATGCGGCTGCGTTGCAGCGACGGCGGAGGCTTTGGCCCTCGCCAGGCGCTTTACGAGCGCCAAGGGCGGCTCCTGGGGTAGGGCAGTCTCGTCTGCACCGGGAGCGATGCAGGTAAAAGGCAACTTAAGCCTGCCTAGCAGCTCCTTACGGTAGGGAGAAGTCGAGGCCAAAATAAGCGGAGGCGGAGACTTCAAAAACAAAGACTTGCACCTGATTCATTTTGACAGGGGTGGGGCCGCACCCTATCATACGCGGCCCATGGCATCGGGCTCGACTGACCGAGTAGATTGCGCGCGCCTGGCGGAGGACGCGGCCGTATTGGAGCGCGTCTACCCCTTGAGCGAGTTGCCGCGGTTGAAAGATTTGTTGGCCGATGCGCGCGGGTCGCTGCGGGTGCGGTTCGCTTTTTCGAAATTGGCGGCAGGAGGAGCCGGTGCGGCGATTGCTGTAGCAGCGACGCCGCGGCTGGTTTGCCAGCGGTGTCTGCGGGCGTTCGAATTGCCCTTGGTCAGTGATAGCGAGATTGAGTTCGCGGCCAATGATGCGCAAGCATCCGTGCCGTCCGGGCGCGAGATTTATCTGATGGACGAGGGCTCGGTGTCGCTGCGCGAATTGGCGGAGGAGGAATTGCTGCTGGCCTTACCCATAGTGGCCTCATGCAGCACGCCGCAAGCGTGCGGGCAGGCTCCTCGGCAAGAAGAACGAGCGCGGCCGTTCTCCGTATTGAAAGATTTGTTAAAGAAAACTTGATAGGACAGACACTCATGGCAGTTCAAAAAAGTAGAAAGACTCCCTCGAAGCGCGGCATGCATCGCTCCCACTCGGCGCTCGCCGCACCGGCGGTGTCGATTGACGCAAAAAGCGGCGAAACCCATTCGCGGCATCGCATTTCGCGCGATGGCTTTTACCGCGGCAAGAAGGTCTTGCAAACCAAGGCAGATGCGGCAGCAGACGAAGAATAGATCGTTGATCTAGCTTCACGAGAAACGCGCACCGATGTCTGCGCCGATCCACATTGCCATCGACGCCATGAGCGGCGATCGGGGTCCATCCGTTTCCGTGCCGGCGGCGCTTGCCGCGGCACGCGAATTTCCAGAGGTGCGCTTCACATTGACAGGCAGGCAAGCTGACCTGGAGCGGGAACTGGCGGCAGCACGACCGCCCAATGTCTCGTGCCTGTTCGCCGCCGAAGTGGTCGAAATGACCGACCATCCGCGCGAGGCGTTGCGGCGCAAGAAGGACTCATCCATGCGCCGTGCGATCGATCTGGTCAAGGCCCATGAGGCGCACGCGTGCGTCAGCGCCGGCAATACCGGGGCCTTGATGGCGACCGCTCACTTTGTCTTGAAAATGCTCCCGGGAGTGGAGCGTCCCGCCATTGTCTCCATGATTCCTTCGCGCGGCGGCCATACCTACATGTTGGACCTTGGGGCAAATGCGTTCTGCACGCCGGCGCAGCTTTGTCAGTTTGCCGTGATGGGCTCGGTGCTGGCTGAGGAACTCGAGGGGGCTCATGAACGTCCTCGCGTCGGCCTCCTCAACATTGGCGAGGAGGACCTTAAAGGCAACGAAATTGTTCAGGCGGCGCACACGCTGATGGCGGCTGTGGATGTCAACTACGTGGGTTTCGTCGAAGGGCACGACATCTTTTCGGATAAGGTGGATGTCGTGGTTACCGACGGATTTACCGGTAATATCGCGCTAAAAGTGATGGAAGGCGCGTCGCGTCTTATTGCAAATGCCATGCGCGAGGAATTCGAGCGTTCAACTTTTCGCAAGCTGGGCTATCTCGCCGCGCGGCCGGCGCTCAATGCGTTGCGCGCAAGGATAGATCCGCGCCGCTATAATGGTGCCGCCATGGTCGGCTTGAACGGAATCGTCATCAAAAGTCATGGAGGCACCGACCTGTTTGGATTTCAACGCGCAATCGAGGTTGCGGTATCGGAGGCGCGCAGCGGCGTGCCCGCTCGTATCGCGCAACATTTGCGCCGTGCCGGCGACGCTTGAATGACTGCGAAGTACTCCAGAATAGCGGGCACTGGCAGTTTCTTGCCGCAAAAGATATTAACCAACGCCGATCTGGAAAAGCTGGTCGACACCAGCGATGAATGGATCCGCACCCGTACGGGTATCTCTCAACGCCACGTTGCCGCCGAAAGCGAGACCACAACGGATCTTGCGGAGCAAGCGGCGCGACGCGCCATCGAGGCGGCGGGAATCAGCGCCGCCGATATCGATTTGATCTGTGTGGGCACGACCACCCCGGACCTGGTGTTTCCGAATGTGGGCACGCTGCTGCAGGACCGGCTGGGAATCCACGGCTGTCCCGCATTCAGCCTGGAGGCTGCTTGCACCGGCTTCGTCTACGCACTGAGCGTCGCGGATAAATTCGTGCGGCTTGGCGAGTCCAAGTGCGCACTAGTGGTAGGCGCGGAGACCCTGACGAGGATCATCGATTGGAATGATCGAGGCACGTGCGTGTTGTTCGCGGACGGCGCGGGCGCCGTCATCCTGCAGCCTTCGGCGGAACCGGGGATCATCAGCACACGCCTGCATTCGGACGGTAAGTACAAGGACTTGCTCACTTACCCTGACGGGGTGTCGAAAGGCTTCAAGTTGGTACGCGAGGGGAAAGCCAGCGTACAAATGCGAGGCAATGAGGTTTATAAGGTTGCGGTCAATACTTTGGGCCAGCTGGTGACCGAGACGTTGAATGCCAACAACATTTCGAAATCAGAGTTGGACTGGCTGATTCCGCACCAAGCGAACCTTCGAATCATCGAGGCGATTGCGAAACGTCTTGATTTGCCGATGGAGCGGGTCATCGTGACCATCGACACCCAGGGCAATACCTCGGCTGCCTCCGTTCCATTGGCCCTCGACACCGGCATCCGCGATGGCCGAGTGAAGCGCGGTCAACTGCTGCTGTTGGAGGCGTTCGGCGGCGGCTTCACCTGGGGCTCCGCCCTCATTCGCTATTGAAGCGCGCCGTCGCATTGACGCCCTACGCATGTGTGGGCGAGACTTTGGCCTTTGCGCAGGGGTGGCACGTGAAGCAAGTCGCTGCGGTAGTGGGATTCTGCGCCTTAAGCTTGGCATGGCGAGTCCAATCTCAGGAGACCCATTCCCATCCGCCGCCCGAGAAATTGGGCACAGTCTTCTTCGCGACCTCATGCGCGCCCGCTGTCTCGCATGACTTCTTACGATCCGTCGCGCTGCTGCACTCATTCGCCTACAGCGCCGCGGAACAATCATTCCGCAAAGTCGCGGCCGCGGATCCTGATTGTGCAATGGCCCACTGGGGCATTGCCATGTCGCATTACCATCAGCTGTGGAGCCCGCCGGGCCCCCAGGAAATAGAGGACGCTCGAGTTGAACTGGAACGAGCAGGGCGTCTGAACGCATCGCCGCGAGAGAAGCTCTACATCGCGGCAGCGGCGGCTTATTTCAAGGATACCGATGGCCTAACGCCGCAGGCCCGAGCCAAGGCCTACGCGCAGGTGATGGATGAGTTGGCGCGGAACAATCCGAAAGATACTGAAGTGCAGGTCTTTTATGCCTTATCCCTCCTTGGCACGGCATCGGCTCAAGATACCACCCATGCCAACCAAAAACGCGCGGCGGCAATTCTCGAGCCCGTTTATCGGGACCGGCCCGATCACCCGGGTGCGGCCCACTATTTGATCCACACCTATGACAGCGCGGAGCTCGCGCCGCGCGGCTTGGCTGCTGCCCGTGCCTATTCGAAGATTGCGCCCTCCGCACCGCACGCGCTGCACATGCCGTCGCATATTTTTACGCGGCTCGGCCTCTGGGATGACTCCATCGACTCGAATCGGGCCGCGCGAGCCGCGGCGCATGAGCAAGGCGATCTGGGCGAAGAGCTGCATGCGATGGATTACCTGACCTATGCCTATCTGCAGCGAGGAAAGGATGCGGAGGCGGCACAGGTCGTTGCGGCGCTGCGCGAGATGGGCGCGGCGGCCGCACCGGGGAGTGATTTCAAAGTCGGCTATGCCGCCACTGTCATGCCGATTCGACTTGCCGTTGAGCGGCACGCCTGGAGCGATGTTGCCGGCTTGATGCCCGTGGAGAGTTCGGCCCCGCTTGAATCGGCGATCATATTCTGGGCGCGGGCGATTGCCAGTTCGCGCGCCGGAGAACCGCGCGCGGCGGACCGAGACATTGCCAAGATCGGGGCTTATCGCGATGAGCTGCGTGCCGCCGGAAATACCTACTGGGCCACGCAGGTCGACGTTCTAGATAAGGAGGCCAAAGCCTGGCAACTGGCCGCGGAGCAGCCGGTGAAGTCGGTGGAGTTGCTTCGCTCGGCGGCGGATGAGGAAGATGCTGTTGAGAAGTCGCCCGCCACCCCCGGTCCCATCGTTCCGGCCCGCGAACAGCTCGGCGAATTATTGCTCGAGCAACATCATCCCAAGGAAGCGCTGGCGGAATTTCAAACGGCACTGGCCGCAGCCCCCGGAAGGCGCGGAGCATTGAGCGGCGGGGCGAGAGCCGCCGACCTGCTCGGCGATACGCGCACCGCAGGCCAAATGCGCGCCAAGCTGTAAGGGCAGAAAAAAAAGCGCCGCGGGGTCACCGCGGCGCTTCAATCCAGCAACGAGTTTTCGCTTACTTGGAGACCGACTTCTTGAACATGCGATCGATTTTCTCGTTGATCGCTTCAATAGCCGTCGAGTTCGCCTGCGCGGTGGACAGGGCCTGGTTCGCCGTGCTCTGCGCGCCTGAGGCGGATGATTGAGCGCTGTTAGCCGCAGCTTTGGCAGCAGCCGCATCGCTGGCCGCTCTCTGGTTGTCGCCTTGCAATTTGCTGACCTGTGACTTCAGGTCATCCACCTGCGCTTGGATTGGCTTGAGATCCGTGCACCCCGCGAATGCGATGACGCAAGCCGCGGCGAGAGAGGCCTTTAGTGTGGTTGTCAGATTCATAGAAATATTCCCCTAGGTTTAATTCATTCGTGTCGGAAAAACTCCGATGTGTCGCCACGGAAGAACGGTCACGCCATCGCGCCGGCTTGCGTCGCAGCACAGTCCTACATAAAGCCAAATTCGAGCCCCGATTGCAACTGAAAATATCAATTTGTCGGTTTTGCAGGGCGCTTTTCGCCGTAGTTCATATCTGACAAGAGCTGCCACCATTAAGAATGCGACATGTAATGCGTCGCAAAGCGTCTAGCCGCCGGGCGCGCTGCGGGCGCCTAAGTCGAGCGCAGAATTTCTGTAACCGCTCGGTAACCTTGCTCGATTGCCGAATCGGTATACGCGGCGCCGCCGGCGTCGGAGTTTGCAATGCTGATGCGTCCGAACCGGGCACGGCCTACCACATGGGGCCGTTGCGCCTCGGGCAGCTCGGCGTCGAACAAGGGATTGTATTCAGGTGCATAGCCGTGAGGCCAGCGGTTCACCGTGATGGCCGTGATGTCGGTCGCGGCGTCGAAACCGCCACCCGATAAAACGCGATTCAGTTGATCGCGAATGTTGCGCTCGATGCTTTCAAAAGTCGTGCTCAGCAGCTCCTCGCGTCCCGCTCGATTCTGCTCGTGTTCCGTCAGGCCCGGTTTGCAGGGGGTCCGCACCATATGCAGCAGTATGGGACGGTCGGGAGACTGGTTGCTGCGATAGGCGCCGATGTTCACGTGAGGATTCAAACGCAGCGAAGTGTGGTATTCCGAAGGGGCATACACGTCGCGAACCTTCAGCCGGTCGAACGCTTGCCAATTGCGCAATGCCACGGTGGTATAAACCAGGGGCGCCTTCACCAAGCTGTGCAGGGCTTGTTTTTGGCTATCCGGCATTTCCGGGCATAAATAGGGAATCACGCAGTTGTAGCAGGCGAGCACCGCGCCGCGCGCACGAGCGGTGAAGCTGCTGCCGCCTCGCACATATGTGACCTGCACGCCTGCGCCAGGATCCTGCTCGCTCTCTTGCTGAACTCGAACAGCGGTGCTGTTTAAGCGCAGATTCACGCTATTTCCCGGTCGATCGAGCTTCGCGTAGTCGACGCGTGCCGTGATGAGATTTTCAACGCCCCGGCCCGGCAATGCCGCCGGGATGAGATCTCTGACCAATGAGCGCGCGATGGTTGCGTTGCCGTCCGGAAAATGCAGGCGCAATGAACCACCGGTGTCTTGGTATCCAGCAGGCGTGTAGCCCATGCGAGCGATGGAGCCCTTGCTCAAGTGCATGCCTTGAAATCCCGGCAAGCCAAAACCCCAACAATCAAGTGCCGACACAGCATCGGTGCCGACTCCCCACTCGCCCATCGTGCGCGCGTGATAAAAGCTCAGCACCGAAGGTTCGACTTTGATCAGATCGCGTAGAAATGCCTCGTAGCTGATGCGTGAGAGACGCAGCTTTTTCTCCTCCGAGGCAATGCCCGGCAGGTAATCCGTTTGCCCTTCCTGTATCTGAATGATTTGCTCGCGGGCGCGCTCGGACAGCGGAGCCGACGCCAGCAATTGGCGATAGGGAAGCGTCCCTTTGCCTACGATCAGTCGGTCCGCGCCGAAAGTTTTCTTGTCGAAGAACAAGCCAGCTTGCAATCCGCGCTGCTCATAAAATGTCGAGTGCTGGGTGGTTTTGGCCAGAGCTGCGACATCGATGCCCAATGCGAGCAAAAGTCCCGATGCGATCGGACCATAAGGCCTGGGACTATCGATCTCCAACGTGCCGCCATTCATCAAATGCATCTGGCCGTCCAAGTGAAACTCATTGCGTTTGGCGTGGCCGCCGAAATCATCGTGATTGTCGAGGATGAGAATGCGGCTTCGGGGGGAAGTTTGGGTTCGGTAGAAGTGCGCAGCCGCCAGGCCGCTGATCCCGCCACCGACGATGATCAAGTCGTAGTCCTCCAGCGCTCCGGCAGCCGGCCAGGTTTTTCCGTCTCGAAGTGCGTGGGCATCCTCGAAGGAACCGGGGTGGCTGCCCCGCATTCCGGTGAGAAGCGGAGGATAGTAGCCAGGCAGGTCTTGTGCCTGGGCAGAGGCGAGGGAGGAGCGGCCCAAGGTAGTGAGCGGCAACGATGCGGTGAGGCATAAAGCGACGCCATTGAGGAAATCGCGTCGATTAATGGGCAGGTGCATGCCTAAGAGACGATCGCGATCTATCGAGTTACTCATAACTTGCCAATTCCTTTCGCCTGTATATAATAACAGTCACTGTCTACATATACAGGTGATGCATGTCGGACCTTACGCCCCGTCAAACTCAAATCCTCAGGCTAATTCAAAACGCCATTTCGGAAAGCGGCATGCCGCCTACCCGCGCGGAAATAGCCCGTACACTGGGATTTAAATCTCCGAATGCGGCTGAGGAGCACTTGCGTGCTCTGCAGCGCAAAGGCGTGATCGATCTCATTCCGGGTGCTTCTCGCGGCATTCAACTTAAAGATATTTTGCGTGAACAATTAGGTCTGCCGCTCATCGGCCGCGTCGCTGCCGGCCGCCCGATTTTGGCCGAAGAGCATATCGAAAAACGTTACAAAATCGACCCGCAATTATTCCAGCCGCAGCCGCATTATCTACTGAAAGTGCAGGGCATGAGTATGAAGAATGCAGGCATTCTAGATGGAGATTTAGTGGCCGTGCATCGCACGCCTGAAGTGCGCAATCGGCAAATTGTGGTCGCGCGTTTGGAAAATGAGGTCACGGTAAAGCGTTATCGGCAAGAAGGCTCCATCGTCTGGCTATTGCCTGAAAATGCCGATTTCGAACCCATTCGCGTCGATCTCAAAGAACAACCCATGATTATCGAAGGGATTGTCGTCGGTGTGCTGCGTCGTGGTAAAGACGTGGATGCCGCGTGAGACATCATCACTCGCCGATCTCTTGGCCGATGCGCGTGTTTGGAAGTTAAAAG
>JANYAD010000015.1 GCA_025355165.1 Gammaproteobacteria bacterium | reverse complement strand
GCTCGGCGCGTTCCTGGCCGGAGTACTCCTCGCTGACAGCGAATTTCGCCACGAACTCGAGGCGGACATCGAACCTTTCAAAGGCCTCTTACTGGGCCTTTTTTTCATCAGCGTCGGGATGTCGGCCAATTTGGAATTAGTGCGGCAGCGGCCCCTTACGATCATCGGCCTGACGATTGGCTTTATGATCTTAAAAATCGGCATTTTGTACCTGACGGGGCGCCTATCCGGGCTCAGTAAACGTGCAAGCCGCGGTCTTGCGATCAGCCTGCCATCCGGCGGCGAATTTGCCTTCGTGCTATTCGGACTCGCTGCCTCCCTCGGCATCATGGACACGCAAAGCGCGCAACTGCTGGTACTGGTGGTGACCGCCTCTATGATTTTAAGCCCGGTATTGCTGGCGCTTTACGATGTCACTTTCAAATCGGAGGAAGCGGATGGCCGCCCATTCGATACCCCCGTCGAACTCTACCCCAAGGTCATCATTGCCGGCTTCGGGCGCTTCGGCCAGATCGTGGGGCGCATATTGCGTGCAAAAAAAATCGCATTCACAGCGCTCGAGGCCAATCAGACCCAAGTAGACTTTCTGCGGCGTTTCGGCAACCAAGTGTTTTACGGCGATGCATCGCGCCTGGAGCTGCTGCGGGCGGCGCACGCCGAGAATGCCGAAGTGTTCGTGCTCGCCATAGATGAGGTGGAAGCATCGATCAGAACTGCCGAATTGATTCGCAAGCATTTTCCACATCTAAAAATCTTTGCGCGCGCCAGAAACCGCCAGCACGCTTTTAGGCTGATGGATCTGGAGGTGCGCTATACGATTCGTGAAACTTTGGTTTCGAGCCTGGAAATGTCGGTGCAGGTGCTCGAATCCTTGGGATTATCCAAATCCAAAGCCATCGATACGGTGCACCAATTTCGCGTTCATGACGAGGCAACTATGGCCAAGCAGCATGCCGTGCGAGATGATGAAAGCAAATTCCTGGCCACCACGCGCGAATCCGCCGAACAGTTATTGCACTTATTCGAAACGGACACTAATCAGTCCGACGATTCTACGGCGCGCGCCGCGTCGGTAAAGGCTCGCTAGTGCGGGTTGAGCAATACCGTGGTATCAAAACTCTCGAAGCTCGTTAACACCCGCCGATAGGCATTGTGCATGATGCGCTGCGCATTCTTGTCGGCACGCGCCCCCAGCAACATACGGATCACCACGTCGTCCTGCGGCCGCGCCGCATCCTCGCCCAATATCTGATAGGCGAACCGCGCCAGCCTTTGGCTCATTTCGTTGGCGAACTTGAAACGAATCGCATCGGTGGCATCGCCGCTGCCGACTTTCGCTTCTTCTGCGATCTCGCAAATCAGGCGCGTGATGAATCGAGCCTTATCGACGAGGCCTAGGTCGCTGAAGAAGTCGATTTCGGATTGAATGTTCATCCGGCTGGGAAGAAATCAATGGGTTTGGTCGCCGTCAATGCCGCTACATCCTTGGCCTCGAACCTAAATAGCCGAATTCTCGCTACCAGCTTGCTCTCGAATTCCGCATCGTGCAGTTCGCTCGATACAACTCGCGCAGCGGTGATCTCGCCCGACGGCGCAATGGACAATTCGATGACCACTTTACCTTGCAGCGCCGGATTATCACGCAGCGCGCGCGCATACATCGCGTCGATGGCGCCTTTGTTCTTGGTGAACACCAAGGCAATTTCATCGGCGCTGCGCGAGGCCCTGCCGCTGCCGCCGGCGCGCGTCGCCGCTTGCCCCGAGGCGCCGAGGTTTGGATCCTTGACCTGCGTGGTATAGATGCCGCGCAAAGACCCCGATCCGGATGCAAGACCGCTGCTGGTCGGTGCACTGATGCCGCCGCTGGTGCCGCCCGCCTTGGAACTGATGACATTGCGCGTAACTTGGCTGACGTCGCCGGGGTCGGTGGTCTTTTGCTGGTTCTTTTGGAATTTATCCAAATCGATCTGATCTCGCAGCGCGGCTAGATCGTCGAGATTCGCGAGCAAGCCGCTCTTCGAGGCTTTCACGCGCGGATCGACCGGCTGCGGGGGTGTGGGCACTTTGCTGACGGGCGCCTTTTCGATGGGCTTCTCTTTAGGCGGCGGTGGCGGTGGTGGTGGCGGCGGCTCCATGACCAGTTGCACCACGCGCTCTGGCAAGGAGTCGGTGTTGGTCACCCGCTCGCTGCGCGGCAAAAACGGCATGATGATGGCGACGACGGCGAACACGATGGCGAGGTTGCGCAGTATGACGCGGAAGCGACGCTCCGTTTCCTCGGAGGGCGCCCAGGGCAAATCGTACCGCCGGTAGTAAGGCACGAGGCCTGTGGGCGTGCGGCTGGCCGGTGGGTTCATGGCGGCCATTTAGCTCGCCGCCCGTTCGCGTTCGACCACGGCAAAGGAGACCTTTCCATACTCGGCTTCGCTACAAGTCAACATGATCTTCTTCAGCACGCTGTAAGGGGTGCTCCTGTCGCCCATGATGGTCACTTCGCGCTTGGCGATGTCGGTCTGCTGGGCATTGCGGATGCTGCGGTCGTTTTGCGCCATCAATGCAGTCTTCAGTGGAGCGAAGAACGGGCCTTGATTGGTAATGACGTCATTCAAAGACCCCACCAACACCCCATCGACGAACACGGAATCTTTGGTGACCATGACGACCACTGCTGCGCTCGGCTTGCGGTCCGATATCGATTGAGGAATCGAAATATTCTTTGTGTTGGGGAGAATGTCTACTTCGGCCGTGTGGGCCAACAAGAACACCACCAGAATGGTCATCATGTCGATGAATGGAATCAATGCAAAATGGTTCGCGCCGTGGCGGCGTTGTCGATGGCGTTTGATGCGATACGAGGTCATATGGGCGCATCCGCAATGGCGATGTCGGGAAACAGCTCCGCCTTGGAGAACGGCGCTACCGGTAATTGATATATTCGCACCGTGTCCATGACCTGCACCAGCGTGTCGTACTGTACCGCGGGCCCTGGCAATATAGTGGCATCGGTCATGTCCGGAAACTGAGACTTCACCTGCCGCATGAATTCCGACAAGTGATCCAGATCGTAACCGTTAGTCGTGTTCGCGATCACCTTGAGCGGCCCCGAATTTCGGTCGTTCACAACCAGGTCGTTCGGGCGGATGATAACCTCGAGCTTCAATCCCTTCGGCAATTCAACGGCAGCAGTGTTGGTCGCCGGGAGGTTGAGCTGAAGAATATTGGTTTTGGAGAACACTGCGGTAAAGATTAGAAAAAACACCAGAATCACCATCATGTCGATCATCGGCACGATATTCAGATCGTCACGCCCGTGGTGATAGCGGGCGTGATTGCGTCGGACGAGGCGCGCAGCTTTTGACTTCATGGCAAGACCCTACGTGAGTCGGCCTAGATGCTGCCGCGAGCGGCGGCCGGAGCGCGCACCGCAGTGGCGGGCACCGGGGCCGCGGGCTCGCGCGTCTCTGAGGTGCGCTCGGTGATCGAGTTCAGGAACTTCACCGAGGCGATCTCTAAGCTGTCGATCAACGCGGTGGTTTTGGACTCGAGAAACATATGCGATAGCAGCAAGGTAATGGCGACGAACAAACCGGACGCGGTGTTGTTCATGGCCACCGAGATTGCGGCGGCCAACAGACTGGCTTTTTCGGCGGGATTCGCCGTCGCCACGGCACTGAAGGCGCCGATAAGGCCCGTAATCGTACCGAGCAATCCGATCAACAGGCCGACGTTCGCCAGCGATGACAGATAGTGGGTGCGCTTTTCGATCCTTGGTATGACCTCAAGCAAGCTCTCATCCATGGCCTTTTCAATGTCATCACGGCGACGCGCGCTCGCCACTCGCGCCACTCCGTAGTTGAGAATCGTGGCAATCGAGGCCTTCGAATTATGCGTAAGGCCGACGACTTGCTTGAAGTTTCCTGCGCTCAAGGCGGGCACCAGCGAATCCCATAAACTGCGATTGCGGATGGTTTCGCGCGTGAGATACACATATCGCTCGATTGCGATCGATACCCCGACCACGAAAATCAAGGCCAAGGGGTACAGAAACACCCCCCCGTCCTTGAAGAAATTAACTGCCGAATTCATAAAATTCATCTGCGCGCTCCTAGATAACTCATCGTCCGAATATGTATTTCAACCAGATTCCGTAAAATCGGCTATGACTCACTTCTCACCTTAGGTCCTACGGGCGGACCGCCGCCGCACTTTGGGATGCGTCGGCCTGCACGGCCTTGTAATAAACGACTTCGCGTTTAAAAACGTCCCGATCTACCGGCGCCAGGATCTCATCAACCAGGCTGTTCATGGGCTTGCCGGCCAAATCCCCGATATCCGACTTCTTCCAGGGCACGATGTACATGACCTTCGGCTGCTCCCGGTCGCCGGTAACGGTCGCGGTCCCCAATTCCAGCCGATCGGCTGCGCCGGGGGCCTTCTTAGCGGTTCCTGCGGGGGGACGCTGCCCTGACGCTGCGCCCTGGCCGGAGGCTACCGCCTGACTGGGGCGCGTGACCGCATTTCTTGAGGTATCTGCGCGCGGCTCCCCCGCCTCCGATTGCGCAGTCGCCTTCGGAGAATTGACTTGCTGCGATGCGGGAGGATCTGCCGCCGGGGCCGAAGCAGGTGGCGGGGTCTGCTGTGCTTGCCCCAGGTTCGCGCCAAAAGCAAACAACGCCAGAGTCATTGTCGTCGAAAATGAGTTCATGCGGGTGCCTTCTTTGGTGCAGTCGCGCCGACGCGCTTGCGCAATTCCACGACCCAACCGGCGACTTGCTTATTCTCCCCGGCGATTTCGATGTAGCGCTCGAATTGCTGGAGCGCCTTTTGCGGCTCTGCCATATACAAGTCGTAGAGCACGCCTAGATTGAGGTGAGCGGGTGCATAGTTGGGTTCGGCGGCGATTGCACGCAGATACGCCGTCTCCGCGTCCGTGAATTTGCCCAGCTTGCGCTCTACGATCCCCAGTTCATCGCCGGCCACCGCGTTGCTCGGGGCGAGTTGGAGCGCCGCCTTGAATGCGCCCTCCGCTTCCGCAAGCCGCGAATCACGCAGGTACAACAGCCCCAGGTTCAATTGCGGACCGGCAAACTGTGGATAAGCCACGAGTAATTGCTTGAACTCGAGCTCGGCATCGGTGTTTTTGCCTGACTTCATCAGTTGCAGCGCCTGATTGTATTGTTGAGCTGCGCGCGGCGGGATCGCCACGAAGTTCGCCGGATCCGAGGACGCGCCCTGCCCGGCAGCTGGGCCGAGGGTGCTGACGGGTGATGAGGGCGCAGGCAAGGGCACCGGCTGCATGGGCACGGCCTGCGCAGGCTGCGGCTGCGCCGGCGCACTGTGGCAGCCCGTAAGCAGCGCCATGACGCCGAGCAAGCTAACGAATTGATTCGATCTGCTGTTCACCGATTTCCACCTTGGCGTAGCGGCCTGGATTGAGCTGTGCAAGCGCTGCAAAACTCTTCTGTACCCACTCATCGTAAGTGCCGTCCTTGGTGCGCGCGGCATTCACCTCATGCAATTTGATGGACTTTTCCTCGAAAGGAAACGCCTGCTCCTCGAGCAACACATCGTATTGCTCCAATTCGTCCTTCTTCAGATTTTTCGGGCGCTCAGAACTCATCAGATCCTTGCCGAGCTGCCGGTACAGCTCAGCGCTTTCGAAGGTCGCGGCGGTGGTGACTTCGGCCACCTGATAGTCGGCCGCGGCCTCATACGCCTTCAGTGCAGCCTCCATCGCCTTGCGTTTCTCGGCAAGAGATTTCTTGAGCGGAGCCACCAACTTGATGCTTTTGAACTGCTCCCGCGCCGGCGTCGCCAGAGTCAAGGTGGCGTTGGCGGCGAGGGAGCGGCTGCGGTCAGTACGCGATGCGCCCGCCGCCCGGTCGGCGGCGACGATGTCCTTGAGCCAAACATCGCGCCCGCTGAGATCCCCCGCCTTCGCAGCAATCAGGCTGAGATTGTTGCGCGCTTCCATGGCCGGGTTTAGCGGCTGTGGGAAATGCTTTATGAATGCTTCCAGCATAACTCGTGACTTGGTCGAGTTGCCGGCCTTCGCGTACAGATCAGCAGCCTGCAAAGTTGCCTCTCGCTGGACTTCCGGCGTCTCCTTCGCAGACTGCGCGATCTGCTCGAATTCAACGGCCGCTTGGCCCGGCTTGTTGGATTCTGTATAGGCCACGGCGAGGTTGCGTGTGACCTCGGTCTGCAGAGGACTCTGGGGAAAGTTGCGGCGGAAGCCCTCCAGAACGGTGATGGCGCGATCCCATTGCTTTTGGGTAATGAGCAGCGCAGCCGCATCGAAGTCCGCATTCGCACGCACTTTGGAGGTCGGCGCGAGGGCCGACACGCGCAAGAAGTCATCCACCGCTGCGGCGCTGTCCCCGGCTTTGCTCTTCTGCTCGCCCTGTTTGTAGATCGCCGCGGCCAGCCGCTCGACAATGACGCCACGCTCCGGATCATTGGGTGGCATCAGCGCCTGCGCGTGCGTATAAGCAGCCTCGGCTTTGTCAAACACACCCTGATCGAAATTCGAATTGCCAATCACTGTCCATGCGATACGCTGTTTGGTAACGTCCACCGCCGGTTGCTTTGCCAGCAAGGCCTCGGCCGCAGAAACCGCACGTAGATAATCCTTTGCCGCATAAAGCTCCGTCGCCGCGCGTGTCAGGACCTGCGCGCTTTCCGGGTGGGCCGGAAAGCTTTGCGCAAACTTCAGCGAGCTGTCGATGGTTTTCTGATGCAAGGTCGACTTGGCCTCGCCCGAGAGACTCTCTTCTTGCTTTCCATAGGCAACGATTGCTGCGTATCCGGCCGCGGCAGCTTTGTCATGGGCGCCGTAGCGATAGGCCGTGCTCTCGTATTCTTCGGCGGCGTCGAGAAATTGCCTGCTATCGAACAGCGTATCTGCCAGCAAGTAATTGGTCACCGCAGACCCCGGATCGTCGGGAAACGAGCGCAGATAGCTGCGGTACCACTTGGCGGCCTCTTGGTAGTCGGCCACATTCTTACTGCGCTGCGCTTGGGCGTGGTAGTACTGCGCCACATCTTTAAGATTGGTTTTCAAAACTTCCACGACTTTCGGCTCTGCTTTCGGATCGCGCCCTTGCCAATACGGCGTGCCGAAACTGTAATTTTCCACGAACTCTTTCTTGCCCTGCAGCACCAACTGCGGAAAGCCGCCCTTCGAATAGGCTTCGATCGCTTGCATCTCGAGCAACGGCGCTTTTTCGTTGTTGCGCTCCTGCGAGACGAACGCCCGGTAGCTGTCAGCCGCGTCGGTGTAGCGCTCCTTTTCCATATACAGATCGCCTAACCTCGCGTACATGAGGTAGGCATACGGTCGCGGCTTGCGGTGCTTCGCAAACTCGGCGATCGACTTAGGACCCTCAAGATAGGAAAATGTAATCGACATCACCCTGAATGTGTCTTCGACCAATTCTCGATTGGGTCGGCTCAAGGTATCGATGTCAATCAACACAGTTTGATCGCGTTTGGATACCAGAACTGAATCAAGCACGGAAGCAAAAGAGTCGAGACTGCGCTCGTTCTCGCCTTGCTTGAAAAGCGACCAACCGTGCTTGTAGAGGCTCTGGTTATAAAAGCCGGAGGACGATCCGACCTTGATGACGGCCTCGTAAGCGGCCTGCGCCTTGGGATAGGCTTTTTCGACAAAAAGTATCTCGCCGCGGCGAAACTGCGCTTCCTCGATATAGCGGCTGTTGGGGTACTGCGCCACCAGCTGATCTAGGGACTTAAGCGCCTTGTCGGGCTGTGCGTTGAGTTCGTAAGCGCGCGCCAGTTGGTAAAGCACGGCATCGTTGCGCTCGTATTTCGGATACGTCTTCAGCAAGGCGGTATACAGGTGAATGGCCTCGGTGGCGCGCAAGCCCTCATTCGTGACCAGTTCACGCTCGATGCGTTCGGACTCCGAGCTTTCAAGGTTCAAATCGCCCAGCCGGCGCAGTGCCTCGGAGCGCAACGCGGCGTCGCCGGCATTCAAATCCAGAAAGCGCTTGTAGCTTTCCATGGTTTTCGCCGAGTCGACGTTTTGCGGCGGATCTGGGCTGACATTGACCTGCTGACTGTCTAGATCTTTGATGGTCGGGGGTTTTTTAGGCGCAGCGGCCGCCGGCATCACGAGGGCGATTCCGATCAGCGCAGCCGCCGCTGCGATCGGTTGCGATGTGCGCTTCATGGCTTGGGCTTCGGCGCGGGGTTCGGACCGTTGGAGGTGCGGTCGTAGATCGCCGCGAGCTCGTAGCGCGCCTGAATCTGATAAGTCTCGATGCGTTGCTTTTGCCCTTCCAGTTCATGAATGGCGAGCGACTGTAGGAACAGGTTCTGGCGCTCGGAAACTTCCGACAGCTGGCCCTGCAATTGATCGATCCGTGCGCGAATTGCCGCCACCTTCGCGGCATATCCGCCCGTGGTCAGCGGCGTTCCTGCACGCGCCTGCCTCACGAGCACGGCGCGGCGCTGCGTTTCCTTGAGTTGGCCCTCAAGCTCTTTAACTGAACGCCGTTCATTCCATAGTCGTGCCTTGAAGCTCTCCGCAAGCCTCCAGTAGATAACCCCCTTCATGAGGCGATGTTTTTCTCGCATCTCGGACAAATCCGGATCATCCGGGTGCGCCGCCAAATAATCCTCAATACGCTTCAAACGTAGCCAGGTCTGCTGCTCCGCGGGCGTACCCAATGCCGCTACGTCGCTGGATTTCTCGATCTCATTGATTCGCGACTCAAAGTCGACGCGTTTTTGCGTCAGGCGATTAAGATCGGTGGCTGCCAACACGGCATCGGCTTTGGGGACGCGCTGGTTGTAGGCTTCTTGGCGGGTATCGATCATGTTGTCGTAGGCCGACACATCATCACGCCAGTCATCCAAGTTGCGGTTCATGAAATTGATTTCGCGGTAATTCTTCAGGCCTTCCTGAAACTCATTGCTCGCCAAAAGCGTGTAAAGGTAGCGCGACTCCGGAGCGTTGGGCACGGTGGTGAGCTGCCAATACCAAGTTAACGTGTCTTTCTTGTCGTCGTTGAGCAAGCGTTCGAGCAGCTTGCCGGTGCGGATGCCCTCGATCGAATCATCGATGCGCTTCAACTCATCATCGAAGGAGTTGATTGCCGAGCTGTAGGACTCAGCGGCTTGGCCCATGGCAGACAACTGAGCATAAGCATAAGGCACAGTAAGATAAGATTCTTGAACCGCCGAGTCGACCAAGCTGGCCTTGCGCAGCTCGAGCCAAGGTATCAGGGCGCGCTTGAATTCTCCCATGCCCGCATCCGCCCAGCCGACGCCGAGCAGCGCCTTGCTCGAGTACGGACCTTCCAGCCGTACTCGCTGCAGAATGGGTTTGGCTTCCGCCGCGCGCTGCGCCTGCAACAGCGCGAAGCCGAGCGCCAGATTGGCTTTATCCTTCAGCGCGAGCAATTCTTCGCTGCGTGTTTGGATGTTGCCCACCCGATCCAGGTAGCCGATCGCCTCGGGCAGTCGGCCGGTGCGTACCAAGGCGACGCCGAGATTGAATTGCGCGTATGCGGTCCAATCCGCAGCACCATGCCAGCTGCCTAAGGCAGCAATGGCGTCATCATAGCGGCCCCGGCGCATCATGAGTTGCGCGAGCAACATGTATCGCTCCGCATTGATGCGCTGGTCTATCTTGTCCGATACTTGGCGCAGTGCCCGCTCAGACTCGTCCAGATAACCGCGCTGGTACCACACCTTCCCCAAGTAAAACCAAGCCCTGTTTCGAACAAATTCCGAAGTATTCTTTTTGAGCAGAGCCTCGAAAATCCTACCCGCCTCGACGTGCTCCCCGAGCGAGAGATATAAGCCTCCCAGCAGCAATTCGGCTTCTTCCGGCGTATGCGCAACACGGCCCAACTGCCGCGCCGCGAGCAGGCGCGTGATCGAATCGAAATAGTCGTCTTGATAGAAATAAAACAGCACGTCGCCATAGGCCAAATCCTGGACCTGGTGCGGCGCCAAGCCGTTGGGGTCTGGCTTGAGGTTCTTCGCCTGCAATGCCGCAATCGGTATCGTCAGCAGCAATCCGCCAAGGAGCAGCGGCCGAAGTGTGTTAATCACGCCTTGCACGCATCATTCCCAGTCTTTGATCATGAACTCAGGTTGATGCTTGGGAACTCGGTCGGTGATCTTAAGTTCCAAATATTTTGCGCCGACGCCTTTGTCGAAGCTGATGGTGGCGCCGCGCTTGTAGCCGCGCTCGACCGGGCCTTTACCGGAGAAAAACGCCACGAGTTCGTGTTTCCCGACCTTCAAGTTCCCTAAATAGATTTGTTGTACACCGCCCTTGAGCAAGGCGTCGGCCTCTCGCGCGGTGTACAGGTAATTCTTGACCTGCTTATTGTCTATTTTCACCGTCACGGAATCCAAGGCAAAAAATGTGCCCACATCCATCGAAATGTAGAGTGCAACTTGTGTGTTGGCGGGGAACAGCAATTCTTCTTGCAGCACGAACAGGTCTTTGTTCAGGTCGACTACATCCTTCTTAAGGCTCTGCACTTCCTGATCCAGCGTCCTGAGTTCAGCTGGGGGCGAGTCGGGCGCCGAACCCGGTAAGGCGGCACCCGGTGCACTCGCGCTTTCTACGGCCGAAGCCGGTGACTCGGCAGCTGCGCTCGGCGCAGCGGCGCTAAGCGCTTCGGCGCCGGGCGCTGCGGTAGCCGGAACCGGCTTAGGCGGCTCATTCTTCGCCTCCGCCACCCATGCTGACAGCAACGCACCGCACACCAGGATCGACACAATTCGATTGAACATCATAACTGACCTATCGTTTTTACTCGCGCAGCAATTCGCGGATGTGATCAAGATAAACGCGCTCGTCGCCGCGCTTGAAGCCGACGGCCGAATAACGCACGATGCCCGCGCGGTCCACCAGGATTGTCATGGGCATTTTCTGCAACAAATAATCCTCACCAAGGCCGGCCCCCGTATCGAACAAGATCGGATACGACACGCTCATCGCGGTCGCAAATTCCTTAGCACGGCGCAAATCATCGTCCACCGACACGCCGAGGACAACGAGGCCGGCACGCTGATAGGTAATGTTGATGCGATCGAGCGCCGGCATCTGCTGACGCGAGTCGCCGTCCGAGCGCGTCCAAAAATTCACCAACACCACCTGACCGCGAAACTCGGACAAACGCAAGTTGCGGCCATCCAAACCCCGCAACGCGAAATCCGGCGCTTCCTTGCCGACAAGGGTCGGCGCGGCGGCCATCGTCGTAGCCGCCATGGCGACTCCGAGGATCATGCTGCCGAAGAACAATGCCTTACTCATGTGTTGCAACGCTTAAACTGACGCCGAAGCGCCGCGATTCATCAACCACGCTGGTAACCCCGCTGTCCTAGGAACACCCCGTAGACCGGAAGCTTTGCGCCCACGCCTTTCAGCGAGTTTGCCCTGATCAGACCTTATGCAAAATCGCACAATGCAAGCCGCAGTGTCAACGCAACGCCCGGGAGATCGCAGCATTTCTATACGACTTGGCGCACATTCGTGAAAACTCGTGAAAGCCTTGCAGCGGCCGATGAGTTTTTTAAGCAACGTGCGGCGAGATTCGTGTCTATCTTACAAGCCGGCGACGCACGAGGTGTGCTGTCTCCGGAATGAGACAAGAATCGGGCCTGAGCTTCCTCAGGCCCTGGGTGTTGTTGTTACAGACTACGCGCCGACCTTGCCGTTCACGATCGGTTGCCAGGCAATCAAGGGCTCGAGCGTGGTGCCCGTGCCGAGCGTATTGTTCAAGTTGGGCGCCGGGAACAAGCCGGGCCAAGCCGAGATGGCGTCCCCGTGCAGCGCCATGTAATTCAATATGACCATCTGCACCAGGTTAGGCACGTTGTTGCCTGCCGGGCTGCTGGTGGTGTTTTGCGAGCCGTCCGCATTGAAGCTGCCGATCTGCAAGCTCATTTCCGGATTAGCTTGTGCGGCCACCGCCCTGCCCTTTGGATTGAAGACCAAGAAATAAGTGGCCGCCGTGTTCTGGTTGTCAGCCGTCCAGACGCCCTTGCCGCGCCCACCCACGGAGCTGTCGATCATGCCGCCGCTCGCCAGAGAACCGTCGCTGAAGACATAAATCATGACCGGCTTGCCGACGCGAGAAGCATATTCTAAGCAGGCGCCGATGCAGTTACCCAAATTCAAATCGCGGCCCTCGCCGTCCATGCGGTTGCCCGAATGATAGTCGAAACCACCCATTTCGATGGTACCTGCGGCGGCGTTGCCGTCGATCACCAGTTTCATGATCGCGGCAGTTTTCTGGAAGTCTTGATTGGCCTGATATTCCGCGGTCGTGAAAATGCCGCTCGGTCCAACGATATTGGCATCCACATCCGGATTCACAGCCGACGGAAGGTTGTATCGGTCGACAATGTAAGCTGACTTGGTATAGCTGCATGGCGCAATGCCGGTGTTGCCAATGGCCGCCGAGTTCAGCGCAACATTGGCTGGATCCGGATAGGCCTGGACCTTTCCATACTTGGCGTCGCTGACGCGTTTCATGGACTCAAGAACGTGAGTTACGTCGGCGGCATTGGGCAGCAGCGTGCTCAGCTGCCCGGTGCTGACAAGACCCCTGCTGTCCTGCGAGCCAGACACCTTGGTCGGCATCGCGGCTGAGATGACCATGGTCGGCGGCGACATGGAGCTGCCGCCCGACTGGGAACTGACCGAGCCGATGAGATTGAGCAACCCGCCGCGCGCACCAAACTGATAAATCCCGTACATGGGATTGTGAGGATTGGTGTTGGTGTCGTTTTGCGACAGGGCTGGAATGACGGTGCCGGTCGTCCCCGCCATGGTCGCGGCGCTCGCACGCATCTTCATGCCTCGCAGGTGCGCGCTATCTGAGTGGTAGCGCAGCCCGAAGCTCGAGTCGATGAAATTTCCCGTGGCACTGGGACTTGGGACCATGGATCCCGGAAGACCCAACTTGCTATAACCGGCGACCGATAAGAAATCCAACTGCCCCTTAGGACCGCCTACGAGCACGTTTGAACCTGCCACGTTCCCCCCCCCAGCCAGGTCAAAGCAGATGAACGGAATTTTGCCGGCGCCGGTGGTGATGCCGCATGCGGTCACTGCCGCTTGGATGTCCGAGGTCAGCGTTGCGCGCGCCGCGCGCGGATAGGCGAGCATACCGGCGAGCGTCGGCGCGATCACCGTCGCGGCGCCCGTCATGAAGCTCTGTGCGACAAATTCGCGGCGGGTGCGCGGCCGGGGATGTTCCTGCAGCAGGAGCGGATCGTGGATTCCCAGCGGCTTTGATTTCTTGCTCATAGTGACAGACCTCTTCGATTCGTCTTGGCTTAATTGATCAACATGTTGGCGCTGCCGAAGGCCGTTGCGCAGGCTGCGGCGGTGACCGCCTGTACCCGAGCATCGGTGCTGCAGGCCGTTGTGCTGCAAAGATTGTTTATCAAGTTGTCTAGTTCGCCACCGGCGCCGGTCATGGTGGTCGCCGGCGGGACGCTGTTCACCCCACCGCCCAGCACCTTGGCCGCGAGCGGCTGGGTGACCGAATTCCTGCCGCCTTGGGTTGAGAATAGGCCCGCACTCAACGTTACCCCCGGCAGTACTTTCGACAGGTAAGCCGGGTTATTGACCATGACGTTGCAGTACTGAATCGCCAGCTGCGCGATGCCCACTTGGTTAGCCGATGAGAAGCCTTCGAGCGTCGCCGTGGGCGGCAACTGCTGTTGCACGGCTCGGTAAGTCGCACTGGCGTTTTGGTCTGTTGTCGGCACGCCTGTGAGCGCCGACAGCGTCGCGTTGATCTGGGCAAAGGTCTTGACGCCGATATCGGCGACCACCGGACCCGGCGCGGGGGCCGGTGCGGTCGGTATTGCCTCGACGACTACATTGGACTGACTGCCCAGCTTGTCAAAGGTCAGGAAGAACTGGTCGGTTAACGGTCCGCTCTGCAAGGCGATTACCGTGCCGATGTTGGACAGAACTTCGCCCTGCGGGGTGTATTTGGCCGAAGTCACCGTCGTGTTGAGCGGTATGTAGGCCTGGCCCACCCGCGGGACGGTGCCATTGATGCCGATACGGATTCCCTGCACCGGGATATTGTTCGGGGTCACGGTCGGATCCAGGGATATAAAGGTCGGCTGGTAGAACAGGTAGCTGTAGCTGTCGTATTGGCTGACCGTGAACATCACGTATGCCTGGGCCACGCCGGTCACATCGGATACATTGAAGAGCACGTAGTAGCGCTCGCCAACACCGGCGTTGAAGTTTTGCATCACCTGGGCGGGAGACATTGAGCGGCTATGGATGGCGACGAACTTGATGAGGCCCTGCCAGGATCGATCGCCCGACACTTCGTTGCCCAGTACCAGCGCGAAGCTGCTATCCCAGTTGGAAATCTTCCCGCCCTTCTGAGGATCGGCGATGCCCGCATTGACGCCATTGACGTAAATTTGCCGGCCGTTCACGGCATCGTAGGTCAGCACGACGTGCTGCAAGGATGCCTGCAGCAGCAATGCTGCTGCAGGGGTCTGCAATTGCGGCAACCCGGTTAGCGCGGTATTGGAATTGCGCAACATAAAGTCATAGCTTTGGTTGGTCTGACCGAGCGTGAAATTGCGCGTCGTGTCGCCGCCCGAATAACTGACCATGTAGGATTTGTCGGCCGCTACCAGCGCGGGCGCCACCCAAGCCTCGATCGAGAACTCGCCCGTGGCTTGGATGAAGTTGTAGATCTTCTGGCTCGCTTGGGTAGTCGCTTGCGCCTTGCCGCCGGCGCCGACATTGATGCCCCAGCCGCCCGCCAGCGTGACGCTTCCCGAGATCGTCATATCCGCGGCAGGGTCGATACCGCTGGTATCGAACGTTGTATTGTTGACCACCGACTGAAACTCGTACTTGGCGATGGTGTCCCCATCGTAGCGGCTGGCGCCGCTCGCTATCGTCCCTTGAGTCAAGGACAAAGCCTTGCTGATGACCAAGCTGGGGTCGATATTAGAGGGCGAGAGCAACTTGGCGAACGCCTGAATCTGCGCCAGCATCTGTGCCGCATCCGATGCACAATTGTCCCAGCAATTGTGGTTGTCGGCCAGCAGACGCTGATAGAAGCGTGAATTAACGCCGCACGACAGAGGACTCTTGGTTCCATCGCTATTGCCGGCAACAAAGGGGCTGCAGCCCGTGAAATCGATCTTCGGTATCGCATTCGGATAGGCGACCGCGAGGGATGGATCCGCGAAGTAAGGCGACTGCTGCACCGACGGGTCGGCCGTGGATGAATGGCAACGTACGCAGTAGTTGGCCTTATCTTTGTGCGTGAGCGTATAGATCGTATTGCCGTAGTCCGCACCCGAGTCGTTCGGGAAATTCAAGCTCTGCCCGACGGTTTGAACCGGGGGCGCTTGCAACTGCACAGTGGTCGCGGCTGCGGTACCCGCGGCCCCGGCCCAATTGGCGATCCAGGTGGTCAAGATCTGGCCGCAGGCACCGCTGTCCGCGAGCCAGCAGTTATGCCCGCCCGCCACCTTGGTGACGATCCGGGAGGTCGAGGGCGTGGTTAGGTTGACCACGGTGTTGGCTTGAGCATAAGCGAGATTTACATCATCGCTGCGGGCGAAGTTGGGCATTTGCGCCGGCGAAGTCGCGTTGTGGCATTGGCCGCAGCGGTTCTGTACGCGAACGTTATTCCAGAAATTCACCTGAAACGCCGTGACGTCGGCTGATGCAGCGGGAGGCCCGGTATAAGCGTTCGCTGCGACCGTCTGCGATGGCGTAGGGTTGCTGGTGGTAGGGGCGCCGGCGCCACCGCATGCGCTGAGGGCAATAAAGGCCGCGAGCGCTGCTAAACCGGTGATACGTGTAACGTTCATGCTCAGGTCCCCATGCAGTAGGCGGCGCCTTCGGCGAAGACTTGGCGCAGCGAATAGTTATGCGATTGGAACGAACTAATCATTGAATTGACCTGGGTGAAGTCGGCCTGGGTGTTCGGTGCGCGCAAGCACACGTCTTTGAACACTCGGGTGACTTGGCAGCTGGAAAACGCCGCGCTGCCTTCCAATTCCTGGCCCAGTGATTTAGCACCGTTGCCGTTGCCGGGGAGAGTCGTACTCCATCCCAATATAAAGTTCGGTCCCGCGCGCCAGCGGTTTTCCCAGGCGTCGTCCATCGTGTTGTAGCCCTGTGCAAAGTTGTTGTTGTTGATGTGGTACTTCGGCTGGACTTGGCCCGCGGTGTAGACGATCTGCCCGGTGGTGTCCGTGGTAGTGGGATCGATATTATTGAAGTTGTAATAGGCGAAAGCCTGCGCCATCGGATCCATGCCGCTGTGGCAGCCTACGCAGTTGTTCAAGAACAAGGTGCTCACGCCGCCGGGGCTGCGCG
>JANYAD010000199.1 GCA_025355165.1 Gammaproteobacteria bacterium | reverse complement strand
AAAATCCACATGGCCCGGCGTGTCGATGAAATTAAGCTGATACAGCTCGCCGCTCATCGACTTGAACCCCAGGGTCACGCTCTGCGCTTTGATGGTGATGCCGCGTTCTCTTTCCAGATCCATGGTGTCGAGGACTTGGGCCTGCATCTCGCGCGCATCGAGCCCACCGCATTCTTGAATGAACCGATCGGCCAGGGTCGACTTGCCGTGGTCGACGTGAGCAATAATGGAAAAATTGCGGATATTCTTCATCTACGTCGAGACGCCTTGGCTTGGGCAAACCAGGCATTATACCGGTCGGCGGTGATGAGCGAGGGTCTTATCCACTTCTTCAGGGTCTAGGCGACCATGGCATACCAAAGCGCCCGCGAACAACAGCACCGGGATTTTATGGCCGAACTGCGCGCGCGTCTGTGCGCTGGCATCGACATCGATGACATCGATCGGTATCCCGCGAGCGGTTGGGTGGGCAGCGAGGTCGCTCAGCATCTCCTCGCATAGACCGCATCCCGGGCGGGAGTAGAGCAGGAACCTCATCTCAACGGTGCGGAATCTCCGCCCCGCCATAGATTTTCACCGAGTGAGCAATGAACTCCACCGTTTGCGCGGGCACCTCTCCCACCGCGGTGACCTGGTGACCCTGCACGACGGTGGAAAATGCGAACCCAGAGCCGACCCGAGCCAAGCCTTGTACGGGAGCTTGTGCGTCGAGTTCGATGGAGCCGCTCGATGGGGCGACATTAGCCACTCCCGCGATGGCGTCGACGGGGTTGACGATGCCCGGCGTGCCGGACCCTGGCGCCGTGGTGCCCACATCACGTCCTCGCTGCTCTTCTACGAATACCGAAACGGTGGCCAACCCATCCGAATAGACCAAGTGACTCGCCGGCGCCGAGGCGCCGCCGAGGGTCTGGGCTCCTTTCACCGTCAAGCGAAAGCCCGGCGGCAGCTGACTGGCGCGATAGTCCGCTAAGTCCGCCGAAGCACTGTCGATCGAGGGGCCCTGGCGCACCCAACGCATGCCCTCGGTGCGCACAGTGGGCGCCAAGTCGCTGTCCGGAATGTTCTCCGGCATATCCAATCGCGCGAAGAATAGCTGCTCGATGACCTGGCCTTGCTGATCGCACAATTCTGTTTTCAGGGGCATGGCCGTTTTTTCATCGAGCCACAATCGATAGCCAAAGCGAAACTGATCCTTGGGGAAGACCGCAATGACCCGAGTTTGTCGACCGAGTATATGCGTCGTCCGCAATGATTCGATCCGATAGAACTCTCCCACCGACTGGTCGAATTGCGGCAGTGAACCCAAAAAGGGTCCCCGATCCTGCCGCGGTTCCACCAATACGGTGTGTTGATCCGGTAAATAGCAGGTCAACTCATCGTTGGCACGAACGAATTCCCGTCCGGAGCCGTCGAGCGATTGAAGGCGCTCGCTCACCCTTCCTGCCCGCACGCGATGCACGATTCGCATCGTCTCAACGCGTCCGCCGCTGCTTATGTGAAAGAACGTGCCGTCATAATTGCGGGTAGCCAGCGCCTTGTTCATCTTTTCCAACCACACCCGCGGATCATCGGCGGCGCGCGCTCCCGGGGGAAGCGCCGTCAGCAAGGCCCCGACCAGAGCGCATGGCAGCAGCCAGTTGGCACGGCTTTGAGCGGCTCGCGTCATGGGGCGATGTGTGTTTCCGGCGCTTGCGCAGAGGGTGTCGCGCGCTGCAGCGCAGGCGGCAGTGGCGGCTCGTCGTCCTCGATGAGCAAGTCCGCCAGCACGCCGCGTTGGCCCAATACGGAGGAGTATTTGCTGTGCGCGAACATATAGTTGGTCAGACGGGGTGACATCCCGGGCGTGCCGCTCGAAGCGCTCGGAACCGTATAAGAAATCGCCTCGCGGACCGCGCCGCCGCCTTGCGTCAGCGAGGCGTTTTGCACGCCAACGCTCCTCTGCGGAGCGGCACTGTTCTGCGCGGCAAGGGGAGGCGCGTTTGCCGGGCCGGGAGCAATGGCACGCTGTTGCAGAGCAACGATAGCGACTGTGGCCACGCCCGCGGCGACGGTGATCCCGGCCAACGGCCGCCACCAGCGGCTCCCGCGCGGGCCGGCCACTGCGGCCACCGCCGCTACCGCCGGTTCGCCATCGATCGCGACATTCAAGCGCGAAGCAAATCCTCGGGCCAGAATATGGGGACCCGCCCCGCGCAGTGCCTCGCCGATGAGGGCGTACCGCCCGAAGTGCTCGCGCAACTCAACATCCCGGGTCAGCCGCTTCAATAGCAGTTCGGTTTCGGTATTGGGCAGCTCGCCGTCGAGAAACGCCGAGACTTGTTCACGAATTTGTTCGCTCATGTTTCCTCAGGCCGACCAAGGCCGCCATCAAAAATCGGACGTAGCTTCTTGTCAATCGCCTCTCGCGCCCGAAAAATCCGCGAGCGCACCGTGCCCACCGGGCAATCCATCGTCTGGGCAATGTCTTCGTAACTTAATCCTTCCAATTCCCGCAGCACGATCGCCATGCGTAGATCTTCAGGCAGGTTTTCGATCGCTCGGTTCACTGTCTCGCGAATCTCCTCGGTGAGCAGCAGGCCCTCGGGTGTCTCGGACTCGGCCAGCCGGGCGTGCAAATCGTATTGCTCGGGGTCTTGCAGATCCAGGTCATAGTCCATGGGGCGCCGCTTACTCGCCACCAGCGCATTCTTGGCGGTGTTGATCGCGATTCGATAGAGCCAGGTATAAAATGCGCTATCGCCGCGGAACGATTGCAGGGCGCGGAATGCTTTGACGAAAGCTTCCTGTGCTATGTCCTCAGCCTCGGTTGCATCGTGCACGTAACGCATGATCAGCTTCAGCACCTTGTGCTGGTATCGCAGGACCAGTAAATCGAACGCCGCGCGCTCGCCGCGCTGGACTCTTTCCACCAGTTTAAGATCACTCTCCTCGACGCTCATGGGAGATCACAAACTGGCGAGCTTAAAACCCAGCCTGTCGCGATAGACCCGCTGTCTGAGGAAAAGTTCGACAATTTCAGTAGCGAAATGATTAAACGTGACTTTGCACACACTGCACGATTCTATCAGCCGTATGAGGCCGCATTAGCGCTTAGGCGCGGAGTTGGCGGTAATTCGTTGAATCAACGCCGCTAGGTGCTCAGGCGCGCGCTCCTGGCCGAGGCAGTAGGCATGAATCAAGGGATCTTGCACCTCGAGCAAGCTCTGAAAAGCGGCCTGCTCCTCGGACGAGGCGGTTTCATACCCCTCGTCCAAGTACCGGGTCAGCAAGATATCGAGCTCTTTCATCCCGCGGCGGCAACGCCAACGTAATTTCTTAAGCTCCGCCGCCATTTAGAGACGCCGGTGGACCATCATCTGCTTGATTTCAGCGATCGCCTTGGCCGGGTTCAAATCCTTCGGACAAGCCTCGCTGCAATTCATGATGGTATGGCAGCGATACAGGCGGAACGGGTCCTCAAGATCATCCAGACGCTCACCAGCCGCCTCGTCGCGGCTGTCGACGATCCAACGGTAAGCGGCCAGCAGGGCTGCCGGCCCCAGATAGCGATCGCTGTTCCACCAGTAGCTGGGGCAGCTCGTGGAGCAGCAAGCACAGAGAATGCATGCGGAGGGGCGATCAACTTTTTCTTGGTCTTCTTTGGACTGCAGCCGTTCGCGGTCCGGCGGCGGCGGCGTGCGGGTCTGCAGCCAGGGCTTGATAGCCGCGTACTGCGCGTAGAAATTGGTCAGATCGGGCACCAAGTCCTTGATATGGTGCGGTGTCCCGCTCGCTGTGGCGTGTGGCTGTTTAGCGCTCACCGTCTGATACCCCCTTGCGAATTTCGCGACTGCGCGTCCCGACCGACCCAGCGGTCGAGTGTTCGAGTCACTTCCATGTTCATTGGTCCCCCCCGCCCCCTCGGGTTTGCCAGAGATCACGTGCG
>JANYAD010000179.1 GCA_025355165.1 Gammaproteobacteria bacterium | reverse complement strand
AAAACGAGCGTCAGCGGTATCCAGGCCTTCATCGGGTATCCTCTAGTTATAAACAGATTCGGACGATATGCAGCGAGCATGATCTTACGGCCAAGGGTGGAATGCCGCCAGCGCAGTGCCTGCAGACTGTAAGTATCTGTTTTCACGAAGATATTCGACTAGCTGTCTGCAGGATAGTTCCCGCTGTGGTACCTGTACATCAGGCTACGCGACTCCAAGGGTGTGATTTCGGTCCCCGCGGCGGGTATTGGCCTGTCGAATCCGTCCTACGCGGTTCGACTATGCAGTGGCGAATTACGCCGCAACGAGGAAGGCGACATGAATTATCTATTGATGATTTACAACAATGAAGCGGAAGCCGCCGCGATGAGCGAGGACACTCGCAAGAAGATGATGGCCGAGTATATGGAATTCACGAAGTCCATCGTGCAATCCGGGCACTTCAAGGCCGCCGACCGATTGAGGCCCGTGTCCACCGCCTCGACCGTACGAGTGCGCAATGGCAAAGCCACCATCGCGGATGGACCCTTCGCGGAAACCCGCGAGCAACTGGGCGGCTACTACCTGATCGACGCCAAGAGCCTTGATGAGGCAATTGCCATCGCGGCTCGCATCCCGGGAGCCGCGCACGGCAGCATCGAGGTGCGCCCCATATGGCCGCCGATAACTTAGAGCCGGCGCGCGCATTCGCATGAACGCGAATGCCGTCGTTGACTCGATAGAGGCGGTCTTTCGCCGAGAGGCGGGCAGGGTACTGGCGACCCTGATCCGCCTGCTCGGGGATTTTGATTTGGCCGAGGAAGCACGGCAAGAAGCGTTTACCGCTGCGATCGAGCAGTGGCCGGTGCGGGGCCGGCCGGACAATCCGCGGGCGTGGCTGATTGCGACGGGGCGTAATAGGGCCATCGACCGCATTCGCCGCGCGGCGTTTTTCCGGGAACATGTCGCACCTCTGGAGTTAGCGCAAACCGATGAATCCGACGAGATCGATCCGTCCGAAGCGATATTCGGCGACGATACGCTGCGCCTCATATTCACCTGTTGCCACCCGGCTCTGAACAGCGAGGCGCAGATCGCACTCACCTTGCGCGAGGTGTGCGGATTGTCGACGCAGGCGGTCGCTCGCGCATTTCTCATCAGTGAGGAAAGCATGGCGCAACGCCTGGTGCGCGCCAAGAGGAAAATTCGCGACGCCGCCATCCCTTATGAAACGCCGCACCCATCGGTACTTGATGAGCGGATCGATGGCGTGCTCGCGGTGGTGTATGGGGTATTCACGGAGGGGTATGCAGCCACCGCCGGCAGCCGCGTGATCGATGTGGAGTTGTGCGCCGAAGCGATTCGCTTGGGAAGGCTGCTCAATTCACTGCTTCCCAACCATTGCGCTGTGACGGGACTTCTGGCCCTCATGCTGTTGCACGGTGCACGGCGCAGCGCCCGCGTCACGACCGGCGGCGATGTGATTTTGCTCGGTGATCAAGACCGTTCGAGGTGGGACCGAGATGAAATAACGGAAGGGCTTTCGTTGGTCGATCAATCACTGGCGGCCGGTTCGCAGGTAAGCCCGTACGCAGTGCAAGCGGCGATTGCCGCATTGCATGTCCGCGCGGCCGACGGGCAAGCCACGGATTGGCCGCAAATAGTCGGACTGTACGAAGTGCTGCTTAGATTGCAACCTACACCCGTGATCGAATTAAACCACGCGGTGGCCGTGGCCATGGTGGATGGCCCTGACAAGGCGCTTAATCTGGTCGATTCGCTGGCCGCGCGTGGTGAGGTCCCTCTTTATCATTTGCTGCACGCTGCGCGGGGCCGCTTCCTCGAACAACTCGGCAGGCCCTCAGAAGCCCGAGACGCCTATGGCGCGGCACTTCAAACCGCGACGCTGGAGCCTGAGCGGCGCTTTCTCAGCGCGCGCATCGCCGCCATCAAGATTTAAGGGCTCCCTCCAGGCGGTTGATTCTCGCTGGCCAGCGAGGAATTGCGCGCCCCAGCCCGCGCCGCCTCTTCCGCACTCGGCGGTATCTCCTGGATCGGGAGCGCGGTCGAATTCACGAC
>JANYAD010000166.1 GCA_025355165.1 Gammaproteobacteria bacterium | reverse complement strand
AAAATCCTCAAGTCATTGAGGCCTACATGGGCAGCTCGAGCGCCGAACTGTCAGGCACTGCCTAATGGCCCGCGACATGCTGCAGATTGCAAATCTGGAGGCATGGTATGGCGAGTCGCACATTTTGCATCGTGTCGAATTCGGCGTGCAGGAAGGCGAGATCGTCACCCTGCTCGGACGCAACGGCGCGGGACGCACCACCACGTTGCGGGCCATCATGGGGCTGGTCGGATTGCGCACCGGCTCGGTGCTGATCCAGGGGGTGCAAACCATCGCGCTGGCGCCGCATAAGATCGCTCGCTTAGGCGTAGGCTACTGTCCGGAAGAGCGCGGCATTTTCGCTGCCTTGTCGACTGAGGAGAATTTGCTACTGCCGCCGCGACTGAAAGGCGCCCAAGGGATGGAGCTTGAGGAAATCTACGATATCTTCCCAAATCTGTTAGAGCGGGCGACCAGTCCGGGTACCCGTCTGTCGGGTGGCGAGCAGCAGATGCTTGCGTTGGCGCGGATTTTGCGCACCGGCGCGCGATTGTTGTTGTTGGATGAGATTTCCGAAGGCTTGGCTCCGGTCATCGTACAAAAACTTGCAGAGGTCATTCGCACGCTGAGGCAGAAAGGAATCACCGTGGTGTTGGTCGAGCAGAACTTTCGATTTGCAGCGCCGCTGGCCGATCGGTTCTACGTGATGGAGCATGGCAAAATCGTCAGGCAGTTCGGGCAGAGTGAACTGGCCTCGCAGATGGGATTGCTGCAGGAATTTCTAGGGGTTTGATTTAAACACTGAAGAAGGATAAGGACATGACCCGCAAATCAACATTCGTAGCGCTGGGAGCGCTCCTTGGACTGTATGCATCCTCGCAAGCGAGCGCCGCTGCCGACCAAGTTGTCATAGGCGATATCGACGACATGTCGAGCGTGTATGCGGACGTCATCGGGCAGGGCGGTGTCGAAGCGATCAATATGGCGATCACCGAATTCGGCGGCTCGGTGCTCGGCAAGAAGATCACCGTGCTGAGCGTGGATCATCAAAATAAACCCGACATCGGCGCCTCGAAGTTTCGCGAATGGGCGGATCAGAACGGCCTGACGATGGTGCTCGCGGGTTCGAACACGGGTGTGAGCATTGCCATGTCGAAAGTGGCGTCGGCCAAAAAGGTGCCTTTCATCGCAATCGGCGCCGGCGGCGCCTCTCTGACGGGGGTTGACTGCACTCCCTACACCATTCACTACGCCTACGACACGACGGCACTCGGAAACGGCACCGCGAGTGCCATCGTCAAGCAGGGCGGCAAGACTTGGTTTTTCGTCACCGCGGACTACGCCTTCGGAACGCAGCTGCAGGAAGCAGCGACTCGGGTGGTGCTGGCCAATGGCGGCAGGGTGTTGGGGTCGGTGCGGGCCCCGTTGGGCACCACCGACTATTCCTCATTCCTGCTGCAGGCGCAGGCCTCGGGCGCGCAAGTGCTGGGCCTTGCGAACGCAGGCACGGATTTTTCTAATTCGCTCAAGGCGGCCAACGAATTCGGTATTACCAAGACCATGAAGCCTGCCGCGCTGCTTGCCTTCCTCACCGATATTCACGCTTTGACGCTGCAGACGGCGCAAGGCTTGTTCTTGACCACGGGTTGGTACTGGGACCTCAACGAGCAGACTCGCGCCTTCGCCAAGCGCTTCTATGCGAAGGTGAACAGACAGCCCACCATGAACCAAACCGCCTACTTTTCGGCCACCCTGCAATATTTGAATGCCGTCAAGGCGGTGGGAAGCACCGATTCGGACAAAGTCATGGCGCAACTGAAGAAAACGAAGATCAATGATGTGTTCGCCAGCGATGGCTACATTCGTGCCGATGGCCTCATGGTGCATACCATGTACGTTATGCAGGTGAAGACACCGGCGGAATCGAAGTATCCCTGGGATTACTACAAAGTCATCAAGGTGATGTCAGGCGAAGAGGCGGACGGTTCGCAACCCGACCCGACTTGTCCCATGATCAAGAAGTAACGCAAGGAGTGACGGGCGTATACGCATCATTAGATACCGTGGCTGATCAATGAGCAGCGTATTCGGTATACCGTTGCCGGCGATTCTCGGGCAGCTCATGCTCGGATTGGTGAACGGGTCCTTCTATGCGTTGTTGAGCCTAGGGTTGGCCGTTATCTTCGGGCTGTTGGGAGTGGTGAACTTTGCCCATGGGGCCTTCTATATGCTCGGCGCATTTGCGGCCTATATCGGCTTGCAGGTGTGGGGAATCAACTACTGGTGGGCGCTGTTGCTTGCTCCGCTTGCCGTAGGGATCTTAGGCATCCTCATCGAGCGTTTGCTATTGCGTCATTTGTATCAGGTCGAGCCGGTGTACGGCCTGCTTTTGACGTTCGGCCTTGCATTGATTGCCGAGGGCGTGATGCGCAGCATTTTCGGCGCCTCCGGCAAGTCCTATCCGGTGCCGGCGCTGTTGCAGGGGGGATTCAATCTCGGCTTCATGGTGTTGCCGATTTACCGCGCCTGGGTGGTGCTCGCATCTGCAGTGGTGTGTGCGCTCACCTGGTTCGTGATCGAGCGCACGCGCTTAGGATCGAGATTGCGGGCTGCGACCGAGAACGCGCGGCTGGTGCAGGCCTTCGGCATCAACGTGCCGTTGATGGTGATGTGCACTTACGGAGCCGGGGTGGCGCTGGCGGCGTTAGCGGGCGTGCTTGCGGCACCCGTAGTCCAGGTAAGTCCGCTCATGGGCTCATCGCTGGTGATCGTGGTTTTCGCGGTGGTGGTGATAGGCGGCATGGGTTCCATCGTCGGCGCAATCCTCAGCGGCCTGGTGCTCGGACTGATCGAAGGACTGACCAAGGTTGTCTATCCGGAAGCCTCCAACATTGTCGTGTTCATCATCATGGCGCTGGTGCTGATCTGGCGGCCCGCTGGGCTGTTTGGCAAAGAAGCGTAGTGCGCGCGCAAATCGCGGTGTACGTGGTTCTCATGGCGCTGGCTTTAATCGCGCCTCTCCTGGGGCTTTATCCTGTGTTCCTGATGAAGCTGCTGTGTTTCGCCATGTTCGCGTGCGCGTTTAATTTGCTGCTCGGATTTACCAAAATGTTGTCCTTCGGACATGCGGCGTATTTCGGCGCGTCCGCCTATATCACCGGCTGGTTGGTTACGGTCCAAGGCTGGGGGACCCTGGCCGGGATCGTCGGCGGCGTCGCGGTATCGATGCTGCTGGGTCTGGTCATCGGCGCCATCGCCGTTCGGCGTCAAGGCATTTATTTTGCCATGATCACGCTCGCTCTGGCCCAGGTTGTGTACTTCATCTGTTTGCAGGCGCAGTTCACTGGGGGCGAGAATGGACTGCAAGGCATTCCTCGAGGCAGCCTCTTTGGCCTGATTGGACTCGGTGAGGACAGGATCATGTACTACTTCGTGCTGGCCTGCTTCATTGCGGTCTTCGTCTTCATCCGGCGCATTGTGCATTCGCCCTTTGGTCAAGTGCTGAAGGCCATTCGAGCGAATGAACCGCGCGCGATTTCGCTCGGTTACAAAGTGGATCGCTACAAACTCATAGCCTTCGTCTTGTCGGCGAGCCTCGCAGGCTTGGCCGGCTCCCTAAAAGCCTTGGTATTAGGTTTCGCGACACTGTCGGATGTCAGTCAAGGCAATTCCGGAGAAGTCATCTTGATGACGTTGCTTGGCGGCAGCGGGACGTTTCTTGGGCCCGCGATTGGCGCCATCGTGGTTGTTACGCTGCAAGAGTATTTGTCGGGACTGGTGGGTTCCTGGGTCTCGGTCATCATCGGCGCTATCTTTGTCGTGTGTGTGCTGGTTTTCCGCCGCGGATTCGTCGGCGAGATCGAGCGGTGGTTCGCGCACCGTAATTAGTTTGCACGGCTGCCCGCGGCCTCCAGGCCATGTCCTTTCGGCCCCCTCTCGCGCCGCCACAGGAGCACGGCGGCGGTTAGCGCCGCGATGCTCAATATGAAAAAGAATTCCAACATCACGGCATAACCAGCCGGGTTCTGGGCGCCCGCCTGGGCCCAATCGGCAAGCCGGCCGGCCGCGAGATTGGAGGCTGCCATGCCGAGCGCCTGAATCAGCGTGATGAGTCCGAGCGCCGTGCCGAGGCGGTGCGGTTCGACCAGAAGGGTGGTGGCGGGCCATATCACCGCGGGCACGAGTGAGAAACTGATTCCCATGAGCACGGTCGAAACCCACAGGTTTAAGTGCGTAAGCCCGAGCACCACAAACGTGAGCGGTAGGAGCAGCGTGCCGACGGTGAGCATCAGCGCGCGCGAACCGAACCGATCGGCGAGTAGTCCGAACAAAGGCGTTGCGAAAATTGCCGCAAAGAATACCCAGCTATTCGCGACCCCCGCTTGCTGCAGGGTGAGACCCTTAGCATGCTGGAAATACTCGATGACGTAGGTGGTTCGAAACGGAAAGAAAACGGCCGCGTACAACACGTGCAGCGCGAGAATGTACCAGTACGACAAATCGAAATTCAGAGCTTGTCGCCACTTAACACGCTCGACGGTAACCTCGGTCGGGGAGTGGCGATGGCGGTCCGCCCAGTACAACGTGGCGGCCGCGACCAGCCCGGCAATGGTTACCGCCGTGCCGAGCACAAGAGGGGGCTGCCAGCCCCGCTCATACAACGGGTGCGCCCATGCCGTTGACGTATCGACCGCGTAGGATCCCACCCGCGCGAGACTCAAGTACAGCGCTGTGGCCAGGGCGATGCCGCTGCGCGGGAACCAGCGCGCCAGGGTTGCAATCAACGCAATGAAAATCGCACCCTCGCTGATACCGAAGATGAAGCGTCCCGCGACCATGAACCCGTAGGGAGTGCCAATGGCGGTCAAAGCCGCCCCCACCACTCCCACGGCCGCGGACCAGAATGCGACGCGGGCGGGCCCGCAGCGGTCAATCAGAACGCCGCTGATCAGGGCGAGCGCAACGTTGGGGATGCTGATGACTGCATTTAGCATGCCGAGCTGCGACTGGCTGAATCCGCGTTGTTGGTGCAGCAGGTCGGCAATGGGCCCGATCACATCGTCTTCGTAGTAGCTGCTCGACACCGCGAGCGCGGCCAGCCCCAGCACCCCCCAGCGCAGCCGCGAAACTAAGACACGGGGGCTCACAGAAATCGTGCGCCTTGCCGAGCGAGTTCGCGATGAACTTCTTTTATATCGAGCTTATCCAAAGGCTGGTCAAGGCGAATGGAGGTGGCCGCCGCGATGCCCGCGCCTTGGCCGCTGACGGCGCAGCACATCATGTTGCGGGCGGAGGCATGGGAAATTTTGTCCCCGCCGATGCACCGGCCGGCAACCAGCAGGTTACCGATACCCTTCGGAACGAGCGCGCGATAGGGCAGGTGCCAGTAGCGGCCGGTGGTCGGCAGGATCAGTACGCCGTAGCCGTCGATGAATTCGGGAAAGATGCCGATGGCGTCTTCGAAGCGCGCTTGCTCGCGCACGTCCTGTGCGGTGAGATTGTAGAGGGCATCGATCTTGCGGGTGTCGCGAATACCTAAGGTCATGCCGAAATTACGCAGCTTGGCATCTTCGCACCCCGGCATGAATCCGCGCAGAGCCGCAAGCGCATAGATCGCCTCGCGACGGCCACGCATCTCGCCGATGGTCAGATCGGACGGGTCAGTGCCGTCTATTTCAGGCAAATGCACCAGATTCAAGTAGGTCAGATCGCCTTGATCGCTGACCGATCCCCAAGTGCCGGCGATGGTATGTAGATTCGGGGGAATGATGCCGGCGGCCAGCGCCTTTTGAAACGGCTTGCGCAAAAACGGCGAGAACAGCTTGTCCTCTTTGCCCGTGGTCTCGTAGTCCCATTCGCCGTTGCCCGACCAATCCGCGTAGGTCTGAGGGTCCGCTTTGACCGCCTCTATGAAGCGGCGCTTGTTTACGCCGCTCATCGAGAACATGACCGAGGCGGCCATCATTTCCTTTCTCGCCAGCTTGTGGAACGGCGCGCCGGCGCGGGCCGCCAGATCGGCATCTCCGGTGGCATCGATCACCCGTTTGGCGAAGATGGCCTCGCGGCCGGCTTTACTCTCGGTGACGACGCCGACGACGGTGCCTTGCTCGACGATGGGCGTCACGCACAACCGATGCAGCAACGGCGTGATGCCCGCTTCTTGCACCAAAACATCCGCCACCCATTTGAACATCTCGGCATCGAGCGCATGACTCAAGGACTGCGGCCCCGGCATGGCGGCGCCCATGGCGGTCGCGCGCTTTTCAAGCTCGATGCCGAT
>JANYAD010000113.1 GCA_025355165.1 Gammaproteobacteria bacterium | reverse complement strand
GCCGTGGCTCGTCCGGCGGTCACCGGCCAATTCGTCTTCGTAGTCGCGGCATTTGCCTGCCTGCTGTATTGCTTTGTGAACAACGATTTTTCGGTGTTGTACGTGGCACGCAACTCGAATTCGCAGTTCAGGTGCCATACGATCTTCCTTTTGCTTGGCGCCTACGTGGTCGGGCCCTTGGGGGTAGGGTCCGCCGCTGCCGTCTGTTTATTTTTCAGCGACGCCGCGACCTCAGGAGGCATGTATTTCTCGTCGTGCTTGGCAAGCACCTCGTCGGCCACGAAAGCGCCGCTGGAACTCATGGTGCCGTGCGCGATGATGCCCTGCCCCTCGCGAAATAGATCCGGCAGCACGCCGCTGTACTTGACCGGCACTTGGTGCGCGAAATCGGTCAGCACGAATTGCACTTCTATATCTCCGGGCTTGCGCTCCACGCTGCCCTTCACCACCATGCCGCCGATCCGAAACCGCTTTGCAAGGGGCGCTTTTCCTTCGACCACTTGCGTGGGATCGAAGTAAAACATGAGATTTTCCCGCGACGCCATCACGGCAAGGGACACCGATGCGGCAACGCCGCCCAGAATGCCGAGAACGACAAACAAACGTTTACGACGCGGAGTCATCGCGCCTCACTCGCCGCCATGGCGAGGCCCCGCGCCGCCCGACGCTTGGCGGCGGCGAGATAACGCTGCGCCGACCAAAAATTCCACACCAACACGGCGCACGCAAAGGCGACGCATGGCCACACATATCGCGCATAGCCCCCCATGTACCAAAAGCTACTATTCATGAATTGATCGCCTCCCGCACCCACGCCGACTGGCGCTCCCGATTGAGCACCTCTCCTTGCAACCGCAGGCAAAGCACAGCGCCGTGGAACAACATGAACCCGACAAACATCGACAGCAATGGCCAGAGCATGCTGCCCTCAATCGAAGGTTTGCCTAGTTTAGCAACCGTAGCGGCTTGGTGCAGGGAGTTCCACCACACTACCGAATAGTGAATGATGGGGATGTTGACCGCGCCAACGATCGCCAGCAGCGCCGCCGCCCGATCGCCGCGAGCGGGGTCTTCGAAGGCCGAGCGCAACGACATCACACCCACGTATAGGAACAACAGAATAAGCTCGGAGGTCAGCCGCGGGTCCCACGCCCAGTACGTGCCCCACATCGGCTTGCCCCACATCGAGCCGGTCACCAGGGCCAGGAGCGTGAAGGAAGCGCCGATGGGGGCGGAGGCGCCGGCCACGGCAAAACCGACTTTAATGCGCCATATGAGCGCGATTGCGCCCGCCACCGCCATCGTCGTGTAGACGAATTCGGACATCCAGGCGCTCGGCACATGAACGTAGATAATCCGAAATGCATCGCCCTGCTGATAATCAGGCGGTGCAAACACCAGGCCGCCAATCAACCCGTAGCCGATGGCGATCGCGGCGAACCCCAGGAACCAGGGCATCAACGCTGCTGCGACGCCATAGACGTAAGGGGGAGAAGCGAGCTTGTAAAACCAGGTCCACATAAATTTTGGGCCGTTATTCCACTGTAATGCGCAACGCCGCGGTTGCCGCAAACGGCGCCAGTGTGCAGGTGAACACACACAGCGCCGCTAAAAAATACAAAGCTCCTGCAACACTCGTTCCGGACATCGCTCGATCGGTCGCGCCGGCGCCGAAAATGAGTAAAGGCATCGCCAGCGGCAAAACGATCAGCGACAGCAGCACATTGCCGCGGCGCACGCCGATCGTAAGGCCGGCGCCGATGGCCCCGAGCCAGCTCAACGTGAGCGTGCCTAAAGCCAAACTCAACATCATTGTCGCAAATGCGCTGGTTGGAATTCCGAGCGCAGTTCCCACAACGGGCGAAACCACGACCAAGGCGATGCCCGTCACCAGCCAGTGCGCGACGGTCTTCGCCGCCACAATGACGGTCAGACTCTGTCCGCTCAAGGTCAGTTGCTCCAATGTTCCATCATCCGCGTCGCCCTTGAATAGCGAATCGAGCGACAACAGCGAAGATAACAGCGCGGCCACCCAAAGCACACCCGGTGCCATGTCTCGCAGCAGCGACAATTGCAGGTTCAATCCCAGCGGGAACAGGGTCGTGACGATGAGGAAGAACACCAAGGGCTGCAGTAGCTGCTCCGGACGCCTGAAACTGAGACGCATTTCACGCAGGATGACCAGAAAAAACGCTTCCCACGCGCCGACACTCACGGCTTGAGCTCCAGCCGTCGCACAGCACAATCAAGCGACAAGTCGCGGTGGGCCACGACCAGAGCCAAACCTCCGTCCCGTACGTGATCTTGCAGCATTTGCGAGACCACCGCAGAACCGGCCGCGTCCAAGTTGGCATAGGGTTCATCCAGCAGCCACACCGAGGCGCGCATCGCCAACACGCGGGCCAATGAAACCCTGCGCCGCTGACCGGCCGACAATACCCGGGCCGGCAAGTCCGCACAGCCACCCGCGCCCGTGCGATCCAAAGCCGCCTGAAGCTCCGACGCGCTCGTACGCCGCTTGAGTCCCACCGCGAAACGCATGTTTTCCAGTGCCGTAAGATCGCCCTTGAGGGCCGGTTCATGGGCCGCATAGGCCAGCGCCGCCTGGTATTGCGTGCGGGAGCGCACGATCGATTGCCCCTGCCACCTCACCGAGCCCTGCTCCGGGCGCAGTAGGCCGCTGATCACGCGCAGCAGCGTGGTCTTGCCGGAGCCATTGGGGCCGGATATGTGCACAAGCTCACGGGGGTGCACGTCGATGCTGACACCTTGAAGCACATGACGATCGCCGCGCCATACATGCACTTGTTCAACAGCGAGACCGTCGGGGGCAGTAGCCATGGGAGCAGGAGCTTAACTAAATCAAAGAGTTGAAGCTACCTATTCATTCACTTTTGATATACATCGACATTTCTCGCCAATGGCCAGCCGGCGAGCCGACTTGTTGAGCGCTCCTTAAATCGACTGCGACCGCGTCATGGACGCCATCAAACTTTCCGAAGCGGCACGGGCTGCAACGCATAACTTCTCTGACATAGCGCGGCACTTAACTCACGAGTCGTTCAAATCGGATTGTGAGGTTGTCATGGTGCGAAAATATCGTGCTGCATTTTTAGGTCTCGCAGGAATTATCGGCGGTTTGATCTTGGCAGGTTGCGGGGGCGGCTACAGCGGAATGGCCGCCGTGACCAGTTCCGGTGCGGTCATCAGCGTAAGCGTTGCACCCACCAGCATCACGCTCGGTCAATCCGCGGTGGTAACTTGGTCATCGAGCAGCGGCACGAACTGCACGGCAAGCGGCGGCTGGAGCGGCAGCCTCGCAGCCTCGGGTACTCAGACCGTCACGCCCACCACGGCGGGCACCGATACCTTCACCTTGACCTGCAGCGGCGGAGCGTACAGCAGCAACGCGGCATCCGCGGCGCTCACCGTGCAGGCGGGCTCCGCTTTCGCTCTCACCAAGCTGGTTGCCGATACAGCGGGCGGAGGCGCTTTGACGGCGGATCCAAATCTGCTGAATCCTTGGGGCTTGTCGATTCCGAGCGGACATTTCTTTGCGTGGTTGGCCAACAACCATTCCGAAACCTCGACGCTGTACGACGGCAACGGCAAACCACAGCCCGCGAGCGCTCCCCTGGCCGTAAAATTTTCGGCGAATGCGGCGGGCACCGCCTTCGATCCCACCGGAATCGTGTTCAACGGCAGCGCTGCAGATTTTATGCTGTCGAGTGGCGGCAAGAACGCGGCCGCCAATTTCTTGTTCGATGGCGAAGGCGGCATGATCGCGGGCTGGGCCGGTGCACTCAGTGCGACCCAGGCCATCACCGTGTTCACCGATACCGGAGGCGCGGTCTACAAGGGCTTGGCGATTGCGCAAAACGGCGGGAAAGCCTTCCTCTATGCAACCGATTTCCACAACAACAAAATCGATGTGTTCGATACGAATTTCGCCAAGCAGTCCGCAGGCGCTTTTGCCTTTGCCGATCCGGGCATTCCAACCGGCTACGCGCCCTTTGGCATCCAGGCTATCGCCAATGGCGCCGCCGGTGCCCTGCAAATCTATGTCACCTACGCGCAGCAGCAAGCACCGGACAATCACGGCAATGCGAGCGGGGCGGGATTGGGTTATGTGGATATCTTCGACACCAACGGCAAATTCATCAAGCAACTGGTGGCAACGGGTGCACTCAATGCGCCGTGGGGCGTGGCGTTGAGCCCCGCGGATTTCGGTTCTTTGAGCAATGCTCTGCTGATCGGTAATTTCGGCGACGGCAAGATCAACGCTTATGATGCGATCGCAGGAACCTTCATGGGGGCCATTGAGGACTCCAGCGGCGCATCCATCGCGACGCCCGGTTTGTGGGGCATCGCTTTCGGCAACGATGCCAATAATCAACCGCACAACAGCCTGTTCATTGCGGCCGGTACCAACAACGAGGCCAACGGGTTGTATGCGCGCATCGACCTCGGCGCTACGCCGCCCGTGCTTAATGCCCCGCCGGTGGTCACGCTCATCACGCCGACCGGCAGCCTGAAAGGCACGGTGAGCTTGAGCGCCACCGTCAATGATCCGATCACGATTGCCAAAGTGGAATTTTTCGCAGGTAGCACATCGCTCGGCGCCGCGACGAGCGCGCCTTACAGCCTCACTTGGGACACCACGAAAGTAACCGACGCTGCGTATAGCATTACGGCGACCGCGACCGATGTGGATGGCAACGTCGGCTCTTCCACCGCAAGTTCTGTGACCGTGGCCAACAATGCGGTGGCGCAGGTCACCTTGACCCAGCTGCAGCAGCAAATTTTCACGCCAAATCTGCTCTTCCTGCCACACCGGCATGGGCGCGACGCTGCCCGGCGTACAGAATCTTACCGCCGGCAATTCCTTCTCCAACATCGTCAATGTACCGAGCATCGAGCAGCCGGCCCAGTTGAGGATCAAACCTATTGACCCCACCAATAGCTACTTGGTGCAGAAAATCGAAGGGGCTGCCGGCATTTCGGGAGCGCGAATGCCCTTTGGTTGCGGCTCGGCGAGCAATCCGTGCTTGGACCAAGCGACCATTGACCTGGTGAAGACCTGGGTGCTACAGGGCGCACTTGATAACTAAAGAGTCCGCTTAGCCCGGGGGCAGCGCCTGTCTCGCGCGAGCAACGCAGATCCAGGCTAAAGGGGTGCGCCGTGTGCTGCAGGATGCACAGAGCTTAAAGCAGCGGCCGCCGCAGCTTTCGCAAGTCCGGAGAAAATCTCCGCTCGCGATTGGCAATCGGTGAGTTGCGCTACTCAGATTTCAAAAAGAAGAAACGGCGCGTCCTAAGAGCGCGCCGCTTCGTTCACACGATGCTCACGGGTAGCTCAGCGCTCCCAATGACCACGCTCATAATGCCAGCGCGGCCCGCGCGGCTCCCACCGATCGGGCACCCAGTGGTACCCCCGGCGCTCGTGCACCCAGCGGCCGGCGACCCACCGATGTTCGTGGCCGCGCCAAACCCAATAGCCCGGCGCCCACACAAATCCTACCCGGGGCAATGGAACGCTCTCAAGGCGTGCCGGCGGCGGAGCCACTTCGATATCGACAATTGCGGCCGAGGCCATGGTTGGCGCAACGACTGCGCTCGCGGCGATGCATAAACCCAAGAACAACCCTCTATGAGAAGCTTTCATACCCACTCCTTATCTTTGACAGTAGTTCGGCCGCGATGCGACCCAACTTACCTCTTCAACGGCACCACATCCAAGGCCGTTGACGCTCGTTAGTCGGTTGCACGATCGAGCCGCAAGCCGCTCGAAATCGGGCGGCTTAAGTCATTGAGAATCGGACGAAAACGGCGTCACGGCCTCGGCCTTAAGAGTCGGTAATGTTCTGATGCGGCGGATCACGGGCAAGCGCCAAGCCGCCAGTGCCAGCAGCAACGCCGTTGTTCCCGAGAAACTAAGCGCGGCACGCAGTCCGAGATGCTCGCCTAGATAACCGCCGAGAAGTGCACCGGGACCTGCGGGCAACAGAATCAACCAGCGCATGGTACTCGTCATTCGTCCCAGCATCGGCGCGGGCGTGACCGATTGCCGCAGCGACAGGAAATTAATAAAGATGAAAATTGCGCCGATGCCGTACATCGATAACATGGTCGCGTACGCAACGATGCCCAAGGAGTTGGCGGGGGCTATCGCCAATAGCAACCACCCGGCACCGGATAAGCCAAAACCCAATACCATCGTGGGGCCAGGGCCCAGTCTGCGAACCACCCTATGTCCATTGGCACTCGCCATCACGGTGCCGGCCCCCAGGGCAACATAGCTTAGACCGACGCCCCGCTCCGACAGCCCGAGCGTGTGAATCGCGAACAAGATGTGTACGACCATGGCAGCCTGACTGCACATTTGCCAAATGCCAACACAGCAGGCCATAGCAACCAGTAGCCTGTGACCGCGAACGAAATCGATCCCCTCCCGCATGGCGGACCAGAAGGCAATGTTCACCGCAGTCGTTGTTTCCTTGACCGGCACACCACGCAGGATCGAGGCGGAAACCAAGAGCAGGAGCGCATCCGCCAGCAATGCGATTGGCGCGCTGGCGAGTTTGATTAGAGCCCCGGCAGCTGCAGGTCCCGTAACCTCAGCCGTCGCCGAGGCAAGCGCGTTCTTGGCATGCGCCTCGACCAGGCGCGCGCGTGGAACGATTTGCGTGAGCACAATTTGTGCCGCACTGCCGGCGGTCGTGTTCACCGCGCCGATCAGAAACGCAACGATGTAAAGCCAGGTCATGGAGAGCCAACCCAGCCACCACGCGACGGGCACGGTGGCCACCGCCACGGCGATGGACAGTTCCCCGACCACATACACGGGCAGCTTTTTGACGCGATCCAGCAGCACGCCCGTGGGCAGCGAGAACAAGGCAAACGGTATGACTTCCATCGCCGTCAGCAAACCCATTTGGGTTGGGGCGGCATGCATCAGCACCGCTGCGGTCAATGGCACGGCAAGCAAGGTGACTTGGCCGCCGAAAGAGGAAATTAAAATGGACGTCCAGAGACGGCGATAGGTCCGATCGCGCAAAAGATCGGTCGCCGAGAGCGAGAATCGACTCCGCCAGCCGACCGGTAAAAACGCGCGCAGGGTGTCTCTATTCACTGTAGATGCGCCTGTCGGCACAGGCGCCGCTTAGGACATCGCCACTGCGCTTAATGCGTCGGGCTCTTCGGACTCGCCGAGGAAACCGCCGCTCTGGTGCGCCCATAGACGCGCATAAAGACCCTTCTGCGCCAATAGCGAGTAGTGGTTGCCCTGCTCCACGATACGTCCTTGCTCGAGCACAATCAGGCGGTCCATAGCCGCGATGGTCGACAATCGGTGCGCGATCGCTATGACGGTCTTTCCTTCCATCAACCGATACAGACTTTGTTGTATGGCAGCTTCGACCTCGCTATCGAGTGCGCTGGTCGCTTCGTCCAGCAAGAGGATGGGCGCGTCCTTGAGCATGACCCGAGCAATCGCGATTCTCTGGCGCTGCCCGCCGCTGAGCTTGATACCGCGTTCACCTACGAGCGCGAGATATCCCGCTCGCTGTTTGGAGTCAGCCAATTTCATTATGAAATCGTGCGCCTCGGCGCGTTTCGCCGCGGCAATCATTTGCGCATCGCTGGCCTCGGGACGCCCGTAGAGAATATTGTCGCGCACCGAACGATGCAGCA
>JANYAD010000105.1 GCA_025355165.1 Gammaproteobacteria bacterium | reverse complement strand
GTTGCGATAGGGATCGCCAGTGCCGGGCGGCTCGATCTTGATCACTTGCGCGCCGAAATCCGACAGCACGGTGGCGGCCGCGGGTGCTGCGATGAAACTCGCGCAATCCAGAACCTTGAGGCCTTCGAAGATGCCGTCTTCCATGGTGCTCTCGCTCCCGTGATTGTTGTTGGTTTTTGCGTGTGATGGAATTATCTCAGCGCACGGTCAGGATCGAATGCCATTTGACCCATGTTGGCGGTGCGACGCAACGGGTGAAAATGCAGCGCGCGTCCGGCACTGTCGTCATCCCGGAATGAGCGCAATTGCGCTCGCGCGCGGATGACGCATCAATCCAGGTCGGACATCAGCGCGGCGTTCCCGCCGGCGGCCGAGGTGTTGATGGTGACGGTTTGTTCGGTCGCAAAGCGCGTCAAATAATGCGGCCCGCCGGCCTTTGGACCCGTGCCCGACAAGCCATTGCCGCCGAAAGGCTGGACGCCGACCACGGCGCCTATCATGTTGCGATTCACATAGGTGTTGCCGATGGCCGTGTCCTGGAAAACTTGCCGCCAGAATGATTCCAGGCGAGTTTGCACGCCGAGCGTCAAACCATATCCGCTGTCGCGGATGGCCTTCAGCACCGCGCCTATCTCGCTCGATCGATAACGCACGACGTGCAGTATTGGCCCAAATTCCTCGCGTTTAAGTTGACCGGCGTCTGTGAGCTCGATGAGGTGGGGCGCAAAAAAGCTGCCATGCCTGTGCTCTTCCCCTAAATCGCACGCTTTGACTATGCGAGCTTCCTTGCGCATCCGATCGATGTGCTGCGTCAACTGCTCTCTCGCAGCGGCGTTGATGACGGGGCCTACGTCGGTCTGAAGAGCGGATGGATCGCCGATGACAAGCTCATCCATGGCACCCGAGATCATTTCCAGCACGGAATCGGCAATTTCCTCCTGCAGGAACAGCAACCTCAGCGCGGAACAGCGTTGGCCGGCGCTCATGAACGCCGAGCTCACCACATCGTCCACGACCTGCTCTGGCAGCGCAGTAGAATCCACGATCATCGCGTTCAGGCCGCCGGTTTCCGCAATCAGGGGCACGATCATTCCCTCGCGTAGGGACAAGGCGCGATTGATGGTCACGGCAGTTGCCGTCGAACCGGTCATGGCGACGCCCGCCAATGCCGGATGCTTGAGCGCCACTTCTCCAAACAATCGACCCGGCGTCGGTACCAAGTGAACGGCCTGCGGTGGAACTCCCGCTTCGTGCAGCAACCGGACGAAGCGTGCCGCGATCAAAGGCGTCGGTTCGGCCGGTTTCGCCACGACGGTATTGCCCGCCCCGAGGGCAGCGGTGACTTGCCCTGCGAATATCGCCAGGGGAAAATTCCAGGGACTGATGCAGGCAAACACCCCGCGGCCTTGCAAAATGAAGTCGTTGGTCTCCCCGGTGGGGCCTTCGAGCCGCAGCGGAGCCGCGAATTGCTTACGGGCCTGCAAGGCGTAATAGCGGCAATAATCCACTGCCTCGCGCACTTCCGAGATCGCATCCGTGATGGTCTTGCCTGCTTCCCTGACCAACAGATCATGGAATTGCGCACGCTGAGCCTGGAGCATATCAGAGGCTTTTTCCAAAAGATTCGCACGCCCATCGCCGCCGCTTGCATTCCACGCGGGCTGCGCCTTTGCGCCCGAATCGAATGCTTCGTTGATTTCGGCCGCGTCGGCGTCGCGCGAAACTCCCACTGATTGGCGCCGATCCGCGGGATTGGTGATCGGACGCGTAGCACCGGGCTGCAACTTGCCATTGATGAGCGGACCGGCGGCAGGTGAGTCGGCGGGTTTTATTGAGCGGTGTGCGACACCCTGCTCGCGCAAGATCTCAATCTCGCGGGGGTCGCCAAGGTCAATTCCACGGGAATTGCGTCGATCTGAATACAAGGCAGCAGGAATCGGCAGGCGCGAATGGGCCGATGACTCGAAGCGCTCCAGTTCGGAAACGGGATCGCGGACGATCTCGGGCACCGGCACGTCCTCGTCCATAAATCGGTTCACGAAGGAAGTATTGGCGCCATTCTCGAGCAGCCGTCTCACCAAATATGCAAGCAAATCCTTGTGTTCGCCAACGGGTGCATACACGCGCACTGGCGGGAAGGTCGGGATCTGACGCGCGGCCTCCGCATAGAGCAGCCGGCCCATGCCATGCAGCCGCTGAAACTCGAAATCAGCCTTAGGCGGAGCCAGCTCCAGCACCGATGCGATGCTGTGGGCGTTGTGGGTGGCAAACTGCGGGTAGAGAAGTCCGGCGTGCTTGAACAACCTGCCTACACATGCCAAGTACGAAACGTCGGTCGTAAGTTTGCGGGTATAGACCGGATAGCCTGCAAGCCCACGCTCCTGAGCGCGTTTAATTTCGGTATCC
>JANYAD010000100.1 GCA_025355165.1 Gammaproteobacteria bacterium | reverse complement strand
CCCATGATGGCCATGCCAGTGGCCATGCCGGGACGGTCGGGAAACCATTTTATCAGTGTGGAAACCGGGGATATGTAGCCGATGCCAAGGCCGCAGCCTCCCAACACCCCGTACCCCAGATAAATGATCCACAGTTGGTGCAAATGGATGCCCACGGCGGAGAGCAGAAATCCGCCCGAGAAGCACAGCGCCGAGACGAACATCGATTTTCGCGGTCCTACACGTTCAACCCAGCGTCCAAAAATGGCCGCCGAGGAACCGAGGAATACGATCGCGATCGAGAAAATCCAACCCACGTCTTTCAGCGTCCAATCGCCGGGCGCGGATTGCGTCAGGCCGATGAGCTTGGTGAGGGGCAAGTTGAAGGTCGAAATCGCATAGACCTGCCCTATGCAAAGATGCACCGCTAGGGCCGCCGGCGGCACCATAAATCGATTAAAACCAGCGCCGGCCACGGTATTTTCGCGATCCAGAAACGAGGATGACATAAGTGGCCTGTCCTTTTTTAGTTGAGCAAGGCTCGATATATGTGTCGCCACCTCCAATATGCGCATTTCCCGCGCGCTTGTCACCACCGGCGTTCGCAGGATGGCGCATAACGTGCGAATTCGGTCACAGTCCGCGCCGCTGGCGCGCCGCGCACGGGGCATCCTTTAAGAAGTTAAAAACCGTGACTTTGGGTAACGAACCAAAGGCCTGAAGCCCGTAATTTGTCGGCAATCATGAGCTCTTCCAAGTATGCCGAGCAACGCGCCTGCCGTGCGGGAATTGCAGGCATTCTGGCCACGCTATTAGTGTCGTGGCTGCTCGGCTGCCGGCCGGCGTCCGCCGCTTGCCTGCCCAATGTGGATCCCTCGATTAGAGCGTTGCAGACATTGGTGGACCAGGATGCCAATGCTGCATTGAAAAAAGTAGCGGCGCTGCTCAAAGCGGAACTCGCCTCGCCCGTCCCCAACCCTCAGCGTCTCGCTTCCTTGTACAGCGTGCAGGGTCAGGCTTACAGCATTCTTGAACTGGAATCCAAAGCGCGCGATGCGGTGTTCAAGGGACTGAAGCTGGCCACCGACAATACCGATCCGGTCCGCATTATGTTGCTATCGTTGTACGCAGAAAACGTTTATGACCAAGCGGGGATCGCGGCAGCTGTCAAAACGACCGAAGAGGCGCAAGCGGTGCAGAAGCGCGGTTCCCTGGAGGATATCTGCCTGCTGATTGCGCGTGGGCTCCTGCAGTATCGCGAAGATCGCCAGGACTTGGCCATCGGCAGTCTTTCTCAGGCGTATCGATCCAGCACCACGCCGGCATTTGCCGAACCGCACATTCTCGCCGCCGGCGTGCTGGCCACGGTACTGCGAGGCATGGGCGACTACCCACAAGCGCTTACCTTGAATCAGGAAGCGATCGACTGGGACGCCGCGCACCACCTGCCGCTGGCGCTGTCCGTCGATCGATTTTTGCGCGGACGAATTTTGATTCTCATGCAAAAGTATTCGCAGGCCATCGCCGAATTCGACGATGCCCGCAAGCTCAGCTCCTCGCTCAATGATTCTCAGGGCGTTGCATTCTCCGACGTGCGGGTTTGCGAAGCGCGTATTGAACTAGGACAGCTCATCAAGGCGCGTGCCTCCTGCGAGAATGCCTTGTTCACGTTTATCGCTTCGAGGTTCTCCGACGAGGTCAAGGAGACCGAGGCGCTGCTGGCACGTATCGATCTGGCCGAGGGACATCCAGAGAAGGCCCTGGCTACGTTGAACGAGGTGCTTGACCACAGCGGAACCGACGTTCTGCCGCTGCGCGTCGCCTCGTTGTATCAATGGCGCGCGCGCACCAACGCCGCCTTGCACAATTATCGCGATGCCTACAATGACTTGGCCGAATACATGCGCCGCTACGTCGCAACCAATGATTCCGATCGCACCAAGCAGGCGGTTGCGCTGCGCGCCCGCTTTGAGACGGACCGGGAAATTGAGCGCAACGCGCTGCTGAAGCGCGAGTTGGATCTGTCTCATGAGCAGTCACAGCGCCAGGCGCAGCAATTGCGTTGGAATGCGATCGCCTCAGTGTCCGGCGTCCTGGTGATCGCACTCCTCATCTACTTCTTGGTGACCAACCTGCGCTTTCGCCAGCAGCTGGTGCGACTGGCAAGTCAAGATGGCTTGACTGGATTGCCGAACCGACGCCGCACGGCGGAACTGGCGACGGATGCTCTGGCTGCCTCGACCGAATTTGATACCGCTTTGACGCTCGCCATCATCGACATGGATCATTTCAAATTCATCAATGATCGCTGCGGCCATGCGACGGGGGACTACGTGTTGAGAGAGTTCGCCCGCTTGGGCCGCGAGTCGCTGCGCAGTGTCGATGTCCTCGGCCGGTGGGGCGGCGAGGAATTTCTACTAATCATGCCCGATGCAACGGCGGAAGTGGCCATCGCCACGCTCGAGCGTCTGCGCACCCTGGTATTTGCCATCACGCTGCCGCCCTCAGGTGCGGGACTGCGCGTCAGCTTGAGCGCTGGGCTCGCGAGCCGCGACCATCAGGTGCGTTCGCTCGACGAACTCATCGCGCGCGCGGATGCGGCACTGTATGTGGCGAAAAACGAGGGGCGTGATCTGGTGCGGGTCGCAGACGAGAAATCATTGAATGCGTCAGGAATAAGACGCCTAAACCGCCAGTGACCGCCGGTTAGACAGATCCCTGCTTAGCTCCATGCAGCGATGTCGCTCCGGGTCTAAGCGTGGGTCGTCATCCTACTGGCCTTCAAATACTTTGTCCTGGGCGCGCTTCACGCGGGGCCCGCTTCAATGCGCCGATCCAGCACCAACCACACCAGCGCAACCAACTCGTACAGCACCATGGCCGCCCACGGTCTTAGGAATGCAAGCGGGTCGGCCGCAACGCCTAAACCAATAGAAAGCTTGCCCTTCAAATCGGATTCTAGAGCCGCGGCTAGTCTTGAATCGGGGCCATTGCAGGCGATAATCGTACGCTGCAATGTATTGTAGCCGCCTGCGGCCATCGCCATACAACGCCATAGGCTGCTGTCGGCAAGGCGGCGAATCCGGTTTCATCCATCCATCTTATTGCGAACGGAACGACCGATAACCAGAACAACAAGAACAGATTCGCCCACAACACGCGGCCGTTGACGCGCTCCGTGGCATGCAGCATGTGGTGATGATTATTCCAAAAGATACCGACGTTGATGTAGCTCAACAGGTAGGTGGAAAATACCGGCAGAGTGGCCTCTAGTGCGTGCGAAGGTCCGCACCGGGTGGCCAAGTCATGGGTGGACGATAGCATCCAGAAAGCAAGGGTGTGGTGCCCAGGAGAGGCCACTTAAAGGACGAAAACGGACCCGTAAACGACCAGGTACGACTAGAAAAAACCTGATCCTGGACGCGCCCCTGTGACTTAGAATACAGCGAGGGCATAGACCCCGCTGAGATGCTTCGGCCTCCCTGAACACATTGGAGTATTTCAAGGCCGCAATACGGCGATGAGTGTCCGGCCTGCAAATTAAAGCAGCTCGTGGCTACACGCAGCGCGCAATGATTTGAACTTGATGGAGGTTGAGTAAAATCGCCAATGAAAATATTCAGCATCATCATGGCCGCGGCAGCAATCGCTTCATCGGCGCTCGCCGACCCCCAGGCTAGTGCGATAGCCGCGCACTGGGAAATGGTCGCCGTTAGCTCCGATCATCACAGCGCAGCGAGTGTCGCCCTGGAGGGTATCGATATTCGCTCTGGATATACGACAGCATGGATTCGGCGAGAGCGTTGGTCGGCCACTGGAGAGGCGCTAAAACCCTCCTACGACCTGATGGCCTTCGACTGCAAGGAACGCAAACTGGCATTTCTTCGGCAAGGCTTGTCCGAAGAGCCGACAATCACCGGCCCAACTCTAAGCGACCTCCCATTTGTGCCGACGTTTGCGAGCCCTTCCCCGGATTCAATCGACTTCAAGCTCGTCTCTGTGCTCTGCCATCGAGCGTCGGCTTAGCCGCGTCGGCATACAGTAGTTGCGGGTCGCCGGTACTGGGTGGACGCCAGCATGCTGGCGTCGAGACAATTGGCGCTCCAATGATGCCGCCGCGCCCAGCCCTTCACATCGTCAAGCTCTCCGACAATGGAGGCCAGTACGTCATTCGGTTGACCTGCACGTGTGGGCACAGCCGCAACGCGCGCCCCGAGACTCTGGCGGCGTTCTCGGGCTGGGATGCCGAGCTTGATCGCGTGGTAAGCCGTATGCGCTGCTCGAAGTGTGGGAAGAGGGAATGCACAGCGAGCGTGCGGCCTGAAATGAAGCGGGACGGTTAGCGTAAAATAAATTTCCGTGGAAATAGTGGAGCACAGACAATGGATTACATAGGCGGATTTTTCGCGCTCATCAGCACGGGGCTTTTTCACGTCCCGGATACGGTATGGGCTGCCCTTATTGCTGCGAGTGTCGCGTTCGTGACCACGACTCTTAGCAATAGGAACTCCCGTAAGCAGCTCCGCATGCAACAGGATCACAATGCCGGCCAACAAAGATTGGAGCGCGAAATGTCTCTACGGAGGGATGTATATCTTCCAGCTATAGAGGCAGTCTCGCGAATCCAGGCCTCGATGTCTCGACTGATGGACGTCAAAGAAGATCAGACGGCCCTAGGGCGCAGCATGGTCGACAACACCGCAATGCTTTTGAAGGCTCATTTAGTTGCCCAGCAGCCCACCGTTACTGCATTGATGAAATTTCAAAAAGCCGTAATGCCAGGCTACGTTCAGATGCTAGTTAGGAGAGCGCCACTTGTCGTGCGAAAAACGCAGATTGATCTAACCCAGGGCTATATGGATTCTGCGATAGCTGAACACCAGCGAATTGTGCAACTGATGAAGGAACACAATATTGCAGGGAGTTCAGACAGGGCTGCAATGGAGCGGCTTAACGTGCAGGCCAAGAATGAACTTGAAAACCACAGCAGACATACAGCAACCATGAAGGAGCTAAATGCGCAGCAAGGGGCGGACGTTCTTAAGCTGGGAGCCGCGCTATCCGATTGGTTGGAAGAGCATTCGAGCCTTTTGCCTGAAGCACTTTTATGCGCGCGCCGCGATCTTGCACTTCCAATCGATGAAGCCGAGTACCGCCGTCTCTCAGCAGAGCAGCAAAGCGCAGCCATCGCAGTCATGCGGGATCTGCCGAATATCTATAAGCAGGCACAGGAAAACGCAGCTCCTCCTCCTCCGCCGGAGCCACCTCGCCCAGCGGAGTAACAACAGCCGAGCTGTGAACTCGCGCAGTCCGCCGTGATGATTCTGCTGATGACGACCACATATTTTCAGCTTCATCGAGCCGTTTTCGATAGTTGAGCGCCGTGATGTGGTCAGTTAGTCTCGCGGCGTAGTTGTAAGAGTCGCCTCCAGTTGATGGAATTTGGTTACGAGTTTGCCGTAGAACAGAGGCGGAAGAAATCCATACTCATATTGGCCTGTTTTAGGGTTCACGCGCAGATCGTAACCGGGCCACGTAAATTGATTTACTTCGTCGAGCACAACCCAGCCCTTATCGTCATCGAGGCCTAAATTGCGTGAGACCGCTGCCGGGATTTCGACGGCGACGTTCGGGTCGCGCGGCTTGCTGTGCGTGATCGGCGCAACCGTGACCGTCGGGCCACCGAGAGCTTGCTGAACTGAAAGCAGAATCGCGCACGGACGATTTTTTCTGCCACCTGAATGGCCGGCCGCGGCTTCGTTCTTCCAGAGGTATGAGTACGTAATCACAAGCCCAATTTCGGGGCTCGGATAGTCCACTGTAAGTGGAGGCGCTTAGGAGTTACTGATCTAGCAGGGCGTTGAGATGATCGTGCCGTGAATCCATGCGCGAGGTCTTGATTGCCTCAACGGTGGACTTAGGAATCTCGCTGATGTGGTAGGCACGACGATCCGACTCGGGCTTCGCTGTCCGATTATTGTCTTCCGAATGTCTGCGTGTCTTTAGTGCTGCCGTCATGGCCATTTCCTTATCCGTTCGTCCTACGCATAGCCTAGGCGTACCTACAGCTATGGTCAACTCGACCGCACCCCCAGCGTGACGTAGGCCCTCCACGGACGTCTACTGCACTGTATTTACACGTTTTTTAGGCGCATAGCGCCCCGAATTACCCAAAGCAGCCTGCTCGTGAACTTCTTGGAATGCGTAACTCTGATTTGCTCGCCCTTTCGCCCAAAAAGAGAAGTTCACGAGCAGGCTGCTTTGGGCCTTTAAGGGTAGCATGAAATCAGTGAAATATCAAGCAGTTGGAGCCGTTCTGGACCGCAGAATTAAAATATTCTTTGGCCTTTCACACCGCCATATAATGGCGCTACGCGCCATTCGACGCAGCAACCCCCGCGTTTTTAAGACTGGCGTTCATTTTCTGTCACTCCAAAAGTTCAGGTAATAGACACCAATTGCTTTTTGCTAGACGCCGTTGTGCGTAGCAACGTTTTACCTCTCGACCAGGCGCCGCAACCCTGACACTGAAATCTCGGGTACGAGCCCCCGGCGCGTAGCACGGAGACGCCCCGTCGCTGCATCTTTGAACTATCGCAGTGCGGACAGGTCGGCGACTCAGGATCTTCGTGCACGCTTACGCTCGGGTGTCCAGCTATCCAGGGCCGTAGTTTCAAATATAATTTTTCTGTCGCCACGACGTCGCGCTTGTTGTACTTCTTCATCTCGCGCCACGCCGCTGGATTATCCGCTAGACACTCTTTCCACAATTCAAAACCCGCGAACCGTTTGTGTTCATCCTTCGGCGTGTCGGTGAGGAGTCGCGAGGTGAACGCGAGCTTGTTCGACGTGAACGCGAAGTGCTTGCGCGACACGAGCAGCGTGTCGACCACCTTGTACGGTGATGGCGGGCCTAGCCCGTGAGCTATCATTTTCGCATTAACTTTTTTGGCATCGAACTTACGTAAATTTTGTCCGATCACGATATCGGCGGCGTCGAGCAGATCCCAGAGAGGACGCATCAAGATTTTATCGTCGCGAACCTTCCGAACACCGCGCCCGCCCGTGTCCGCATATATGATTTTCTTGCTGCCTACCCACTTCGCGGCGTAGCTAAGTATCGACCAGTCGTTCTTAATGAAATCAATCCCAATATTTTGATCGAACAATCCCCAGACGAATGCCTCTATCGGCGCGGTCTCGATATCGAGCACAAGAATTTTCTGATCCGAACTTTTGTTTTTCACTTTCTTTCATTTCGCTCTCCTCACCACGGTCTCGGCCTGCGGCCTGTTCGGTCCCTGCTACTTTATGTGTACAGTCTTCGGCTTATACTTCTGAGCACGGTGCCGCGCGGCGAAGTCTTTCATGATGCGGCTACCGGCCACGGGCTGCACCGTCGGAGCGGACGGAGTCTGCGCCGGAGGGGCTTGCGCTGGAGGAGGTGCCGCGGCGAGCGCGGGCGTCGGCGGGGTCTCGTCTACGGGGCTGCCGTACGAGAACCTGGTCCCTTGCCCGAACTGGGCGCCGAAGGATGTATCCTTCTGCACCTTCGAGCTGGTGGGGTCGAACATCTTAATTTTATTATCGTCGCGCGCGAGTATGTAGCTCGGCGCCTTCAGCTTCTGCGAAACGTTGATGTCGTCGTCCGAGAACATTGTCGAGCTGGGCCCCGACGGGTGCGTGTGGTAGGTGCGCCAGACTGCCCAGGCTGTTGCTGCGGCTGCCCGGGTACCTGCGCGGCGGGGCTGTTCAAGGTGCTCGGCACGACGCCCCGCTGCACCTGCTGCGCCGCGTTTGTCGAGTTGAGGTGGTTCTGTACCTTCTGCTTGTTCTTCGCGATGTCGTCCGACGCCTGCGCGTTCTGTTGTATGTAGTCCGCGGCGGAGCTGACGGGCATACCGTTCATTTTCGCCGCCTGCCACGTCGCTATGTTGTGGGGGTGGCCTTCAGTGTCCGTGACCGTCACGAGAGTGTTCGCTTCGTTCATCGCTTTGTTGTACTGCTCCGGCGAGAGGCCCGACCCCTTCACGCCCGCGACGGGGAACCCCGTCTGCTTGTCTATGAGCTGCCCGTCCGAGCGGAAGTCGGTCTCGTATCCCGACCACTTGTGCACGTGCGCCGCCATGTACCCGGCCGTGTCGGCGGTAACCTCGTTCAAGCGAAGGCGGCGCTACCTCTATGGTTGGAGATTTTGGCGGGGCTGCCAGCGTCGCCGACGCTGACCGAGGTGATGCACCGAGACGAAGACGTGGGGCTGGGACTGAACAGGGACGAGCAGTGCACATACAACCGTACCGGCGCGCTGCCGGCGCGGATGCTCGCGGGAGCAAAGTCATGAGCGCCGTCACGAAGCGTGAGCTAAACGATGTAATACGAAAATTAGAGAAGGTCGACCGAGCGTCCGCGGTTGAGATATTAGGTTTTTTTGGTGTGATGAATACCGTTGTTCTGCCTGAAAATATGTGGCAGCCCTGCTACGACGCGGTTGAAGCGGCGCTGGCAAAGCGGGGTGCGCCATGAGCAACGCCACCATCGAGACGTGGGAATACGTAAGAACGCTAGTCGAGGGCCTGACCAAGGAGAAAATACCCGAAAATATACACTTCAACAAACTGCGCGGGGACGAGGCGAAACCCGCTGTTGTAGACGGCGCGACGGCGCGCCTGTTAATGATCGACGCAATCTTCCCGTACGCGACACGTCTCAGGCTAAACCCTAAAACGTTCGGCAACATCACGCTCTACAACGTAGACCCTACGGCGTGGGCGGCGTGGATCATCGTGCACCGGAACTACATCGAGAGCGGCAAGTTCTGGCGCGAGCCTATGACGGAGGCGGTCAGAGCGCTGATCTTCCGCGCCCTAGACGCCGAGCGGCAGGCATTTATTAAGGCCACGGAGTTCACGGGCGGCGGGGTGGGCGGGACGTTCAAGCCGCTACCGTCAGAGCAGGTCTACGACCTTGACCGGCATACCGACTTTGGTGATGCCTGGTCTACAGAACCTTCGCGAGAGATCGAGCGGAAAGAGAGAAAGAGAGCGGAGCGGGCGGCGCTGGACTATAGGGTACGGCTAGATGAGGCAGAGAACACGTGGCTCCTGGAGGCGGTCACCGAGTACATGCTCACACTGAAGAAGACGAGACATAAAAATGTCGTTCGGGAGATCATCGCCGACCCCCGGCTGAGGGCCGGAGACATCGCCGCGCGCACCGGCGCGGGAGAACCAAAAATAAGAGAGATACGCGGGCGACTAGACGAGATGGCAGAGAGGCTGCTCACGGTGGCCTCTCAGGATTATGTGGCGCCGGCAACGGCGGAGCCAGATCTGGCCCCGGACGAGACCTTAACGCAGATAACGAACACGTCAACCGAAAGCTCGGCGCCCCAGGCCGATGAAATGGAAAAAAGAGGCAGGTACAAAGACGCCGCGCCGACGGACATGAACCTGCGCACCGCGGCTATACACAACGGGGCGATGGATATGCTGTCTGGGCTCAACGCTCCAGAGATCAGTGGCGACGATATCAATGAGAACGCGATGCGCTCGTACGCGCAAGCAAAAAAGATAGGGAGGCTGGTAGGGGACTACGAACGGCGCGCCACGTTCGACACGGCAGAGATGCGCGAGATGTCGGGCGGCGGGCGCAAGGCTACCTACGCAGAGCGAATCCAGATGTCAGAGACTAGCTTCGACAAGCGCGTGCAGCAGGCCGACAACCGGTACGTAGAGACGGCGGCGCGGTACCTACAGCGGAAGGCGCGAGAGGACGGCCATAACGTGGAAGAGACCTTGCGCGTTTTGGACGAGCGTATCGCACAGAAGACGCGAGACGCGAAGATAGCGAAAGCAGAAGTATCGGCGCTCAAGGCTATGAGAAGGGTTGAAATTTTAAAGAGCGAGACGCCGCCCGAGGCCGCATGGGTCGGGCCCTGGTGTGAACGTAACAGGTTCAGCGTCGATGAGCTACTTGCCGGCGTTTTGGTGTCGAAGCGAGGCGTCCAGTGACCGCGCCGCCAGACCATTCACAGGAACATTTACATGACCATACACACGAGGAGATTCAGATGAGCTACACGATAGACACGATAGACATCAACCCTGCGCCAGAGAACGCGACGAAGCTGGACGACGAGTTCTATGCGTCGCTGGTAACACGCTTCCGGCACGAATACGTAGGCGACGTCAGCATAGGTTCGGGGCTGGTAGGGATCGGCGACTTCGCTCAAGGCGAGGCGCAGGTCGCGTGCGAGACGGAGCTGGGTGATGGGCTGTACCCAGTTACGCGGGTCGGTAATTTTATTGTGGTCGACACGCGCGCCAGCTCGGCCTGGTTCGCTAAGCCCGACGGCGAGTTCGGGCCGCTAGAAGAGGTTGCCGTACCGAAGCGTGCGCCGAAGAAATCAGCGACGAAGAAATCGAAGTCGCGCGCTGCGTAAATAACCAAGCCAACCGCTCTGGCCTAGCCGGCCGCCGCTGATTTCATCGCAGCGAAAATAGGTGCCCCGCCGTGTGTCGCCCCGACACGGACGCTTCGCAGCTCTCCGTCGAGCCGCTGCCTATGAAACACCGAGGGCGTCATGTTCCTAAATTTTTGCGTATTCTGTGGTACTGAGGATGGTATCGAGCACCACCACGTTCGGCCCAGGTCAGAGGGTGGAGGCGACGAGCCTACCAACATCCTGACCGTCTGCGGCACACACCACGGGCTGCTGCACGACATCAGGCGGCCGGCGAACATCAGCACGCTAATAAAAAACGGGTTAGCCGCCGCCAGGGCCAGGGGCGTGTATGCGGGTAACCCGAACTGGGTGAAGACAGAGCGGCTCATGGCGTCGGCGCCAGCCGTCAAGGCCGCCTGGGCGGCGCACGCTCGCGGCCTGTCGCTACGCGCCATCGCCGCCGAGCTGGCTGCTGCCGGACACCTGAACGCCCACGGCCGCACGTACGCGGCGCAGTCGATCAGACGGATATTGGCAACTAGTCGTAGCGCACTGCAACAACCCTTATCTGTGACGTAGTTCCGCTAATTGAAGGCTCCGGGCACTGTATGATCTGCCTCAACGTTCCATGAGGTACATCGAACATGAGCCCGGCCAAGCAGAAGTTCGTCAGCTACATCCGCGTGTCCACTTTGAAACAGGGCGCAAGCGGTTTAGGTTTGGAGAGCCAGCAGGCAGTGATCGCGCAGCACCTCGCGGCCAGCGGCGGTGTCGAGCTGGCGCAGTACGTCGAGGTCGAGAGCGGCAAGACTGATGACCGACCGCAGCTGGAGGCCGCGCTACTCCATTGTCGGCAGACGCGCTCGACGCTGATCACAGCGAAGCTGGACCGGCTGAGCCGCAACGCCGAGTTCCTGTTCAAGCTCCACAATGCCGGCGTGAAGTTCATAGCGCTCGACATGCCGGAGGTCACCACGCTGATGCTGGGCGTACTCGCGACCGTCGCCCAGCACGAGCGAGAGACTATCTCGGCGCGTACGAAGGCGGCGCTGGCGGCGCGCAGGGCGCGCGGGCTACCGCTCGGCACACCTCGCGACCTGACGGCCTACGCGGTCGCGGCGGGCGTCAAGGGGCGCGCGGCGCTGCTGGGCAAGGTGCAGAAGCATGCGGCGGACATGGCACCGCAGATCGAGCGGGCGCGAGCTGAGGGCGGCTGCACCACGCTGCGCTGTGTCGCGAGCTGGCTCAACGACCAGGGCTTCGTAACCCTCCGCGGCAAGCAGTGGACGGCGGCCGCCGTAATCAACGTCGAGCGCCGGCTGCTCGCCGGCGTAGCCCGTAGCAGCTGGATCCTGGCAGGCCGGCGCCACGCCGGAGCATCCCGACCTATGGACCAATAGTCGAAACCCCAATACGGATCCGGGGTTTTGCTTTGACCTTCCGTCTTCCTTCCCGGGACAAATTGACTCATTATTTTCGATGGTTTAGTCAAAATCCCGGCGGCTCCGATCAGCGATTAGAGTGCCGACATTGCGGAGGTTCGCAGCCCTAAGCGGCGCCTGGCGGCGGTGGGCGGAGCGGCTGCCGCGAACAATGTCGTAGCGCGGGCGCGCACAAACAAGTGCACGGTCGCGTGGCGCGCCTCCACTGCGAGGCTACCGACCTCTGCGATCCCGAACGCGGTGAATCAAATGGCGAAGATCGAGACCGCGATGCGCGGGACTTGGCGACTTACGTTCAGCGACAACAAGGGGGTGGGGGAAGACTGCTCCAGTATTGGGGCTATCATTGGTCGTCGAAGTCCGCCTGCTTGGAGGCCGAATACGGCCAAACTCGGGCAACGTTAGTCCCGAAATCAACTGAATAAAGCCGTCATTCCCCTCCTCCCGTAAACTAATCATCCGAGCGGTGGGCTCGACGCACTGGGTCCAGCGGTTGAAGCGGGGTGTTCAGGATGGAGGTGTCACCGTGCGAGCGGTGCGGCGCCGAGGGGAAGATCATCGCCTTCGTCGAGGAGGAGCGGGTGATCAAGATGATCTTGAGGCACGGAAGGCCGCATGCGTCAGTTGCGGACGTGCGGGTCTGTGAGGGGTGAGGACCGCAAGGCCCTCACCTACTCGGAGAAAGATATTCAAGGTGGCGTCGAAGCCGGTATCACAGGCACGGTGCCACTCGTGCCACCAGAACCGGTTTCACTTCCAATGACGGTATTACCGGAGCTGTCAATGAAAGTGATCGACTGGCTGTCCGTCTGGGTAATGTTGTAGACCCCGGTGGGTATGTTGAATGTCCACGTAGCGTTCTCCATCGCGGAATACGAGGTGACCGTATCGCCAACATAGAAGCCAAGAGGTACGGTGTTGGAAATCCCTGCTTCGGTGATAGTCAGCGTCCCTGAGGCATCAAGTGAAGCAGTCCATGTGTATGTAAAGACGTTCGTCGATGTCGGCTGCTGTATCCATTGGCTATGAGCGGGCTTAAACGCGCCATTGCAGCTCTGAAATCCACTGGCGATGTTTAGGCCAAGATCTCCTAGGTAGACCACAGGATCGGGCATCGATTGCGTATAGGTCGCTTGCGCGCTCGTGTTGCTCAAGGGATACGTCCAATTATCCGTCATCGTCCACGTGATCGGAAACGACCCCGTATCTGGCGTATATGTTGTGCAGTCGGGCGGTGGAAGCACAATGGGCAGTGGCACAAAAGTAGTCCCAGCAGCAGCCGTGGTTGTGTTCATGCCCGTCCGATTCGCACTTGAAGCGGTGGCCGTAAACTTTAAGCCCGACGGCGAGTAAAAATCCCATACTTTCTCAATCACGGTACACATGAATTCACCGCCATTGTACTTTGTATACGCGGTTGCACCGCATGCACTCTTGAGTCCAAGGAACGCTGCTTCGCAAAGCTGCGCGGCAAGCGGGGGTCCCAATGCAGCTAGCTGACCACATCCATTAGTAGCCCAATAATTAATCGAATTTCCTATGGCAGAGCAAATCGCCTCGGCATTCTCGGCCCAGCTGGAGCAATCACTCACCCAACCAGGTGGAAGGACCGGATTTGCAATGGATGCAAAGCGCCCCGTGTAATGTCCCGGGCTCGCTTCGTCAAGCGGAAGGTGGAACCCACTGGCGCCGAGGGGATCATTCAACACGATATCTGCTATCACGGTCGCCCCGCTCACGGGGCCCAAGGTGTCGGTCACAGACACATCGAGCGTACCGTCGGTCGGGGCGGTGAATCCACCGCTAGCCGCAAGCACGCGTCGTGCGGCGACCGAGGATTTAGCCCCGTTCGCAGGCGCTGCCTCAGGAAGCTTCATGGGTATGATAACTTTCTGGCCATTTGCATAGGTTACGGAAACCGTAAAATTGACGGCGTCCAGGTAGGTGATATCCAACGTGCAGACATCGCCGAGGACCACATGGGTTGGCCGGCCCAGCGCGTCCTGCTTTACATACGACTGAGGCTGGTTCGGCCGCTGTAACAGCACCCCAGTCTGTTCAACGACGGTACCATCCGCGCTCTTCGTTCCAAGCAGCGTCGCGTTGTCCGTCGTCGGGAGATCGAAAGCGATGCCGCGGGGGTCCCCGATTTCGGAATAGAGAGTGGTATTCGCAAACGGCGCCGCCTCCACGGTGAGTGGCAACGCCGGGCCAATGTTTGAATCATCGTCAGTGCAGTACTCGGACGCACTTGCGGGCGCCCCTTTCGCGCAGGTGGCGGGCTTCAAGAGCAAAACACCGTGTAGCTCGCTGCCGAGTGGCTCATCAATCGGTAAATCAACTTTAACGGTAATCGTCACGCTGGAGCCGGCTAGCAAGGGGCCTACCTCCGCTGGGCTGATCGACACTACGCTCGCGGCTAGACCCCGCGCGACGACTGTGACTGGCCTGGGCAGAGTGCGAGTCGCGATCAGTTGGACTGTAAACGTCCTAGCAATTCCGGGAATGGCAGTCACCGTCTTCTTGGCCGGCGACCAAGTAGATGCGGGGGTTGATTCGTGCGCGATGACTGCATCTACGAGCAGGGAGAAAGTTGCGATGCATAAGAGAGCTGTGAACCGTGAAGAGCGCGTCATTCCTTTGATCCTTTTGTTCTAATTTCGTCTTCAATCCGTCTCTCTCCTCGCAATCTAGTTACAGAAAGTCCTGCTTGTCAAGCGGGAAAGTGCGGTAGCAAAGACAAATCGGGTAAGGGGCGAATCACGCGCGCTGCTAAGTCTCCTCGCACGCATGGAAGCGCGCCTCGCGCTCCTGCGAACTTTCCTGCGCGAACGCGGGCGCGCTCTGCGGCGTCGCGACAGCAACTAGCAGACCGACAGCTTAAATTTTAGTGAACGTACCCATCACTTATTCCCTTTGAGTGAATCCAAATAGGTCGCCCATTTCTGCATCATCGCTCTACGCTCCGGCAGCCGCTGCGAGCGGTCGTAGATGCCCGCCACTTTGTCGGCCTTCGCGTGGGCGAGCTGCAGCTCGATTAGCGCAGAGTCGATGCCCAGCTCGCCGTTGAGCAGCGTCGATGCCGAGCTGCGATAGCCGTGCATCGTGTGGGCGCCGCGGGGTTCTCCCATCGCGCCCAGTACCGTGTTGAGCGCCTCGCGAAATCCATTCTCAGAGAGCGCTTCGTCGAGCCGTCTAGTTCTGAACACGTACCGGTCGGCGCCCGTCACCTTGTACGCGGCCCGCAGGATAGCCAGCGCTTGCTTTGCTAGCGGTACGATGTGCGGTCGGCGCATCTTCATTTTCTCGGCCGGTATCGTCCACTCTGCTTTGTCGAGATTCACTTCGGCCCATTCCATCTGGCGAAGTTCTCCCGGGCGCATGAACACGAGCGGCGCGAGCCGCATAGCCCAGCGCACGCCGGGCTGCGAGCGGCTACCGGCGAAATCGAAGTAGAGATCGATGAACTTGAGGAGCTTGCCGAAGCGCTTCGGGTCGGTGATCGCGGCGTGTGAGTCGGTCTTGACCGGCTTGAGCGCTCCGCGCAGCTGGCCCATCGGCAACACGTTGACCGCCGCGTAGCCGTGGTTCACGGCGAACCTAGTCACACGGCCCACCAGCATGCCGCAGCGGTGCGCGGTCTCGCGCCGGTCACTCTTCGCCGCGATGGCGTTGAGCGCCCGGACGATACCTGGCGTTGTCAGCTCACCGATGGGTACATCGTGCAGAGCTTGCAGCTGTTCAAGAAGGTACTCGCGCTTCTTAGCGGTCGACTCGGCGATGTCGTCTTGCGTGGTGAAGTATTCCCGGGCGACGGCGAGGAACGAGCGCGGGGCTGGCGGCGAGTGCCGCGGTGCTGGTGCCGCGGCGGGCGGCGGCGCGATACGTTCGCGCTGCTTTGTCAGGTGTGATTTTTTGTACGCGCTGCGCGACTCGCGCAAGCAGACAACGCACTGATTGAAACGATTACGCGGCTCGGTGTGGCCTTTTCTGCAGGGGGTGGGTTCCATCTTGGCGACTCCCGTCGGCGACAAATTATCGCCTACTTTATCGCCTTTTTATCCCTTTATCCCCTCTAAATTCCCTTGAAAATCAGCGGTTTACAATTTGTGGTGCCCAGGAGAGGACTCGAACCTCCACGAATTGCTCCACTGGTACCTGAAACCAGCGCGTCTACCAGTTCCGCCACCTGGGCAAGATGGGTCCGCCGTACGCGAGGCGCAGAAATGTACGCACTGGGTGGATGCTTGTCAATCCGATAAGCGCCTGGCGGCCCGTAAAGCTGATAACCTGAGGCGTAATGACCCGACGTGGATCGAGCAACTCGCAACGCCCCAAACCCGCCCGCGCTGCACAAGCCGTTACCGATTGGCGGGGTGAAGACCCCAATCTAGAACTCGAAAAGTCGCGTTATTCGGACCCAATCGCGAGCCGCGAGCTCTTGCTCAAGCACTTGAGCGAGGCACCCGAACCCTTGACTGCCGCTCGCCTGGCGAAGCGGTTGGGCCTCAACACCGATGCGCAGCGCGATGCATTGGCCAAGCGATTGGCCGCGATGGTGCGCGACGGGCAGGCCATCGAGGGACCGAACGGTTTTGCAACCGCCGGCGAAGGAGAGCGCGTCGCAGGCCGCGTTCGCGGCCGTGCCAATGGCGATGTTCTGGTGCTGCCGGATGACGGATCGGCGCCATTGGTCTTGGCGCGCACCGATACCGCGACTTTGATGCACAACGATCGCGTTGAAGTGCTTGCGGTAGGAATGAATGAGCGCGGTAGACGCATTGCCCGTTTGATCAGACGCATCGGCGATTCGCCGAAGCTGATCGGCGGTGTTTGGCACGCCGGTCAGTCCCGCGGCCGCGTCGAACCGGAGGATCCAGGGCATTGGTATACGGTTGAAGTGTCCATGCGCGAGCGGCACGGGGCAAAGGAAGGCGACGAAGTCGTCGTCGAAGTGACCAAGCGCCCGCAGGGCGAGGCCGCCGCGCAAGGTCGCATTGTCGAGGTGCTGGATAATTTGAGTCCGGCTCATCTGGCGGCGCGTTTTGCCATCCTTCGCCACGACCTGCCGCAGGAGTTTCCGGAAGCGGTGTTGAATCAGGCTAATCTATTTTCGCCCGATGTACCGGCCGCGGATTTTGAGGGACGGGAGGACTTGCGCGAGCTGCCCCTGATCACCATCGACGGTGCGGATGCCAGAGACTTCGATGATGCCGTATACGCTGAGGCGCAACGCGGCGGTGGCTGGCGCCTGATCGTTGCGATTGCGGATGTGAGCCATTATGTGCGGCACGGCACTGCGCTGGATACGGAGGCGCGTGCTCGTGCGACCTCCGTGTATTTTCCCGATCGCGTCATCCCCATGTTGCCCGAGCATCTGTCCAATCACCTGTGCTCGCTGATGCCGCAGGTGGAGCGGCTCGCGTTAGTGTGCGATATGCACGTCAGCAAGAATGGGAAATTGAGCAAGTCTCGATTTTACGAGGCGGTGATCATTTCCCATGCGCGACTGACGTACGACCAAGCGTGGAGTTATTTACAGAACCCGCGGGCACATATCGCGGATGTGGCGCCGGCGGTGGGCATCTCGTTGCAAACGCTATACGAGGTTTACGGCGCGCTAAAGACGGCGCGTGATGCGCGCGGAGCGCTTGATTTTCGCGGCGGAGAAGTCAAGGCGCGCATCGGTGATGCGGGCACGATCGATGGCTTTCACGCCGTGACGCGCAATGATGCACACCGCCTGATCGAAGAGTGCATGATCGCCGCCAATGTGGAAGCGGCGGTGGCATTGCGCATCCATAAGGCAAAGAGCCTGTACCGCGTGCATAGCCAGCCGGAGGATAAGCGTGTCACCGAGCTGCAAAAAGTCATGAGCGCTCTGCAGGTGGGTGCAGTCTTCTCTGAGAAGCCGACGCCTCGCGAGTTTCGGCAGCTCATTGAGAGGCTGGCCGCCAGACCCGACGGGCTGCTGCTGGAAGGCTTGGTGATCCGCTCGCTGGCCCAGGCTGTTTATCAGCAAACCAACATCGGCCATTTTGGCCTGGCGCTGCAAGAGTACGCGCACTTCACCTCGCCAATTCGCCGCTATCCGGACCTGCTCGTGCATCGAGCGATCAAAGCGGCGGTGTTGCCGCAGTCCGCATCCGGATATGCCTATACGGCGGCCGAACTGCAGGCGCTGGGCACAGAGACCTCGCAGCGCGAGCGCCGCGCCGATGAGGCTTCGCGCGATGTGATGGGTTATCTGAAGTGCTTGGCGATGCAGCCGCGAATCGGCGAGACATTCGATGCGACCATCTCGAGTGCGCTCGAGTTCGGGCTGTTCGTGCAATTAAAGCAAATGCCCATCGATGGCTTGGTGCATATTTCGGCCATCCCGGGAGACTATTGGGAATTGGAAGAGGGCGGCATGGGCTTGGTGGGGCAGCGCACCGGCCGGCGCTGGCAGCTCGGAGGCTCGGTGCGGGTGCGATTGAACCGGGTCGACCTTACCCTGCGGCAAATCGACTTCGAGCTGCTCGACGGCGAAACCGCGACGAGCCGCGGTACGGTGCGGGCACCGCGGCGCGGCGAGAACGCGACGCATGCGCGGCGTGGTTCCCCCCAGAACCGACCGCAGCGTGGAGCCAAGCGCGGCGGGCGCGGCGGTCGTGGCTGATCCGAAACGCAATTTCGTCTATGGTTTGCATGCCGTTAGCGCCGCCTTAGAGCAGGCCCCGGAACGGGTGCTGGAATTTTGGATTGCCGGGGCGCGCGAAGACCCTCGTACGCGCAATCTGAAACAGCGCGCTGAGCAAGTGGGTCTGCACGTTCATACCGTGTCCAACGATGCCCTGGCTAACTTGGTGGGGGACACTTCCCACCAAGGCGTGGTGCTCGCGATGCGCCCCTTGAGGGCCTGGGACGAGGATGATTTGACCAACGCGTTGGATCGGCTGACCGTTGATCCCCTACTTCTCATTCTGGACGGCGTTACTGATCCCCATAATTTGGGCGCCTGCCTGCGAACGGCGGTTGCCGCCGGCGCGCACGCGGTGGTGATTCCCAAGGATCGAGCCGCCTCCGTGGACGGGGTAGTGCGCAAAGTGGCCGCAGGGGCTGCGGAGTTCATTCCGGTGGCCAGCGTCGTCAATTTGGCCCGCACCTTGGGGGTGCTCAAGGAGCGCGGCATCTGGGTGGTTGGAACGGATGGCGAGGCGCCTGAGTCGATCTATAAGGCGGACCTTAAGCGGCCCATGGGCCTGGTCTTGGGGGCGGAGGGGGGCGGCATGCGGCGCCTGACCCGCGATAAGTGCGATTTCCTGGTGCGCATTCCCATGGCAGGTCCGATGCCCTCGCTTAACGTTTCAGTGGCTGCTGGCGTGGCCTTATTCGAGGTATTGAGGCAGCGCTCAGGTTGACCAAAACCGCCTTTAACCGTATCCTTCGCGCTCTTTTTGCCGGGCAACCGGCTTCACTCCTTGCCTCACCGCTCGCAACGGGAGGCTTAACCCTTAGGGAGATACAATGCGGCATTATGAAATAGTGCTTCTGGTCCATCCGGATCAGAGCGAGCAAGTTCCTGCGATGGTCGATCGCTACAAAGGCATGGTCAGTGCCGGTGGTGGTTCGATGCATCGTTTCGAGGACTGGGGCCGTCGACAGCTTACCTTCCCGATCTCCAAAGTGCATAAAGCGCACTACATTCTCTTGAACATCGAATGCGACCAAAAGACCCTGGCGGAGCTCACCGGGTCGTTCCGGTTCAGCGATGCGGTGCTTCGCAGCTTGGTGGTCAAAATGGACGAGGCGGTCACGGAGCCCTCGCCGATGGCGCGCGCGCCCGATGAAAATGCCCGTCGTCATGATGACTTCGGCGACGATGGCGATGATGATGACATGCCCATGGGCATGCGCTAGATAAAGGGGAATTAGCATGGCACGTTTTTTCCGTCGTAAGAAGTTCTGCCGGTTCACCGCAGATGACGTCAAGCAGATCGACTACAAGGATCTGACGACTCTCAAGAGCTACATCACTGAAACCGGCAAGATTGTTCCGAGCCGCATCACGGGCACCCGCGCGCACTATCAGCGCCAGCTACAGCTGGCGATTCGTCGCGCGCGATTTCTTGCCCTGCTGCCCTACACAGATCAGCACTAAGGTAAGCCAAGGCACATGGACATCATATTGTTGCAGAAGGTCGCAAACCTCGGTCAGATCGGCGATCGCGTCAAGGTCAAGTCAGGTTATGCGCGAAATTTCCTGGTTCCCACCGGCCGCGCCACCATGGCGACCGCGGCGAATATCGCCAAGTTCGAAGCGCAACGCCACGTGCTAGAAGCCAAAGCAGGCCAGGAACTGGCTGCCGCTCAAGCGCGTGCCGTGAGATTCGAGAATTTCAAGCTCGAGCTCAAAGCCAAGGCCGGAGCGGAAGGCAAGCTCTTCGGTTCGATCGGTACCGCCGATATCGCCGAGGCCGCGGTCAAAGCAGGCCAGCCCATCAGCCGCAGCGAAGTTCGCATGCCCACAGGTCCAATCCGCGTCACGGGCGAACACCCGGTGCAGCTGCACTTGCACACTGACGTTGATGTGACCCTGTTGGTCACGATCATCGCCGAAGAGTAGCGCGGCACCCGCGTCCCCGAAGGGATTGCGCATGTCCGCCCGCGTCATTAATCGAACCTTGGGTGCAGGCGAGGGCCTGCGCCTGCCGCCGCATTCTATCGAAGCGGAACAATCGGTTCTCGGCGGTTTGATGCTGGACTCGGCCGCGTGGGATCAAATCGCCGACCGCGTGATTGCGGAAGATTTTTACCGCAATGACCACCGGTTGATCTTCGAGGCCGCCGCGGCGTTGATCGAACGCAGCCAACCTTGCGATGCAGTAACTCTCTCCGGCCATTTGGAGAGTCAGGGCCTCTTGGACCAAGTTGGCGGCCTTTCCTATTTAGGATCGCTGGCGCGCGATACGCCCACCACTGCCAATATTCGCGCCTATGCGGACATCGTGCGTGAGCGCTCGGTGTTGCGGCAGCTGATTTCCGCGGGCAACCTCATTGTCAGTTCGGCCCTGGAACCGGAGGGCCGCGAAGCGCGTGAAGTCGTGGATGAGGCTGAACGTGCCGTTTTTGAAATCGCCGAGCGCGGGTCGCGCGGCAAAGTCGGATTCAGGACCGTGAAAAGCATTCTGCCCGATGTGGTGAACCGCATCGACGAGTTGTACCACTCGGACGGCAGCATGACGGGGGTCTCGACCGGATTCAAGAAGCTCGACGAAATGACCTCGGGATTGCAGCCCGGCGACTTGATCATCATCGCGGGCCGCCCCTCCATGGGAAAAACCACGCTCGCGGTGAATATCGCAGAAAATGCCGCGCTCGGCTCGAACAAATCGGCGGCCATTTTCAGCATGGAAATGTCGGCCGAGTCCCTGACACTGCGCATGATCTCGTCCTTGGGCCGCATCAATCAGAGCAACTTGCGATCGGGGCGGCTGGAAGAGCAGGACTGGCCGCGAATCGATTCGGCCATGACGCAATTGGGCAATGCCAAGATCTTTATCGATGAAACTCCGGCACTTACCCCGACAGAAATTCGCGCCCGCGCGCGCCGCTTGAAGCGCGAACGTGGACTTGACCTCATCGTGGTGGATTATCTGCAGCTGATGCAGGTCGCCGGTACCAAGGAAAATCGCGCCACCGAGATTTCGGAAATTTCCCGATCCTTGAAAGCCCTTGCGAAGGAATTAAAGGTGCCCGTCATCGCGCTGTCGCAGCTCAATCGCGGCGTCGAACAACGGGTGGAGAAGAAGCCGGTGATGTCGGATCTGCGCGAGTCCGGCGCAATCGAACAGGATAGCGACTTGATCCTGCTGATTTATCGCGAAGAAGTCTACGATCCGAACACGACGCGCAAGGGCATCGCCGACATCATCATTGCGAAGCAGCGCAACGGTCCTACCGGCGATGTGCAACTCACATTCTTAGGTCAATACACCAAGTTCGAAAACTACGCGCCAGAGTCCTATGCCGAAGGTGTCTTTCGGTGAGCTCGCGGTGATCTTGCCGTGACGCCGATGGTGAGCGTGACGGTTGACAGCGGCGCGCTACGGCACAACTTGCAGGTGATTCGTCGCCTCGCGCCGAAGTCTCGCGTTATGGCAGTCATCAAGGCCAATGCTTACGGACACGGGCTGGTTATCGCGGCGCGCGCGCTCGCAGCGGCCGATGCCTTCGCGGTTGCCCGGGTAAGCGAAGGACTTGCGCTGCGCGAGGCCGGAATCAAAACACCCATCGTGCTTTTGGAAGGCGTTTTTGACCGCCAGCAGCTCGATGCCGCAGCTGCTGCCGATTTGCAACTCGTGGTTCACTCGCCGGAACAAATGGAATTGCTGCGCGCCGCGCCGGCGCATGTGCAGTTCAAGGTGTGGCTGAAGCTTGACAGCGGTATGAACCGGTTGGGATTCAAAGGCGAAGCCTTTCGATCGGCGCACGCGCAGTTAAGCTCGATGTCGATCCTAAAGGGCCCTGTAAACTTGATGACTCATCTTGGCTGTGCCGATACTCCACAGCGGCCGAACACCGCCGAGCAATTGATGGTGTTCGCCGCGGCGACGCGCAATTTGGTAGGCGAGCGGAGCATCGAGAGTTCGGCGGCACTGTTAGGCTTTCCTGAGGCGCAAGCGGAGTGGATCAGGCCGGGCCTCCTTTTGTATGGTGTCTCGCCCTTTAGAGGCTCAACTGGCGCAGATCATGACCTGCGTCCGGTGATGACTTTGCGCACCAGCATCATTGCCGTGAAAGACCTCATCGAGGGCGACCAAGTGGGTTACGGCGGCGACTGGACGGCGAGGCGTCCGACGCGTTTGGCGATCGCTGCGATCGGTTACGGCGACGGTTACCCGCGAAGCGCCTCCTCAGGCACGCCAGTGCTGGTTAACGGTGAGCACGCAGCCTTGGTGGGCCGGGTATCGATGGACATGCTCGCAATCGATGTGACGGATGCACAGCGTGCGGCGAAAGTGGGTGATCCCGTCGTCCTGTGGGGAGAGGGGCTGCCGGTCGAAGAGATTGCGATCTGGGCGGAAACGATTCCGTACACCCTGACTTGCGGAATCAACCAGAGAGTATCGGTTACGTTGCTCGAGTGATTCGCTGCACGGCCCGATTGACGATATGCGCCTGGTCGGCGCAGAATCATTCTGAATTTCGCGACAAGGACGTTCATAGTGAATGAAATGCACTCGCCGGATGGCTGCGCAATTTAGCCTGCCGCGCCCGGCCCGTCGCGTTGGCGCCATCGCGCTGGCGCTCGGGATCTCGGTACTTCCCGTCCCCTCTTACGCGATATGTAAACGAGAAGCATTGGACCTGCCGGTGACCATAGCTGGTACCCGACCGACCATCACTGCCAAGATTAATGGCATGGACGCGCGTTTCATCATAGATAGCGGTGCATTTTTCAGCATGATCAGTGCCGCGGCTGCCGAGGAGTTCAAGCTCAGGACCAGCGAGGCCCCGCATGGCCTACGGGTGAGCGGCATCGGCGGCGTAACCGTCCCCACCGTTGCCACCGTCAGGACTTTTACCCTGGCCAACGTCGCTGTGCCCAACGTTGAATTTTTGGTCGGCGGCAGCGCAGTCGGAAGCGGCAGCATTGGCGTAATCGGACAAAACCTGCTCGAGACCTGGGACGTCGAATACAACCTGGCGGCGGGCATGATCCGCCTCATGAGGGACGAGGATTGCCGCAAGGCGATGCTGGCTTATTGGGTGAAACCGAATGACCCGGTTTCCTTGATCGACATCGCGAGAACGACGCCCCTGAGGCGACAGACCACCGGTTCCGCTTATGTAAACGGCGTCAAAATTCGCGTCGTCTTCGACACCGGCGCAGCCGTGTCGATGATCTCAAAAAGAGCCGCCGAGCACGCGGGGATAAAGCTCGACGGTGCTGGCGTAACTGATGCAGGCCCGGTCAGCGGCATAGGGCGAAGTGTGGCCAAGTCCTATATCGCGCCCGTGGACAGCTTCAAGTTTGCCGACGGTGAGGAAATAAAGCACACGCGGCTGCGCGTCGCTGATCTAGACCTCGAATTAACCGACATGCTGATCGGCGCGGATTTCTTCCTCTCGCACCGAATTTTCGTGGCAAACAGCCAGAACAAATTATATTTCACCTACAACGGCGGGCCGGTATTCAACCTTACCAAGGTTAGCGTTGCGCAAAACGCTGACCCGCAAAACGCCGTCGACCCGGCGAGCAGCGCCTCTGTGCCTGTCAAGCAACCCTCGGATGACAAGCCGGCTGCCAATGAACCTGCCGATGCCGCCGCCTGGGCACGGCGCGGCACGGCATTTGCCGCTCGGCGGGACTTTGACCGCGCGATTGCCGACTTGACGCGTGCTTGCGAGTTGGAACCGACGAACCCTGAATATTTTTTCGAGCGCGGCCAGATCTACCGACAAAAGGGGGATGAGCACAGCGGGCTGGCTGATCTTAATCGCGTGCTCGAACTTAAACCCGATCACATACCTGCATTGATGAGCCGCGCGGAAGTGCGCATCAATTCTAAAAATATCGCCGATGGCCGCGCCGATCTGGATGTGGTTGATACTGTTGCTGCGAAACAATCTGAAGTTCGCTTCGCAATGGCCATGCTTTATGAGCGCGCCAACCTCATGCCATCGGCGCTGGCGCAACTCGATTTATGGATAGCTTCGCATGCCGATGATTCGCGCATGCCGACTGCGCTGAGCACTCGATGCACAGCCAGAGCCGTGCTGGGGCGGGATCTGGCGCTCGCCTTAAAGGATTGCAATCGTGCGGTCAGCGCCAGCCCTAAAGGTTCCAACCCCCGGTTTCTCGATAGCCGAGCATTCGTTCGCTTGCGGCTCGGGGACTACGATAAAGCGATTGAGGACTACGACGCCGCTCTAAAAATGAATCCCCAACTGTCCGCATCCCTCTATGGCCGCGGCATCGCCGAGGTCAGAAAGAAAAACATCGCGGATGGCGAAGCCGACATGGCCAAGGCGCAGAAGATCGAACCAAAAATTGCCGAGCAATTCACCGCGCTCGGAATTGTGCCTTAAGGCGCGGGCCCGTCCCGAAAAATCCCGCGGCCCTAGCTTTCGAAGAATCCCATCTTAACGCCGGCCAGCTGCACGACATCGTTGTCGTTCAGGCGCCGCGCCTGGGGTCCGATCGGTACGCCATTGACCTGCGGATAATCGTTCTCTTTTCCACTGTCCACGTGCACGATGAAATAGCCTTCGGCACGGCGCGTGATCGCCGCCACCTGAACACCGGGACGCCCCAGCGTCGTCAATGCCTTGGTGAGCTCGAGCTCTCGGCCGGCAAAGGCGCCGCTCAATACCTGCAGCTTGGCCTTGGGCAGAGCAGTGGCATTTTCAGGCACGCTCGGCCGCTTGGCAGCGACCGCCTTTGCGGCCTGATCGACCGCGGCGCTGACGCGCCGGATACGGTCCTCACCCTGCGAGCTGGGCGTGATGACCATGGTTTTTTCGAATTCATCCTGTTCGACTTCACCATCCTGGCTGTCGACGAACCGCAATTGGTGATGGCCGACCGTGATGACGTCGCCATGTTGCATCGCATGTTTCTTAATCAGCTTGCCGTTGACATAGGTGCCGTTGGTGCTGTTCAAGTCCTCCAAAAAGGAGTCATTCAAAATGTTGATGATGAGCGAGTGGTGGCCGCTCACCGCGGGGTTGTCGATACGAATATCGTTATCCGGAAGGCGCCCAATGGTGTAGCGCTCTTTATTCATGTTGTATTCCGCGAGGACATTACCGTCCAAGCTGAGCATCAGGCGTGCCATTAAGACTCCAATTTGCTAGCCGAACCATCCCAAGATTTTGTCCAATATACGCCGGTGAGCCGGGAACGGCTCCTCGACGTGCGCCATAATCACAGAGACATTATCCCGGCCGCCATTATCGTTCGACAGCTGAATCAGCTGCTTAGCAACCGTATCAAGATTAGCACTAAAGGTGCTGATTGTTAAGTGAATGTCCTCATCTTCAATCATGTCAGAAAGGCCGTCGGAACACAGTACGTAGTAGTCACTTTTCTGCGCCGGCTGCTCGTGGATCTCGACCTCGACATTCTGCTCCACCCCGAGCGCACGTGTAACATAATTCTTATTGGTGGCCCGCTGTGCTTCCTGTTGCGAGTAAAAACCTCGGTCTACGAGCTCCTGCAGCAGCGAATGATCCAAGGTCAGCTGCTCGAAGCGGTTGTCCCGCAGCCGATAGGCGCGTGAATCACCCACATGAGCGATCGATACCTTGTTGTCATGGAACAAGCAGGCTACCACCGTCGTTCCCATGCCTTCGCATTGCGGCTGGGTCTTCGAGGTGTGATAAATGATCTTGTTCGCCCTGTGAATAGCATCACGCAAAATGATGCTGGGGCGCGTTAGGCCGGACTCCTGGTCGCGTACGCTCAAGTCTTCCCGCAAGAAAGCATCCCGCACCAGATTGATGATGGTTTTGACGGCGATACCACTCGCGACTTCGCCCGCATTGTAGCCGCCCATGCCATCGGCCAGCACAAACAGGCCGATGTCCGCCTCGCTGCCGATCATGTCCTCATTGTGCTCTCGGACTTTTCCGGTGTCCGTAAGCGCAACGCTGGCAATTTTCCCCTTCAAACTCATGGATTTTTAGACGCTTTATGTATCATTCTATTCAATCCATTCATGGTAAACCGCTCGGGATCCGAGACTTGCAGTCCTCTAGAGCTGCAGCCATTTGAGCGCCCGAGTCGTACCGTGCTTCTGGATTCTTGGCCAGTGCTCGATCGACCACGCTTCCGATGCAAGCGGGCAAATCCGGTCGGAATGCTCGCAGCGGCGGGTGGGGCGCTTCGGCGATCTGTTGCATCAGGCCGGTCATCGAATCAGCGGTGAACGGAAGCTGGCCGGTTAACAATTGAAATAGGCTAACACCCAGGGAAAACAAGTCCGAGTGACCTGTCACAGTTCGTCCTTCGAGCTGCTCGGGCGACATGAAGGACGGAGTTCCAAGCACGATGCCGGTCCGCGTAGTTCCCGCATCGCTCAATCGCGCGATGCCAAAATCGGTGATTTTCAGAACATCGGTGCCCGTATCGTACATGAGGTTCGCCGGTTTGATATCGCGATGAACGACCTGCTGCTTATGAGCGAATCCCAGTGCTCCGGCGGTTCGCGCGGCGATGTCCAATATCTTGCGCGGCTCGAGCAGATTCTGCGCCTTGGTGTAGTCGCTTAAGTGACGGCCCTTGAGATATTCCATGGCGATATAGGCCAACCCTCGCTCTTCGCCGACATCGTAAATGGTCACGATGTTCGGATGATTCAGTCGACCCGCGGTTTCTGCTTCCCGAAAAAATCGGGCTCGTGCTTCAGTCAGTTCCGCGTCGCTGAACTCGCTTGCGAGCGGGATGGCCTTGATGGCAACCATGCGATTGATGGCCGTGTCGCGCCCCAAATAGACGATACCCATCGCTCCGCGGCCGATCTCGCGCTCCAGTTGGTAGCGGCCCAACCGGTCCATCTCGGACACTGCTGCAACCGCGGGACGCTCGCGCGGTACGGCGCGTATATCCGGCGTGGTTTCCAAGGAAGGCGGGGTGGCTGCGGGCGCGTCTTTGGGTTGAGCGCGATCGACGTCCATGAGCCGCCGCAATCGCGCGGTGACATCTTTATAGCTGCCATCAAAGCGGGCCAAGTGGCGGTAAACGGCCGTGGCCTGCGAGAGACGTCCTCGGTGTTCCAACTGGGTCCCGAGTGTATACAGGTCCCCTAGCACGGTGCCGTTTGGTTTGCGGCCCTTGAGCTCCGCAAAGCGCTGCTCGAAGTTATCGAGTAGTCGCGCGGTGTCAGAACCCACCGTGGTCTTGGAAGCCGGCATGGGTAGGGCGGCCGCAGGCTTGGACCGAGACCAGAGATAAACGGCACCGCCGACCGCCAGCAGCGCCGCACCGGGCATCCACAGCCAAGTCCAGGTATGCAAATCAGCCAGCAACCCGAGCACGAGGGCGGCTGCTAGGATCCCAAAGCCGGCAATCGCTGCGATCAGTCCAAATTTGCTCATGCAATAGACATAATCCGAGCTTAGAAGCCGGTCAGTATAGGTGATCGGGCCGCAATACCTGCAACCCTAAATTCACAAATCCGTGCGAAGTACGCCCATGCCCAAGTTGAAACAGGTTTTTATTTGCCAAAATTGCGGCGCTGATGCGCCAAAATGGCAGGGTCAATGTGCCGCCTGCGGCGAGTGGAATACGCTCGCGGCGGAAGTTTCGGCGGCCAATCCGCGCCAGCAAAGCTCTGCCCAGCTTAAGCGAATCGACGCCTCGACATCGCTTGCCGCCGAGGCGGTCGCGGAATCCGCGCGACTGACCACCGGCTCAGCGGAGCTGGATCGAGTGTTGGGCGGTGGCCTCGTACCAGGCTCGGTGAGCTTGATTGGCGGGGATCCCGGCATCGGGAAATCCACCCTGATGCTGCAGGCGGCAGCGGCCCTCAATGCGTCGGGTGCGGTCTTGTATGCGACCGGGGAGGAGTCTTTGAAGCAAGTCGCGCTGCGGGGTCGGCGTCTTGGGCTGGAAGCCGCCACGGCTCGTCTGCTCGCCGAGACCTGCGTGGAGGAGATTGTCGGCGCGGCATCGAGCCTGGGTGCGCATGTGCTGATCGTGGATTCCATTCAGACCATGTACTCCGAACGTGTTGAAGCGGCGCCGGGAGCTGTATCGCAGTTGCGCGAATGCACGGCGGAACTGGTTCGCTTTGCCAAGGCCAGCGGTACGGCGGTGCTGCTGGTGGGTCATGTCACCAAAGAAGGACAGATCGCAGGGCCGCGCGTGCTCGAGCATATGGTAGACACCGTGCTGTATTTCGAAAGCGATACGGGCAGCCGTTACCGCGTACTGCGTTCTGTAAAAAATAGATTTGGCGCCGCGAACGAAATTGGCGTATTCGCGATGGTGGAGCAGGGACTGCGCGAGGTCACGAATCCGTCGGCTATTTTCCTGTCCCGCCACGTCGAGCCTGTCCCCGGCAGCGTCATTACCGTCATGCGGGAGGGAACACGCTCGCTGCTGATCGAGGTACAGGTGTTGGCCGATTTAAGTCTTGGGCAAAATCCGCGCCGCGTCGCGGTCGGCATCGACGCTAACCGCTTGACGATGCTGTTGGCGGTGGCGCATCGGCATGGGGGATTGCAGCTGCAAGGCCAGGATGTCTTCGCCAACGTGGTCGGCGGTGTGCGTCTGGCCGAGACCGCCGGTGATCTGGCCATCGTCATGGCGGCGCGCTCGAGCTTGAATGATTCGCCCATTTCAAACTCGCTCGTGGCATTCGGCGAGCTCGGGCTTGCCGGTGAGATCAGGCCCGTACCCTTCGGTGAGGAAAGATTACGCGAGGCCGCCAAACATGGATTCAAATCAGCAGTGGTGCCGGAGGCCAATGTGCCGAAGCGGCCGCCCGAGGGTATGACCGTTCGCGGTGTGATCCGGCTTAGCCAGGCGCTCGATATTTTTTAGCGCGCGCCGGGTTAGGCAGAGGGAGCCAGCGGCGGGCGGATGCGGACGGTCTTGATGGCATTGTCGCTGGTCTGCAGGACCTCGAGCATGTAGTCGGCCATCTTCAGCGTGGTGCCGGGTTCGGGAATGGTTTCCAAAAATTCCACAATCAAGCCGTTGAGCGTTTTTGGTCCGTCGGTCGGCAGGTTCCAACGCATCGATCGATTGAGCGCACGAATCGTCGCCGAGGCGCTAGCGACAAAACTGCCATCCGCCTCCACATGCACATCCTTGTGCATCATGGTGGCAGGATCAGAGGTAAATTCACCGACGATTTCTTCGAGAATGTCCTCGATCGTCACCAAGCCTTGGATATCGCCGTACTCATCGACGACGAATGCCAGCCGGCGCCTGTTACGCTGAAAATTCAGCAGCTGGGTGTTGAGCGTGGTTCCCGACGGGACAAAGTAGGGTTCGCGAGCTTGGGCCGCTGCGGTCAGGGTATCCCGATCCAGATGTCCACGCGCCAGCTCGTGGACGACTTGCTTCATATGCAACAGGCCAATGATGCGGTCGATTTCGCCCTGATAAACCGGGAGGCGGGTATGCTGGCTTTGGCGCAGCTGCTCCAGAATCCGGTCCCAATCATCGTCGATATCGATGCCGACGATCTCATTGCGCGGCACCATGATGTCCTCGACCGAGGCGTTTTCCAAATCCAAAATGCTGACCAACATTTGTTGATGACGTCGCGGAATCATCGCACCGGCCTCGGCCACCACGGTGCGCAATTCCTCGCTGCTCAAGGAATTTGCCGCGACCTCCCTGGATACCCCGAATAGGCGCAGCAGGCCATTGGCCAAGAGGTTGGTGAACCACACGAATGGATACAGCAAAAAAAGCAGCGGGGTAAAAATGTAGGCGGCGGGCAGTGCCAGGCGCGCCGGATGCAGCGCTCCGTATGTTTTAGGGGCGACTTCGCAAAAAATCAGCAGCATGAATGCCAATATCGCAGCCCCAAAAGCCACGAAAAACTCGCCGCCGCCCAAACGCAGGGCGATGTATCCGACCAGCATCGGCGCTGCGACGTTGACCAAAGTGCTGAGCAACAGAATCAAGCCGATCAGGCGATCCGGACGCCTCAGCAGCGCCTCCGCCAGCCGCGCTCCACGGTTGCCTGCGGCTGCCATGTGCTTCAGGCGGTAGCGGTTCAAGCTCATCAAGGCAGTTTCGCTGCCCGCAAAAAATGCGGCCAAGATGAGCAGCGCCGCCAGTGCTGCGAACAGGAGCCCTAAGGACGGCGAGGGGTCCATTCGCAGGGGGCGTCAGCCCCAATGCCGCCCGAATAAATATTCGAGCACGAACTTAACACCGAAATAGGCGACCGCCAAAATCCCAAAACCCCACAAAGTCCAGCGAACGGCGGACCGGCCCCGCCAGCCGAAGCGCAGGCGCCCGACCAGGAGCACGCCGAAGAGCAGCCACGCAATGATTGACAACACCGTCTTTTGCACCAAATTTTGCGTGAATAAATTGGTGACGAAAATAAAGCCGGTCAGGAGTGCAAGCGTCAGCAGGCCGAAACCCGCGGCGATCAACCTGAACATGACCTTTTCCAAGGCATCGAGCGGGGGCAGTGCGCTGGGCAGATTCGAAAGGCGCCGTGTGCGCAAGCGCCGATCGAGAAACACCAGCAGAGTTGCCGTGACGGCCGCAGCGAACAGTAAGGCCGCCGCGCCCAGGGACAAAAGTATGTGCGCCGTCAGCTCCCAGCCCACGCTGGTGGCTTCGGCATAGCTGCGGCCGGCTCCCGTCATCGCAGCCCCGACTGCCGCGCTCAACATGAGGATGGCACCGAGCACGCGATTCTGCTTGTCGATCGAAACTAAGCAGGCCAGCACCGCCAGAGTCCAGCCAAGCAGCGACATGGCTTCCAGTAGCCCGATGGAGAATCGCGCGCTGGATCGCATCATGAGCATGATGGTTTCGCTATGGCCGATAATGGCGCTCAGAATAAGCACCCAAGCAAGGGGTTCGAGCCGCGGATTCTTTACACTGCGCAACATCGCCCAGGCGCTGGCGGTGTAAAGCAGGAACAGGATTATGGCGAGGGCTAGAATCACGGCTGGCCTAAAAGCGCGTTTGAGTAATGCGCGTGGCGCTACCGAAGGCGGGTAGGGACCCGATGAGGAGGCCACCATGCCGCATGAGAGGAAATCTGCCAGAGTACTTCGGATCGGCTCCGAGCGGGGCGCCTGCGGCGGTGCGCGTTTTGTCCGTAGAACGAGCTACGAACCGCGCCGCACGCCTTGCATCCGTTCCCTCTCCCAGCCAACGCGGCTCACGTGGAATACTCAGACAGGCTCCTTTGGATGACGTGCGGATAATGACACAAGTATAATAGCCGCACTATGTTTGACCGCTTAACCAGCAGCCTTTCCTCGGCCCTCAAGTCGCTCTCCGGCCGCGGCCGGCTCACGGACGACAATATTTCCGACACGGTTCGCGAGGTCCGGCTTGCCCTGCTGGATGCGGATGTGGCCCTCCCGGTAGTCAAGAGTTTCACCGACGCCGTGAAAGCACGCGCGGTTGGCGTCGAAGTGGCCAAAAGCCTCACGCCCGGACAGGCATTCATCAAGGTCGTGCACGAGGAACTGACTCGTCTGATGGGTGAGGCCAGCACGGGGCTCAATCTGCGTGCGCAACGGCCGGTCGTTGTGATGCTGGCCGGTCTGCAGGGTGCCGGCAAAACTACCAGCGCTGGGAAGCTGGCGCGCTGGCTGATCGAGAAGCAAAACAAGAAAGTATTGATGGTCAGCACCGATGTGTACCGCCCGGCGGCCATACTTCAATTGCAGACCCTGGCGGTTCAGGTGGGGGCCGGATTCGCGCCCTCAACGGCGAGCGAGATGCCGGTGGCGATCGCCAAGCGCGCGCTTACGGAGGCGATGC
>JANYAD010000043.1 GCA_025355165.1 Gammaproteobacteria bacterium | reverse complement strand
CGTGAGCAACCTGGTGCGGCTGATGGAATTGACCGAAGAGGTCAAGGAAATGCTCGAGGCCCGCCAAATCGAAATGGGTCATGCGCGCGCACTGCTGGGCCTGGCAACGCGCCGGCAGCAGATCGAAGTGGCGACGCTGGTGGCGAGGAAGTCCTTGTCTGTGCGCGACACGGAGGCTCTGGTGCGGCGCATCATGAATCCGCGCGCGCACGATTCGAGCACCGAATCCAAGCCTGTGGACCCGGACATACACCGGCTGGAGACGGAAATTGCGGAGAAGTTAGGCGCCAAAGTGTCCTTTCAGCCTGTGTATGTCCGGGTCCATGGGCTTGGCTTCGGAGCTCGATTCGGAGGCTCGTGGACTCATGATGCGCCGCACCAGAGCCTCCGTGTCGCGCACTGACAAGGACTTCCTCGCCACCAGAGTGGCTACTTCGATCTGCTGCCGTCGCGCGGTTAGGCCCAACAGTGCGCGCGCATGTCCCATCTCAATTTGGCGGGTCTCGAGCATTTCCTTGACCTCGTCGGTCAATTCCATCAGCCGCACCAGATTGCTCACCGCTGCGCGCGAGCGCCCCACTGCTTCGGCCGCCGCCTGATGCGTCAAGCCGAATTCCTCGATGAGGCGCAACAGCGCACGGGCCTCTTCGAGAGGATTGAGGTCCTCGCGCTGAATGTTCTCGATGAGCGCCATGGCGACGGCGTCTTCATCCGGGACATCGCGAATGACCGCCGGGATTTCCGACAGTCCGGCCATCTGCGCAGCCCGCCAGCGGCGCTCGCCGGCGATGATTTCGTAGCGCTGCGATTCGGTCGGATTGGGCCTCGGCAAGGGACGCACCAAAATCGGCTGCACCAATCCGCGGGATTTGATCGAATCGGCCAACTCCCCCAGCGACTCGGTGCGCATGTCGGCACGCGGCTGATACTTGCCCCGCTGCAATAAATCCACGGGCAGCGAGGCCAGGCGATCGCCCACGAGCACCTGCGCCTTCTCACCCTCCGGCACACCGGCGCGCTGTTTGAGCAGCGGACTGAGTTCAGCCAGTCCTCGACCTAAAGAAGGCTTTTTGCCGGACATAGCGACTTCCCGTAAAGAATTGCGCGATTATACGGGCGCGCTGGCAAGATCGGGCGCGCCCTGAAGATCGTCGCGTCTAATCATTTCCCCGGCGAGGGCCAGATAGGCGAGTGCGCCGCGCGATTCCTTGTCGTGAAACAACACCGGCCTGCCGAAACTTGGGGCCTCGGCCAGCCGCACATTGCGCGGAATCAACGTGCGGAAAACCTTGTCGCCGAAATGCTCGATCAGTTGCGTGGATACCTCGTTCGACAAGTTGTTGCGCGGGTCGAACATGGTGCGCAGCAACCCTTCGATCTCCAAGTCAGGATTGATGCTGTCCTTGATCTGCTCGATGGTTTGCATCAAGGCAGTCAAGCCTTCCAGCGCATAGTACTCGCACTGCATCGGTACGATGACCGAATCAGCGGCTACCAGCGAATTCAAGGTCAGCATATTCAGAGAGGGCGGACAGTCGATGAGAATCACGTCGAAATCCTGACGTACCGGCGCCAAGGCATTACGCAACTTGAACTCGCGCCCCACCACCATGGTCAGCAATCGCACTTCGGCGGCCGTCAGATCTTGGTTTGCGGGCATCAACATGAAGCCGCCGTATTCGACGGCGACCAACGACTCGACCGCGCTGCAGTCACCGAGCAAAACATCGCAGCTGGTGCGCGCCTGGGCATGCTTGTCGATGCCGCAACCCATGGTCGCATTGCCCTGAGGATCCAGATCGACCAACAGCACCCTGCGCTTGGTCGCGGTCAGCGAGGCGGCCAGATTCACCGCGGTCGTAGTTTTTCCCACGCCGCCCTTTTGGTTGGCAACCGCAATGACCCGCTTCATGTCTTGGCCCGTTTCATGTTTTGCTCGATTTTTGAGCTTGGCACCAACTCCACCAGATGCCGCTCCTCGACAAGACCGGGGACCTTCAGGCGATGAACCGCTAGCACGCGGAACGATCTCGGCAGTGCGGAAATCTCGTCATCCGGCCTCTTTCCCTTCATCGCCAGCAAGCGACCTTCCGGCGCGCACAAATGGCCGGCATATGCCACAAAGTCGGCCAGTGAGGATAGGGCTCGAGCCACCACTGTATCGAAAAGTTCGAACGGCCTATAGGTTTCCGCTCGAGAATTGACGATAGACACATTGCGGCAGCCGATGCGCTCGGCTGTCTGTTGCACAAAGCGAGCCTTCTTGCCGGTAGCCTCGATGAGCACCACCCGGCATTTCGGGTTGACGATGGCCAGCGCCAAACCGGGGAAACCCGCGCCCGTGCCGACATCGGCAAAACGCACGCCGCGCAGGTAGGGCTGCACACTCAAGCTGTCGAGCACATGTTTGCGCAGCATGCCGGGGCGGTCGCGGATCGCCGTTAAATTGAATTGCGCGTTGCCCTGTTCGAGCTCATCCACCAGTCGCAGCAGTGCACTGCACTGCGCGGCATCGAGCGCGATGCGAAGTTCTCGGCAGCCTGAGACCAGTAGGTCGCGTTCAGCTTCTTGCACGGATTTACCGATCCAAGGGCTCGGAGTCGAGTTGAATGACCAGCTGCGCACCCGCCGCATCGGCGTCGCTCTCAAGATGCGCGGCGAAGGTAATGGTGCCATCTGCGCCATTGCAGGTGCGGTCTCCCGCCGCCGCGCTCTTGGTCCATAAGCCGCAGGCATCGTCGAATATTTGCGCGGATTCCGTCTGCGCCAGCTGCACGGTTGCTTCGATGCGCGACAATCGATCGTGCGTGAAGCACACCAGGTACTCGGCTGGCGAACGCGCCATGAATCGCGGCACCTCCCTCTCGACTGCGTAGCACTCCGGTTCATCGTGGACGGGTGGGCCGGGCGCCTGGTCGCGAAACAAAAAAACCTCATGAATTGCCGAAGGAAACTCTTTGAGGGAGCTGCCGAAAGGAGCGATGAGAAGCGCATGCCAATCGTATGAAGCATCCAACGGGAGAGGTGCGGTCGGCGGCGCCGGTTTAGGTGCAGGCGCTGCGCATGCCACCGCCATCAGCGCAACGCCCGCCGCCACCACCCGTCGGGACCGCACCTGCCTACCATTCATTCAGACCTCAGACAGCCGTTTGACGAGAGTTTCCAACTCAGCCGCGGCCTCGCCAGCCCCGGCCTCGGCTCCCGCGAGCACGCGCCTCAAAGCCTGCAGTGCCGTTTGCCTCAGCCCAGAGCAAGCCTTGGCGTAGTGCATGCGCCAATCCGAAACGAGCTCATGTTCAAAGAATCCGTAATCTCGATCGTGGATGATGGCATCGAGCACCATACCGCACACAGCCAATTGCTGAACACGAGGCCAGGACAGCTTAGGCGCGGAGCAGCCTTCAGCAAAACAGCGACGCAAATAAGCGGGCGGGTCGGCGCTCGCAATGTCGTCGAGGAGATCCGCGACGTCGTACGATTCAATTAAATGCTCGAAGCCCGCCATCGATCGCATTATCCTCGCCGTGTGAGAACACTTCACTGCGCTGCCAGCCGCTATTCACAGCGATCGGTGCGCTTCCACCGCCTCGACCCAGCGATCCGGCACCCGGCGCAAAGCCCCGTTCGGACAGGCGCCAATCCGATGGCTTCGCGGGACGCTTGTCATGTTCTAATATTAACTTGGTGCGGGATGCGGCGCAGATCTTTACATGCGCCGCCGGCCTCTGAGCAGGTAACGCATCACAGCGAGCTGCGCTTGTCATCTGGCTCGTTCCCACATCTGGAGAACCGAATTGAACCGAATTTATTTAGCGTTGTTGCTGCTCTTGTGCACATTGGCCGATTGCCCGCTGCTCGCTGCCCCGCGCACCGAACGAGGCAATTTGACTTTCGACAACATCCCGCAGCCATCTGCGATTCTGACGGAAAAATTACAGGGCTATCTCAACGCGCGACAGGCAACGCCGCTCGGTTGGTCGCCCAAGGGACAACTGCTGATCGCCACGCGCTTCGGCGAAGTCGATCAGCTGCACCTGGTTGACCAGGCAAACGGCGCCCGCCGTCAATTGACGTTTCTGCACGAGCCGGTCACTCAAGCGGCGTTTTCGCCGGATCCCGCTCGCAGCGCCTACGTGTATCTTGCGGACGAAGGCGGCAACGAGAAGGCGCAGCTTTACTATCAGCGCGTTGGCGAGCCGGCGAAACTGCTGACGGACGGCAAATCCTTGAACGGCGCGCCGATTTGGTCGAACAGCGGCCGAGAAGTCGCCTTCTTCAGCACCGCTCGAGACGGCCGTAGCTACGACATCGCTCTCGTCGATCCGGAATCCGGGGCCTTGCCGCGGCTCGCGTTGACCGCCGATTCGAGCGGGGCCGCATGGTTGGTGCTCGATTGGTCGCCCGATGATTCCAAGCTGCTCGTGTTGAAAGAGATCTCCGTCGCCGAGAGCTACTTGTACGTCGTTGATCTGAATTCCGGGCTAAAGCGAGAGGTGGACCCCTCGCCTACGAAAGCAGGCATCGTTTCGGGAAAATTTTCACGCGACGGTCAAGGCGTGTATCTGATCTCGGATCGAGACGGGGAATCCGAACGGCTGCGCTATGTGGGCCTTTACAACAACGACAGGACGGTGATTTCCGGCCACATTCCGTGGGATGTTGAGGAATTGGCCATTTCACGCGACGGGCACTACCTGGCCTTCGTCAGCAACGAAGCAGGCGCCACCAAGCTCAATCTCCTTGATTTGCGCACGCATCAAGAGCTCGCGCCGCCGCGTCTTCCTGCCGCGGGAATCATCGGCTCCTTGAGCTTTGATGCCGAGGACAAGCGCTTGGCTTTCGCATTTGCGGCGCCCAATCAGCCACGGGACGCTTATGTATTGGACATCGCCGAAAATCGGCTGCAACCCTGGACCCGCAGCGAGGCAGGACCGATCGATCTGTCCAAATTCGTGCTGCCGACACTCAAAGCGTTTCCGACATTCGATCGAGTCGAGGGTAAGGCGCGCCAAATCCCGTTGTATACCTACGAACCGACTAAGCCCGGTCCCCACCCCGTGCTCATTACCTTGCACGGCGGCCCCGAATCTCAGTTCCGTCCGGGCTTCGATCCTTGGATCCAGTTTGTGGTCAACGAGCTGGGCTTCGCGGTGATCGCACCCAACGTACGTGGCTCATCCGGCTACGGCAAAACCTACATGGCACTCGACAACGGCATGCTGCGCGAGGATGCCGTGAAGGACGTAGGCGCCATGCTGGTGTGGATTGAAATGCAGGGCAGTTTCGACGCCAAGCATGTGGTGGTTGCGGGCGGCTCGTACGGCGGCTATTTGAGTCTGGCGACAATGGTCAATTACGGCGATCGACTGAGCGGCGGCGTGGACGTGTCCGGCATTGCCGACTTTGTGAGTTTTCTCACTAACACCGCCCCTTATCGACAGAACCAGCGGCGCGCCGAATATGGGGATGAGCGCGATCCGGACATGCGCATTTTCTTGAGGCGCGTCTCGCCACTAACCAACGCCGATCGGATTACCCGACCGCTGCTGGTCGTGCATGGCAAAAATGATCCGCGAGTCCCGGTGTCGGAAGCCGAGCAAATCGTCTACCGATTGCGCGCTAAGGGCCGCGAGGTGTGGTACTTGCTGGCGGCGGACGAGGGCCACGGGTATCGCAAGAAGTCGAACCGCGATGCCTATTACGAGACCTTCGCGCAGTTCCTGATGGCGCTGCGCCAGTAGAGACCCGCGGTAAAGTTATTTGCTGTCGGTGGTCGCGGTGGTCAGCGGCGATGGGAGATTGGCGAAGTAGGCGGCGGCAATTTTTACGTCCTCCTCGGTGGTCAACAGCTGCGCCATGCCGTTCATGACGACATTCTTGCGGCGGCCATTGCGGTACGCGGTCAAAGCCTGTTCAAGATAGTCCTCATGTTGTCCCGCCAGCACCGGTGGCTTGGGATTCAGGGGCGCCTCGACACCAAGACCATTCTCGCCGTGGCATGCGCCGCACGCAGCTACCTGCTTCGGCGCCTTGGCCGCGGTACTTGCGCTGGGTTTTACCGAGTCGGCGCCCTGTAGGTAGGCGGCGATGTCTTCGATATCCTCATCCGACAAGGAGGCCGCCTGCGCGTGCATGGTGGCGTGCGGTCTGGAGCTCTCTCGATATTCCTTCAATGCCGTTATCAAATACGCCGCATTTTGGTGACGCAGTTTCGGCACGCTGTAGTCGGGGTAGGCATTCTTGTAATCGACTACCCCATGGCAGCCGTAGCAAGTGTAAAATTTTTTCTCTCCCAGCTCCCTGTCACCCGCGGCATGCGCGCCCATGGACAGGCCTAAAGTCAGTGCCACGCCTAGGCAGGCTAAAGGGTTCAATCGAAAAAGCATCTAGTTCTCCGAACCTTTGAGATCAATGAAGTGCGCTGATGTTAAAGAGTGGCCGGGCAAAATGCCACTTTAGGCAGGCCGCGCACTAAAAAACAGGCCCCCGGCTTCAAGCTGCGCGATCGGGTTTCTTCAAGTGCACCAGCAGCAGCGACACCGCGGCGGGTGTGAGGCCTGGAATGCGCGCGGCTTGGCCCAAAGTTTCCGGCCGCACATCGCAAAGGCGCTGGCGCGCTTCGTTGGACAGGCCCGAGACCTGCGAGTAATCGATGTCAGTGGGCAGCCGTAGCTCCTCGTGCTTCAAATGCCGCTCGATCTCATCGCTCTGGCGTTTCAAATAACCCGCGTATTTCGCCTGCACCTCAACCTGTAATTTTACTTGCTCGCTCACCCGCTCGTCGTGCCAGTCGGCTGCCGGACCGGGCGCCGCGCATCCTAGGTCGTCGTACGAGAGCTCGGGCCGGCGCAGCAAATCGAAGGCATGGGCCTCGCGCAGCAGCGGGGCCTTGAGCTTGTCGAGCAATTCCGCATCGACCTCGGCAGGCTGAACCACGGCACGCCGCAGCCGGTCGATCTCCGACTCGACCAGGGCGCGCTTGCGCTGAAAGAACTCCCACCGCTCATCATCCACCAATCCCAACGCGCGTCCGTGTTCGGTGAGACGCAAATCCGCATTGTCTTCGCGCAAGGACAGGCGGTACTCGGCGCGGCTGGTGAACATGCGGTAAGGCTCCGATACACCCCGCGTGATCAAATCATCCACCAGCACGCCGATATACGCTTCGCTGCGCTTCGGACACCAGGCCTCGCGCCCCTGCCGCGCGGCGTTGGTTCCGGCAATCAGACCCTGAGCGGCCGCTTCCTCATAGCCGGTGGTTCCGTTGATCTGGCCTGCGAAATAAAGACCCAGCAGGAACTTGCTTTCCAGGCTGGTTTTCAAATCGCGCGGATCGAAAAAATCGTACTCGATGGCATAGCCCGGCCGCGTAATGTGCGCTTGCTCGAATCCGGCGATGCTGCGCACGAATTCTTGCTGCACATCGAAAGGCAAGCTGGTGGAGATGCCGTTCGGATAGATCTCGTGCGTGTCCAAGCCTTCCGGTTCGACGAAGATTTGATGCGATTGCTTGTCGGCGAAGCGCACCACCTTGTCCTCAACCGAGGGGCAGTAGCGTGGGCCCACCCCCTCGATCAAACCGGTGAACAAGGGCGAGCGTGCGGTCGCGGCACGAATGATGTCGTGGGTGCGCTGATTGGTGGCGGTGATATGGCAGGGCATCTGGCGCGGATGCATGGCGCGCGTTCCGAGATAGGAAAACACCGGCCGCGGCTCATCGCTGTGCTGCTCGCGCAGCAAGGAAAAATCGATGCTGCGCCCGTCGATCCGTGGGGGGGTGCCCGTTTTCAAGCGCCCCACCCGCAACTTCAATTCCCTGAGGCGCGCCGCGAGGCGCGTGGAGGGCGCATCGCCCGCCCGGCCGCCGGGATGGCTCTGGAGCCCGACGTGAATTTTTCCGCCCAAAAAAGTGCCCACCGTCAGCACCACGGCCCGGGACCGAAATTCGATGCCGCTCTGGGTGATGACGCCCACCACCCGGTCGCCCTCGAGCACCAAATCAGCCGCCTCTTGCTGAAAGAGCGTCAAATGATCCTGCGATTCGAGCATGCGGCGAATAGCGCGGCGGTACAATTGCCGGTCCGCCTGCGCGCGGGTCGCACGCACGGCGGGTCCCTTGCTGGCGTTCAAAGTTCGGAACTGTATGCCCGCTTGGTCGGTCGCACGCGCCATGGCACCGCCAAGCGCGTCGATTTCTTTGACCAGGTGACCTTTGCCGATACCGCCAATGGCGGGATTGCAGCTCATCTGCCCCAATGTTTCGATACTGTGCGTCAGCAGCAGCGTACGGGCCCCGATGCGTGCGGCCGCAAGGGCGGCTTCGGTGCCGGCATGGCCGCCGCCGATCACGATGACCTCGTATTGCTGGGAAAAACGCATCAGGCTGAATCTGCTTGGTTTTTTGACAGGGGCGCGTACTCTAATCCTATGCTCAAAAAATCACCAGGGAACCATTGCACCCATCTTCGGCACTAAGTCCTAACAGGCTAGAAAATCCCGGAGCCGTATGAGCCGCAATGCCTCAACCGCCTCACCGAAAAGTGCACCCCGATCGCCCGGCGCTTCGGAGCAGGAGCGCACGGGCATCATGGCCGCAGCCGTCATCGTTGCGCTCGTGTTGGGTCTGATCGGCATATACGACTCCGCCGCAGGCACCACTGTACAGATCGGCTTACCGGCTCCCGACTTCATGGCCTTGGATAGCGAGAGCAACCGGGTTCGGTTGGGTGATTACCGGGGCAAGACCGTGGTGTTGGAATGGACCAATGCCGATTGCCCTTACACGCGCAAGCACTACAACAGCGGCAACATGCAAAGTGTGCAGAGGCTTGCGCGCGAGAACGGCATCGTCTGGCTCACCGTGATTTCCTCTGCGCCCGGCAAGCAGGGCTACCTCAACGGTGCCGGCGCCGACGCCCTGACGCAGTCGCGCAAGGCCGTTCCGAGCGCGGTGCTATTGGACCCCGCGGGTGCGCTCGCCCGTGTGTACGCGGCGAAGACGACGCCGCACATGTTCGTCATCGATCCCAACGGGGTTCTTCAGTACATGGGCGGCATGGACAGCGTCGCGACGTCGGATGAATCGGACATCGGACGCGCAGAGCCGTATCTCAAAGATGCGATGATGGCCGTTGTCCAAGGACATGCAGCGCCTCGCGCGATAACCAGGCCTTACGGGTGCTCAATAAAATTCTGAGGGGATTTACGCCCGCGGCGAACGGGTATAGTCCACCGGTGACTATTCGCCGCGCACTCGCTGCCGAACGCAAAACTTTGGAGGCGCTACAGCTGCGCGCATCGCTCGGCAACAAAGGGGACCGCGAAGCGCTGCTGCGCCATCCCGACAGCATCGACATGCCGGTGGAGCAGATCCGAGCCGGCGGCGTGTTCGTGCTGGAGCAGGATGGCAAGATCGTCGGCTTTACCGCCATTTTGCCCCGCGATGATGGCGACACCGACCTCGACGCGCTGTTCGTCGATCCCGTCCATCAACGGCGCGGCGTGGGACGCGCCCTGCTCGAGCACTGCTCAGAGGCTGCGCGAACGGCAGGCTCGCGTTCCTTGCATGTCGTTGGCAACACGCACGCGAAGCAGTTCTATCTTGCCTGTGGTTTCACCATCGTGGGCAGCTTCGATACCCGTTTCGGCGCGGCGCTGTTGATGCAAAAACGGCTATTCGACAATGATGGGGATGCGGGAGAATTTGCCCGCCCATTTGGCGGGCCCTAGGTCGTGCACCGATTCGCCCTCCGCGCTCACGGCCACCGTAACCGGCATGTCCTTGACCTCGAATTCGTATACCGCTTCCATGCCCAGTTCCGCAAACGCCACGACGCGGCTGGCGCGAATGGCATTTGACACCAGGAACGCCGCTCCGCCCACGGCAATCAGGTAGGCGGAACGGTGCTTTGCGATCGACGCGATCGTTTCAGGTCCGCGCTCGGCCTTTCCGATCATCGCCAATAGTCCAGCCCTGCCCAGCATGGTGTCGGTGAATCGATCCATGCGATTGGCCGTGGTCGGCCCTGCCGGTCCTACCACTTCGCTGCCCACCGGGTCGACAGGGCCGACGTAATAGATGACGCGGCCGTTGAAATCCAAGCCCTCGGGCAGTGGCTTGCCGGCCTCGATCAAAGCGCAGATGCGCTTGTGCGCGGCATCGCGACCGGTCAGAAGCTTCCCCGACAAAAGCAACCGCTCGCCGGGTTTCCAGGCGGCGATTTGCTGTTTGGTCAAATCATCGAGCGAGACGCGGCGCGCCGCGGCATCCGCGCGCCACTGTACCTTCGGCCATGAATTTAAATCCGGCGGTATCAGCACGGCAGGACCTGTACCGTCCAAGGTGAAGTGAATGTGCCGTGTCGCCGCGCAATTCGGAATCACCGCGACCGGCAGTGATGCCGCATGAGTGGGATAATCCAGAATCTTGACATCGAGCACGGTGGTGAGCCCGCCTAAGCCCTGGGCTCCGATACCGAGTTCGTTCACACGCCGGTAGATTTCCAGCCGCAATTTCTCCAAGGGTGTGTTCGGCCCGCGCGCCAGCAGCTCGCCGATGTCGATCGGTTCCATGAGCGATTTCTTCGCCAGCAGCATGGCCTTCTCCGCGCTGCCCCCGATGCCAATGCCGAGCATTCCGGGCGGACACCACCCTGCCCCCATCTCAGGCACTCGATCGAGCACCCAATCGGCGACGGAATCCGACGGATTCAACATCGCGAACATGGACTTGTTTTCCGATCCGCCGCCTTTCGCAGCCAGCGTAATTTCAACCCGATCACCGGCGACGATTTCGGTGTGGATGACGGCCGGTGTGTTATCGCGGGTGTTGCCGCGATTGAATGCGGGATCCGCAACGATGGAAGCGCGCAGCTTGTTTTGCGGGTCGAGATAGGCGCGGCGCACGCCCGCATTGATCATGCATTCGAGATCCGAGGTGGCATCCCAGGACACCCCCATGCCCACCTTGACGAATACCACCACGATTCCGGTGTCTTGGCAGATCGGCCGATGGCCCTCGGCGCACATGCGCGAATTGGTAAGAATCTGCGCGATGGCATCGCGGGCCGAGGGACTTTGTTCCATTTCGTACGCACGCCCCATTGCGCGGATGAAATCCGGCGTGTGGTAGTAGGAAATATATTGCAGAGCGTCGGCGACGCTCGTAATCACATCGGCTTCGCGGATGACGGTCATGGCGTACCTGAAAGTCCAACTGGGCCGCAAATCTACCAAGATGTGGCCAATCGTGGATAGCGAATCCCCTACAATCGCACGCAGGGAGGCAGGCATGCGGCAGAGTTGGGCGCTGATGTGGGTTAGCTTGTACGTGTGGTGGGCCGCGCCGGTGGCAGCACAGGTGGCCCCCGCGTTGCCTTTGAAGGAATGCCGGCTGGAACATCCGCTGCGCCTGACCTCCATTCCCGCTCGCTGCGGCACATTGCGTGTACCCCTGGATCGCGACGACCCGCGCACCGGGTCCATCGATTTGAACTTGGCCGTGGTGCCGGCCCTGAACCGACGCAGCAGCGAGCCACCCTTATTTGTGCTGGCCGGCGGCCCTGGGCAGAGCGCACGGCAAGTGTACGTGGCCTTCAGCGGCGCCTTCGCGCGTGTCAACCGCAACCATTCCATCGTTCTGCTCGATCAGCGCGGCACCGGCGGTTCCAGCCCGCAAACCTGCGACTATCCGGAAGACTGGCAGGAGCCGGTGGATCCGCTGCCTGCGCTGCGCAAGGCAACCGCCGATTGCATCGCGAAGCTCGGACCGCAGGTGCGTTTCTATACCACCAGCATCGCAGTGCGCGACCTTGATCAAGCGCGCGCAGCTTTAGGGTACGAGCGGATCGATTTATACGGCGTTTCCTACGGCACGCGGGTTGGGCAGTTGTACATGCGCCGCTATCCGGTACGCGTGCACGCCGCTATCTTGGACGGCGTCACTTATCCGGAACAGTTGATCGGCCTTGAGACCCCCGAGGACGGCGAGAATGCACTGCGTTTAATCATGGCGCGCTGCCGTCAGGCGCCGGACTGCGCCGCGACGTATCCGGAGTTGCAAAAGGACTTGGATTCCTTGCTCACGCGATTTGGTGCGCAAAGGGTCATGGTCACCATCGATGATCCTAACAGCGGCCTGCCGATCGATCTGGAGTTCAATCACAGAATTCTGGGCGCTGCGTTGCGCTTTCTTTCCTACAGCGCCATGCAAGCCTCGTTGCTGCCGGCCCTGATACATCAAGCCTCGAACAGCAAGCTGCGGCCGCTCGCCTCCCAATCCATCATGAATGCGCGGCAGGTCGGCGACCAGCTGGCGAGCGGCATGCAGTACAGCGTGATTTGCAGCGAGGACGAGGCGTTTTTTGCGGCCGCCAAAATCGACCGCGCCGCACTCGCCAAGACCTACCAAGGCACGGATCTGATCGATTCTTTGCACGAGATCTGCAAGCTATGGCCGCGAGGCCCGGTAGATGCCGACTTGCACGCGCCCCTACACAGCGATGTCCCCACCTTGTTGCTGTCCGGTGAAGCGGACCCTGTGACGCCGCCGGCCGATGCCGAGCGCGCCGCGATGGGCCTAGCTCATCACCGGCATCTGATATTGCAAGGTGAAGGCCACGGTCAGCTGGGCAGCGGCTGCGTACCCCGATTGATGGCCGACTTTCTCGACAACCCCGTGCCGGAGCAACTGGATGCGAGCTGCCTGGAGCGTCACACGCCGGAGCCGTTTTTCTTGAGCATGACCGGGCCCGCACCATGATCCAGGCGATGTCTTTGAGTAAGCGCTTCGGCAGCATCGAGGCGGCCAGGGATGTGTCGTTCGTTGCGCGCGACGGCGAGATCACCGGCCTGTTGGGCGCCAACGGCGCAGGAAAGTCCACCTGCCTGCGTATGCTGTACGGCGTGCTCGCCCCGGATAAGGGCAGGGCTTGCATCGATGGTATCGACATCCGCGGCGAGACCTCCCAAGCCCGCGCTCACTTGGGCGTGCTGCCGCATGCGGCCGGGCTGTATAACAATCTTACGGCGCGCGAGAACATCCGCTATTTCGGCTCGCTGCATGGAATGACCGCACAGCGGCTCACTGCCCGTACCGCAGAGCTGTCGCGTGCGTTGGCGATGGATGAGTTCATCGAACGACGCGCCAAGGGCTTCTCGCAAGGCCAGCGCATCAAGGTGGCCCTGGCCCGCGCCCTGGTGCACGACCCGGGAAACATCGTGCTCGATGAGCCCACCAATGGGCTGGACGTCATGGCCATCCGTAATTTGCGCGAGATGCTGTTGGCATTGAAGGGCCAGGGACGCTGCGTGCTGTTCTCCTCGCATGTCATGCAGGAGGTGGCGGCGCTGTGCGATCGGGTCGTCATCATCGGCCGCGGCCGGGTTTTGGCCGATGCCACGGTGCAGGCGATTCGCGAACGCAGCGGCGCCGCGACATTGGAAGAAGCGTTTCTGCAGGTGCTCGGGGACACGGAAGGCGTCGCCTGAATGCGTACTCTGCTGGTTGTTTTTTGCAAAGAATTTCTCGAGAACCTGCGCGATCGGCGCACGCTCTTGTCGGCATTGCTGTTCGGCCCTTTGTTCGGGCCCATCCTGTTCGGCGTCATGGTCTCGCGCATGCTCGAGCAAAGCGTGGTCGAGTCGGATGTGCCGCTCAAGGTGACGATCTCGGGAAGCGGCCACGCCTCAGGGCTTACGCAATATCTCAAAGCACGCGGCGTCAAGCTCGCCGAAAAAGAATTATCGGAAAATGAGGCGCGCGCCGCGGTTCGCGGCGGTACCGCGCAGGTGGTGTTGCTGGTGCCTGAGGAGTATCCGCAACTGTTCTCGGCGGCAAAGCCAGCCCCGGTTTTGCTTTTCGCCGACAGCGCCGATTCGCAGACGCGCAAGCTCGCGGACCGGGCGCGAGGAATTCTCGGAGCGTATGCCAGCAGCATCGCGCAGTTGCGACTCGAGATGCGCGGGGTAAGTCCGCTGCTGTCCTTGCCGCTCACCGTCAATGAAGTCGACGTCGCCACACCGACGGGCCGCGCCGTGGTGGTGCTCGGCTTCATGACTTACTTCGTGCTGTTCGCTCTGCTGATGGGCGGCCTGTATTTGGCCATCGATTCGACCGCGGGCGAGCGTGAGCGCGGATCGCTGGAGGCGCTGTTGAGCTTGCCCGTGTCGCGCAGCGCGCTGGTGGGCGGCAAAATTCTCGCGACCTGCGCCTACATGTGCATCTCGCTGGCTTTGAGCTTGACCGCATTCGTGTGCGTGTTTCGCTTCGTGCCGCTCGAACGCGTCGGCATGAGCGCGAATTTGGGTTTTGAAACTGCGCTGATTTTCTTTGCGATCTGTTTGCCGTTCGTGCCGTTAGGCGCCACGCTCATGACCCTGGTGGCTTCGTTCACGCGAACTTACCGCGAGGCGCAGACCTATCTGACCACGGTACTGCTGGTGCCGACGCTGCCGATCGCCTTTGCCAGCATCTATTCACTGAAAACCAAGAGCTCGCTGATGTTCATACCCTCGTTGAGCCAGCACTTGCTGATGACCAGCGTGCTCAAGGACGAACCGATAGTGCTAGCGGATATTCTGGTATCGGCCGCCGCCTCGTTGGGGCTCGCGCTGGTGCTATTCGTTCTCACCGCGCGGCACTGGCGCCGCGAGAGCATGCTCGGATGAGACGCTATTGTGTGAGCGTTCAACAACGGTAGAGCGCGTCAATGTTCGATAGTGTGACCTCCGGCATGAAAAAAAGGAGGGTTTGCTGTATAGCGTTCCAGTAGACCCTATGTATACTGTTGCCACTGCGTTACGGCGTCCGGGAGTATAGGCATGGCTGGCTCATCATCCGCACGGATGGGAATCGTTGCTTTTTTAGCAATATTGACTGTGTCTGCAGCAACAATGCTGTGGTTATTTTGGCGCTTCCCCCTCATGACGGCCATTCTGACCCTGGGTGCATTCGCCGCGCTCGGCGTGCTGGTGCGTGTGGCGCGGGCCATTGACGTCGAAAGCATGGCGGATCTGGACACCAAGCAGCACGTTTGACAGTCGCCGTTCGGCGACATTATTTGCCGATACAAAAACTGCGGAAGATTTCTCCGAGCAGATCATCGCTGGTCATCTCGCCGGTGATCTCGCCCAATGCCAGCTGCGCGGTGCGTAGATCCTCGGCAAAAAACTCGACAGCGCGGGTGCTCCTCCAATTCTCGGCGGCCCTCGCAATGCACGCTCGCGCCCGGTTCAGCGCATCGAGGTGCCGGCGCCGCGCCGACAACGCGCCGGACTCGCCGCTGCGATAGCCCGCGCCGCGCTTCAGATGAGAACGCAATAGGCCCAAGCCCTCGCCTGTTTTCGCACTCAAGAAAACCTGCGCCGGTTCGCATGATTCATCGAGACTCGCCGGGGCGGCAATCAAATCGATCTTGTTGAACACCAGCGTGATGGGCACGCCGGGCGGCATGTCACCGAGCTCGGCGCGCCAATTCGAGGGTCCGCGGGCGTCTACCGCGGCATCCAAGACATAGAGCACCCGGTCGGCTTGGCGAAGTTCGCTGCGCGCCCGCCGCACACCTTCAGCTTCCACGGCATCGTCCGCGGCTCGCAATCCCGCGGTATCGATCAGGTTCAGCGGCAAGCCATCCACATGTACCTGCTGGCGCAGAACATCTCGCGTGGTTCCGGGTTGATCGGCTACGATGGCGATCTCCTCGCCGACCAGCCGGTTCAGCAGGCTGGATTTTCCGGCATTCGGCTTGCCGGCGATGACCACGTTCAATCCCTCGCGCAATAGCGCGCCCTGGCGCGCCGCATCCGTAATGGCATCAAAGCCCATGAAAAGTTTCGCCACGCGCTCGCCCAACGCCGTGCCGGGGAGAAAATCGATTTCTTCGTCGGGGAAATCTATGGCCGCTTCCACCAGCGTGCGCAACTCGGTGATTTGCGCTTGCAGCGTGCCGATGTGCCTGGAGAATTCTCCCTGCATGGAACGCACCGCGGCGCGCGCTGCGGCGGCGCTGCCGGCATCGATCAGATCAGCGATGGCCTCCGCTTGAGCGATATCGATTTTGCCATTGAGGAAAGCGCGTTCGCTGAACTCGCCGGCCTTTGCCATGCGGCAGCCCAGCTCCAGCAGACGCTTTAGCAGTAGGTCTAAGATGAGCGGGCCGCCATGGGCTTGAAGTTCCAGCACGTCCTCGCCGGTATAGGAGGCGGGAGCGGGAAAGTACAACGCCAGGCCCCGGTCTATGGACTCCCCGTCGCCGCCTAGAAAATCGGCCACCTGAGCCATCCGGGGTGGCGGCAAGCAGGCGAGAATGGCGACGGCGATGTGCGGCACCTTGGGTCCGGAAGCTCGTATCACCCCGACCGCCCCGCGCCCGGGTGCGCTGGCGATGGCGGCGATGGTATCGAGTAAAACCACTAGGAGCGTGCCCTACTAGCTTCGCTGCTTGGCAGCCTCTGCTTCGACCACTTGGTTCACTCGCCATTGCTGGGCGATCGATAGCACCGTGTTGGTCAACCAGTACAACACCAGACCCGAAGGAAACCAGGCCATCATCCCGGTCATGATCAGAGGCATGAATTGCATGATCTTGGCCTGCATGGGATCGGGGGGCGCGGGATTTAATTTGAATTGCGCAAACATCGCGCCGCCCATCAACAGCGGCAGGATGAAATAGGGGTCGCGCGAGGACAGATCGTTGATCCACAGCAGAAAGGGCGCTTGGCGCATTTCCACGCTTTCCAGCAGCACTCGGTAGAACGAGATAAAAACGGGGATTTGGATAATCATCGGCAGGCACCCGGCCAGCGGATTGATCTTTTCTTTTTTGTACAGATCCATCATGGCGCGACCCAATTTTTCCCGATCTTCCTTGAAGGTTTCCTGGATCTGCTTCATGCGCGGGCCCACCGCGCGCATTTTCGCCATAGAGCGGCCGCTCGCCTGGCTTAAAGGATAGAACAGCAGTTTGATGAGCGCGGTGACGATGATGATCGACCAGCCCCAATTGCCGACGCTTTTGTGCACCCAGTTAAGCCCCGTAAACAACGGCTGGGCAATCACGGTCAAAACGCCGAAATCGACCGTGCGCTCGAGATTCCTGTCGAGCCCGGCCAGTTGCGATTGCAATTTGGGACCGACGAATAATTCCTCGTGGAACTGGGCGCTGGCACCCGCGGGCACTACTGTTTGGGGCCCGGTCCCCTGCAGCAGGTATTCGCTGTTGAGCACCTGCAACTGATAGCGGTACAGCTGCCCCGCGGCAGGCACGACGGCGACGACGAACTGGTGCTGCAGCGAGGCGGCCCAGCCTCCCGTGATGGTGGCGGAGAACTTGGCGTCCGAGTCGCTCTCCACATTCAAGTCTCTTAACTTGTGGGCGTCGTACACCGCCGGACCTTTGAAGGAATAGGTTTCGACATCGAAGTAGGAACGCGAGGCGTGTTCCCAATGACGCAAGATCTGCGAGTACGCGGCCAAGGTTCGTGGCGAGGCGCTGTCGTTTTTCGCATCGTACTCCAGTGAGATCGCGTACTGGCCGCGCTTGAAGACGAAGGTCTTGGTGACGGTGAGACCCTGCCCGTCGCTCCAGCGCAGCGGTACTCGCAACTCGTCGGCACCCGCGGCCAGAGCATAGGTGTTCTGCTGCGCGGTCCACTCTGCTAAGTGGGTCGGCGCGGACTCACCCGCGGCGCCGGTGAGTCCGCTTTGCACGAGATGACGTGTGGCCGGCGGTTCATAGCTCAACAGCCTGACAGGGATATTCGGCGTGTCCTTACGAAGCGGATACTGCAGCAGGTCGGCGCGATCCAACTCGCCGCCCTTCAAATTGATATCCAAATCCAACACATCGGTGGTCACGTGCAGCGGCATACGCGCAGTGCTGTCGGGTGACGGGGAGGCAGCCACGCCAGGTGCGGGCGGCGACGCGGCGGACGAGAGTGAACCGTTGGCGGATTGCGCGGCGCCCGGGGCGGATGGGGTCGCCTGCGGAACGGACTCGCCTAAGCGGCTCGTCGGAGCCGCCGCGGATCCAGCGGCTGATTGCGAGACCGCACTCACCGCTGGCGCATAGTCATGCATCCACGTCTGGTAGTTCAAAAACAACAGGGCGGCGAACACGCCCCAGAGCATCAGGCGGATATTAGGCATTTGTCAGTCTCTTGTCCGGCACGGGATCGTAGCCGCCCTCGGTGAACGGATGACAACGGAGCAGGCGCCGGCAGCCCAGCCAAATGCCGCGCGCGATGCCGAAGCGTTCGATGGCCGTGTGCGCGAAGCAGGAGCAACTGGGATAAAAGCGGCAGTGCGCCCCCAACATGGGGCTCAACGCCAGCTGGTAGCCGCGGATGCTCCAGAGAAAAAATTGACGAGGTTTCAACATTGCTTAAGTATCGATTTCCAATGCGCATCGAGGCTCGCGCGAAGGTCCGCGGGCTTTGCCGATCGCGCCGCTTCACGTGCGGAGACGGTGACATCGACCGGCGGCAATGCATATTGGTTCAAACGAAACGACTCGCGCGCGAGACGTTTAATGCGGTTGCGTGCCACCGCGGTGCCGAAGGTGCGTGTCGCGATGCTCAAGCCCAGCCGCGGATAAGTTTCATGATTGGCCAGAACGGATAAGCTAAAAAATGCATCCGCAAATTTTTTGCCGCGCCGCTTTACATCGCGAAATTCGGCCGGCTGATGCAAACGCTTGCGCGGCTCGAACTTCAGTTTACGGATCTAGAAAACCTGTCGCGTTAGGGACAGAGGCGCTTACGGCCTTTGGCGCGCCGGCGCGCCAGCAATCGACGTCCACTCTTGGTGGCCATGCGTGCGCGGAAACCGTGGGTACGGGCACGATGAAGATTGCTGGGGTTAAAGGTACGTTTCATAGCACGACTCGGACGAAAACTACGGGTTAAATCAACGGTCTGGCTGATTTAAGAAAGGCGGCAAGGGTACTGAGCGGGCATGGATGTGTCAATAGACGCCCCTTCGAGTTGGAGCTAGACTCCGTGCCCTTTCGTTCATTTGCCCCATTACCCTCAAACCCCAAGGAGAGCGCTCTTGCCGGAGTCGCTGTGGAACCGCTGTCTTCGAGTCCTCGAGGGAGAGCTCCCGGAACAGCAGTTCAACACCTGGGTGCGGCCCCTGCAAGCGGTAGAGCGCGAGGGCGAGCTGAAATTGCTGGCGCCGAATCGCTATGTGGTCGAATGGCTCGGTCAAAATCTATTGCCGCGGATCAAGGAACTCATTCTGGCGTTTGCCGATGATATGGCCCCGGAATTGGCGCTCGATGTGGGCACCAGAGCCGGCGTGATGATCGCCGCGCCGCCCGGCGCCAGGGAGGAGGCCGCGGCAAGGGTTCGCAAGCTCGCACCCACGGTGCTCGGCAGCCGGATCAACGCTGAATTTACTTTCGATGGTTTCGTCGAAGGCAAGAGCAACCAGCTCGCCAAAGCAGCGGCCATCCAGGTCGCCGGCAACCCGGGTAGGGCCTACAACCCGCTGTTCATATACGGCGGCGTCGGCCTGGGTAAAACGCATTTAATGCACGCGGTGGCCAACAAGCTCAAGGAGCGAAATTCGGAAGCGCGACTGGCCTATGTGCACAGCGAAAGGTTCGTCGGCGACATGGTGAAGGCCTTGCAGCACAACACCATCAATGATTTTAAAACCGCCTATCGCACCCTCGACTGCCTCATGATCGACGATATCCAGTTTTTTGCGGGAAAGGACCGCTCGCAGGAAGAATTCTTCCATACGTTCAACGCGTTGCTCGAGAGTCAACAGCAGGTGATATTGACCTGCGATCGATATCCGAAGGAGGTCGACGGGCTCGAGGAACGGTTGAAGTCGCGATTCGGCTGGGGGCTTACTGTAGCCATCGAGCCGCCGGAACTGGAAACCTGTGTCGCGATTCTGATGAGCAAAGCCGCGATGACGCGAGTCGATCTGCCGGAGGAAGTGGCCTTTTTCATCGCCAAGCGCATCCGTTCGAACGTGCGGGAATTGGAGGGCGCGCTGCGGCGCGTCGTCGCGACATCCAATTTTACCGGCCGCCCGATTACCCTCGAGTTCGCCAAGGAGGCGTTGCGCGACCTGTTAGCGTTGCAGGAAAAATTGGTCACGGTCGAAAATATTCAAAAGACCGTGGCCGAGTATTACAAAATTCGCATTGCTGATTTGCTCTCGAAGCGGCGTAGCCGCTCGATCGCGCGGCCACGCCAGGTGGCAATGGCATTGGCGAAGGAATTGACCAACCACAGTCTGCCGGAGATTGGCGATGCGTTCGGCGGCCGAGACCACACCACGGTGCTGCATGCGTGTAGACGGGTGAAGGAGCTGCGCGAGACGGAACGGCGCATCGGGGAGGACTATATGAACCTGTTGAGAACCCTGGCCGGATAGGGTAGGACAAGCTGTGGATGGACCTGTGGATAAAGATATCCACAGGCGCAAGACAGGTTGCGATGAGGCTGTGGACAAGTGTTGAGGTGTGCTCGTGAAGTCGTAATCTATTGATAAATATGAGTATTTTTGCCTTATCCACTGGAATCTTGTTGCTCAATAATCATAGTAATAATCTCTTTAAGAATCTAAATCTAAGAATGCAAAGACGGTGAGCCCATGAAATTGACGGTAGAGCGTGAGAAATTATTGACCCCCTTGCAGGCAGTCATCGGCGTGGTGGAACGACGCCAAACCATGCCGGTCTTGGCTAACGTGCTGCTGGGTGTTCGCGAAGGCCAGTTGTCCATCACCGCAACGGACTTGGAAGTCGAGCTGGTCGCGGCTACCGAAGTAGCGGTGCAAGACGCCGGTGATATCACGGTGCCGGGGCGCAAATTTTTGGACATCTTGCGGGCCCTGCCCGACAAGGTCACGGTGTCCTTGAGCATGGAAGGCGAGAAAATCGTCATCAAGGCCGGTCGCAGCCGCTTCAGCCTGTCGACGCTTCCCGCCGCAGATTTTCCGGTGATCGATGACATCAATGCCCAGCAGACGGTGCAACTGCCGCGTAAAGAATTGCTGCGATTGCTGGAGAAAACCCATTTTTCCATGGCGCAGCAAGATGTCCGGTACTACCTAAATGGAATGCTGTTGGAAATCGATGGGCAACTGTTACGCGCAGTGGCCACCGATGGTCATCGGTTGGCGCTGTGCGAGACGGCCTTGGAAGTGAGGGCAAAAAACTCGCAGCAGGTCATTGTGCCGCGCAAAGGCGTTCTGGAATTGCAACGAGTTTTGACGGCGGAGGGAATCGCTGACGTGGCGATCGGCACCAATCACGTTAGAGCCCAGATAGGCGATATTCGCTTCACTTCGAAGCTGATTGACGGTCGATTCCCTGAATATTCAAGGGTGATACCGGCGGCGCCTGCTTCTGCCATCAGGGCAGATCGGGATGTGTTGCGGCAGGCGTTGCAACGCACCGCCATTTTGTCCAATGAGAAGTACCGAGGTATTCGCGTTACCGTTAAGAAAAATATGCTGACGGTCCAAGCGCATAACCCCGAGCAGGAGGAGGCAGAGGAGGAAATTGAAGTCGGCTATGAAGGCAACGATTTGGAAGTCGGCTTCAACGTGAATTATCTCCTCGACGCACTCGCCGCCATCGATGGTCAGGACGTTGAACTGGGACTGACCGACAGCAATAGCAGCTGCCTGATTCGATCTCCGGGCAATGCCAACGCGCGTTATGTCGTGATGCCAATGAGGCTATAGCCATGAGTTTGAGCCGATTGCAAGTAACGGATTTCCGCTGCTTGCAATCGGCCCAGATCGACCTCGATCGACGCTTCACGCTGATAAGCGGCCCCAATGCGTCTGGCAAAACCAGCCTCCTGGAAGCGATTTATGTGCTAGGCCGCGGCCGCTCTTTCCGCACACGCCGTCTAGAGCACCTCATTCGCCATGGCAAGGAGCGTTTCGTGGTGTTCGGCGAGGTGGACACGGCTCATCGTCGAGTCAACGTAGGCGTGGAAGGTTCTAGGGCGGGAATCCGCGCGCGCATCGACGGCGATACGCCCCCGTCGCTCGCTGAACTGGCGCTGCAGCTACCGGTGCAAATTATCGATCCCGAAGTGCATCACCTAATCGAAGAGGGGCCGGCCCGGCGCCGGCGATTCTTGGATTGGGGTACGTTCCACGTGGAGCAATCCTTCGTGGGTCATTGGCGCCGCTATCAGCAGGCTCTCAGGCAGCGTAATGCAGCCCTCAAGAAGCGCCAACCGCGCTCGGTTGTATCGGTATGGGACACCGATCTCGTGCGGTCGGGCGAGCTGCTCTCGGATGCGCGAGCCCGTTATGTGTCTGCTCTCAGCCCGTCGGCCAAGCTGATCGGCGAGAAGTTGCTCGGGATGGAATTGGCTCTGAGCTATCGAGCAGGGTGGTCCAAAGAGCTCACCCTGCCTGAGGCTTTGAACCAGAGTTGGAATCATGATGTGGAAGCGGGCGCGACGCAAATCGGACCTCATCGGGCTGAGTTGGCGATACGCTTGGATGGAGCGGCGGTAAAGGACCGCGTCTCGCGCGGACAGCAAAAGCTGCTGGCGGCCGCTTTGCTCATCGCTCAAATAAGGCTTTTCCCCGACGACTCCGCCGTTCAGCCTAGCCTGCTTTTGGATGACCCCGCTGCTGAGCTGGACGACGATCGCTTGGCGGGACTGATTCACGAGGTGTCCTCTGACGCGGTTCAATTGATCGTCACGACGTTGCACGGCGAGTTCGCTGCATTCGGGCAGCCAGGGCGGTGCTATACGGTGGCGGCGGGGTCCATCGAGCCCGCCGATGTTTCACGTGGAACTTAAGCGTCGGGTCGATCATTGTCCCAAGCCCTGCAGCATCTGTGTCATGGCGTCGAGCCGGTCGCCGCGAGGCGTCTTAAAAGCTGCGTCTTAGATGCGGACCAAGAGTGCACGTCGCCGTCCCGCTCCGGGTGGCGCGGGACGGGCCCCACCCTAACTATGAGCCAATACCCCGGCGGAGGCGGGCGACTGAAATAGCCACCGATACGCATAGACTCAGGCGTCACTTAAACGGAGCAACCGGGCGTTGGATTGCGCTGGGTGAGCCAAGAGGCCCGGTCAGCCAAAAACCACGTCGTTAGCGGAAGTGGGACCGAGTTTGCACTCAAAAACGATGTCCTAACCGATCTCTTGTGCGGTGAAATGCGAACACTGGCCTGCATAGCCAGGCGAGTCTTTAACCTGGTACCACAACTCTTTGATTATAATAGGTTTTCCGCGTCGCAACGACTGGTTTTTGGCACCGGAAAATGTTAACATCCGCGGTCATCAATCAGGATCGAGCATGGCCCAGGACAACGTATACGATTCGAGCAAAATCAAAGTCTTAAAAGGTCTGGACGCGGTCCGAAAGCGGCCCGGCATGTATATCGGCGACACCGATGACGGCAGCGGGCTTCACCACATGGTTTTTGAGGTTGTGGATAACGCCATCGATGAGGCGCTGGCCGGGCATTGCGATAGCATATCCGTCAGTATCCACGCCGACGAGTCGGTGACGGTATCGGACAACGGCCGCGGCATCCCGGTGGATATTCACGCCGAGGAAGGGCGTTCCGCCGCGGAAGTCATCATGACGGTACTCCATGCCGGCGGAAAGTTTGATGACACTTCCTACAAGGTTTCCGGCGGTCTGCACGGCGTGGGCGTGTCCGTCGTCAATGCGCTCTCGGATGTTTTGGAACTGCTCATTCGGCGCGATGGCAAATTGCATCGCCAGGAATATCGGCTCGGCGAGCCGCAGGCCGCGCTCGCGGCTGTTGGGGACACGGCGGATCACGGCACGACCATCCGTTTTAAACCCAGCGCGCAGATATTCACGCACATCTCATTCAACTACGACACTCTGGCAAAACGCCTGCGTGAATTATCTTTTTTGAATTCCGGCGTGCGCATCGAGCTGGTCGATGAGCGCGACGAAAAATCCGAAGTGTTTCAGCACGAAGGGGGACTCAAAGCTTTCGTCACGCACCTCAACCGCAGCAAAACGCCGGTGCATGATTCGGTATTGTGGTTTCAGACTCGCGAGGGCAACACCCAGGTCGAAGTTGCGATGCAGTGGAATGACTCGTATCAAGAGAGCATGTATTGCTACACGAACAATATTCCGCAAAAAGATGGCGGAACGCATCTTGCGGGTTACCGCGCGGCATTGACCCGCACGTTGAATAATTACATCGAGAAAGAGCTCGCGGCGAAAAAAGAAAAGATTCAGACCACGGGCGATGATTCGCGCGAAGGACTGACCGCGATATTGTCGGTGAAATTGCCGGATCCAAAATTTTCCTCGCAAACCAAGGATAAGTTGGTGTCCTCCGAGGTGAAGGGCGTGGTGGAATCGGCAGTGGCTGGAAGGCTGGAAGAATTCCTGCTGGAACATCCCCAGGAAGCGCGTGCCATCGTCAACAAAATTCTTGAGGCCGCTTATGCGCGCGAGGCTGCGCGTAAGGCGCGTGAAATGACTCGGCGCAAAGGCGCCTTGGATATTGCGGGGCTGCCGGGCAAACTTGCCGATTGTCAGGAAAAAGATCCTGCGCTTTCGGAGCTGTTTTTAGTCGAAGGTGATTCCGCAGGCGGCTCCGCCAAGCAAGGGCGCGACCGGCGCACGCAGGCCATCCTGCCGCTCAAGGGAAAGATTCTCAACGTTGAGAAGGCGCGCTTCGACAAAATGTTGGCGTCCGCGGAAGTCGGCACGCTGATCACTGCGCTCGGCTGCGGCATCGGACGCGATGACTTCAATGTCGACAAGTTGCGGTATCACACAATTTTGATCATGACGGACGCCGACGTGGACGGCAGCCATATACGCACCTTGCTGCTGACTTTTTTCTATCGGCAGATGCCAATCCTCATCGAGCGCGGCCACATCTACATTGCGCAACCCCCTTTATACAAGGTGAAAAAGGGCAAGCAAGAACAGTACGTCAAGGATGATCTGGAATTAAACGCGTTGCTGCTCAATACGGCGATTGAAGGTGCTGCGCTGCACGTCAATGCCGAGGCGCCGCCGCTTTCCGGACTGGGTCTGGAGTCATTGGCGCGCAAATACGTTGAAGTACAAAGCATTGTTACGCGCTGGGCCCGCCGCTATGACGAGCGCTTCCTCGAACAATTGTTGTACGTTCCCAAACTGACCACCGAGGCATTTGATCGAATCGATGCGCTTCGAGATTGGTGCCGCAACCTCGAGCAACGCTTGAATTCTCTCGACGATGTTTCACGTCGTTACCGCGTCGGTGTGGAAGCTCTTGCCGGGGGCGCTCCCCGTATCAATTTGCGGCGCTTCGAGCACGGCTTGACCTCTGAAAAACATGTGCCGCGAGAATTCTTCGACTCCGCGGAATATCTACGTATCGCAGAACTCGCGGAGACCTTGAACGACCTGATCGGCCCGGGCGGGTTTGTACAAAGAGGCGACGACAAGCTCGAGGTCGCTAGCTTCAAGAGCGCGATGAATTGGCTTTTTGACCAAGCCAAGAAGGGCCAGACCATTCAGCGCTACAAAGGTTTAGGCGAAATGAACGCCAGTCAGCTGTGGGACACGACCATAAATCCGGAAACGCGCCGCATCCTGCAGGTGCGCATCGAGGACGCCGTCGCTGCGGACGATATATTCACGACTCTGATGGGCGATGCCGTGGAGCCGCGGCGCGAATTCATCGAGAAGAACGCGTTGAATGTATCGAACTTGGATATCTGATAATCGCGAGCCGCAACGTGGCGTTCTAAAAGGAGGAAATGCGTGCGCATCTGGTGTATTCAGCACGCCGATTTCGAAACACCGGGGTGGGATTCTCCGTTGTGGACATCGCAGCAACGCTGGCCACGCTGACCAAACGGGGTGTCAGCCTGGAGCGCGTTGCGGGCCTGCCTCAAGATTCAGTTGGAATACTGAGGGCACCTGATGGTGCAAAGGTTGTTCAGAGATCTGGACGGGAACCTGCTCTCAATCGTTCAGTATGCGTGATAGCAGGCACAAGATCGTAGTTGCGATGGTTGCCCTCGGGAGCGGCTCTGGCAAGTACCGGTGGCATCTGCGCTTAAAAGGGCTAAGGGGCAAAATCATCATCACAGAAATCCAAGTCCATCATAGAGGCTTCATTTCTCCCCCCGCTTCGCTACCTTGTGCGGCGGCTTTGCCCCCTCTGGCGCAAGAAAGGTGCTGAGAATTTGCAAATACTTGTCGGGCTCTTCGTAAGCAGGAAGATGACCACTTTTCTCGAAAAAGACGATTTGTGAGCCAGGTATGGCGTGCGCTATCCGCCATGCGGTGAGTGGGGCGACGTTCATGTCGTAGCGGCCGTTAATGACCAGCGTGGGAAAGCGAAATCCTGCGAGCTTCGGGGTGAGATCGAGATCCTTGGTCGCGAGTTGTACCGCTGCTCCGACGGCAGGCACGAAACCGAGATCGCCCATATGGGAGAGGTACGCTTCGCGCAGATCGGGTGAATAGAACATCATGCGCATGTGGTTGACCAAGCCCGCCTGAGCGGCGGCTTCCTTATCGGCCGACAAAGCCTTGCCGTCCCGCTTGCCTTGCTCTTCGCGGTCGGGGAACACCTGCGGCAGCAAATGCACCAGACTGTTCCAGGACGGGGCGCTGGAGTCGGACAGGATCAGCCGCTCGACATGCTCGGGGTGCGCCGAGGCGTAGGCCATCGCGACCATGCCGCCGTAGGAGTCGCCCAAGAGCGCGACTCGGTCGAGCGAAAGGGCATTGCGGACGGCCTCTAAGTCAGCAATTTGCGCCTCCATGTTTTGCGGGGCATCGGCTTGCATATGCTTGGACTGGCCGGTGCCGCGTTGGTCGTACAGCACCACCAGTCGAGCCATTGCAACGCGCTGCCATAGGTCGTTTTGCATCATGTAGGCGTGAGATAAGCCCGGGCCGCCATTGACCGCAATCAAGGGAGTTCCCCCGCCGCTCGTGCCGAGGACCTCATAGCCCAGATCCACCTCGGCGGTGTGGACCGACCCCGTGCGCTGTGGCACCTGAGCGCAAACCGCACAGGACGACAGCGCGAATACCAGCAAAAGCTTCGACATATACCCTCACAATGTCCGGCGTCGCTGCCTCGCGACTCACAAGCGCTTAGATTATCTGCTACGCAAGGCCGCGGTTGGGCGAATTGGCTGGGCGCATGAACCGGCGGGCCTACTTCGGTGTCTTAAAGCCCATGTCTATTCAAGAGTGGATTAAAAAGGGCCGCGAACTTGGCGCGAGCGATCTGCATATGGAAGCGGACGCGGCGCCGTTCGCCCGTGTCAGAGGACACCTGTCGGCGATCGGTCCGCCGGTGGCCGGACCGCACTTGCTGGAGGCCGCGCGCCAATTGCTGGGCAACGACAGCTGGGGTCATTTTCTGACGCGAGGCTCCGCCGATCTTTCGCGAACCTTAGCGGGCGTTAGATGCCGCATCAATATTTTTCAGACCGTGCGCGGCGTCGCCATCGCGGTACGTCTTTTAAGTCCGTTTCAAAATAATCTTCGCGCCTGCAACTTGCATCCCGACCTGAAGAAACTCACCGAGGCAACGACGGGTCTAATCGTATTGTCCGGGCCGACCGGGAGCGGCAAATCCACGACGCTCGCAGCACTCGTGGAGGAAATCAATGCCGCGAGCGCGCGCAACATCATTGCGATCGAAAGCCCCATCGAATATCTCTATACCAACCGACGATCCTTCATACGGCAAAGGGAGGTCCCAACGCACTCCCCGAGCTACGAGCAGGCCCTGATCGATGCTCTGCGCGAAAATCCGGACGTTCTGATCGTTGGGGAAATGAGAACCCCCGAAGTGATGCGGCTCACCCTCAACGCGGCCGAGACCGGTCACTTGGTGATTGCGACCATGCACTCGGCCACTTGCGCCGAGGCCTTAACGCGCCTGTGCATGTCGTTTGCGGCCGAAATCCAGGGCAGTATTCGCGCGCAACTGGCAGATTGCTTCGTGGGCCTGGTTTGTCAACGGCTGGATTTCTTGAGCGAATTCCGCATGCGAGTGCCGGTATGCGAAATTCTGTTGCCGAGCGCCGCCTCCAAGGGAACGATTCGCGGCGGCCAGTTCAGCCAGATAGCCAATGTCCTGCAAACGGGCGGCGAGGCCGGCATGTGGAATTTCGACCGCTACCAACGCTGGATCGCGCAGAAGAAGGATTGGGTATCACCCACGCTATCGGCACCGCTGCCGGAAGAGCGCGTTGTGCCCGCGGCGATGCAACGCCGCGAGAGTGTGCCCGTACCAAAGGATGACTCGCTGGAAATAGCGATCGAAGAAGAGGTCGACTTAGACGAATTGGCGAAACATATCGAGCGCGGGATGAGGCCGCCGGGCTAGCAAGATTGCGCAAGAGGATTTATTCCAACTGCAGATCGCGCATGGCCGGCGAGGCGAAAGCAACGCCGCCGTCCACGGTCAGCGTGGAACCGATCACGTAGTCCCCCGCCCGCGAAGCCAAAAATATGGCAGCGCCCGCCATGTCTTCATCGCTGCCCACTCGCCGCGCCGGTATGTGCCGGGCGACTTCCTCGGCGTGATCACGTGCCTCCTTGTTCATATCCGACTTAAACGCGCCCGGCGCTATCGCACTCACATGGATGTGATCCTTGACCAGGCGCGCAGCCATGAGTCGGGTCAGCTGTATCAACCCGGCTTTGCTGGTCACGTATGAATAAGTTTCGCGATGCGTAAGATAAATGCCGTCGATCGAGGCGATGTTGATCACTTTGGCGGGCCGCGCTGCACTGGCCGCCTCGCGCAAGGCGGGCGCTAAGGCCTGGGTCAAAAAGAATGGCGTCTTGGCATTGAGATCGAGCACTTTATCCCAGCCTTCCTCGGGAAATTCATCGAACCCCGCGCCCCATGCGGCGCCCGCGTTGTTCACGAGAATGTCTACTCTGGATTCGCGAGCCATGACGGCGGCGGCGAGTTCTTTGGCCCCGGCAACGCTCGCCACATTCATCGGAATGGAGATGCAGGTGCCGCCGTCGCTGGATAATTCCTTTGCGGTTTGATTGCACGCCAAGGCTTTGCGGGCGGAGATGTACACTTTGGCGCCTTGCGCGATGAAGCCTTCTGCAATCATTTTGCCGATGCCGCGCGAACCGCCCGTGATGAGCGCAACACGTCCTTTGAGCGAAAAAAGGTCCTGGGTATTCATAACGTCCTTGGAGGCAATGGGTGATGATTCTCGCACGCTTGAGCGAAGCCCGCCGACGCTCGCTCACGAGGCCGGTTGTCTGTCCTTCGGCCATTTTCATGGCACAACGCCAGAAAACGCGTCCCGGCCTGCGACATCGGTTGATGCTTCAAGGCATAAGCTCCCACCTGGCGCTCGATACTGGAGTACGGCAGGCCCTCGATGGGCACCAATCGCGGCGGCACTGCCGTCACAAGATCCGATACATACGTGACGCCCTTGCCATCAGCAACGAGCGCGAGTCGCAATTCCATATGACTGACTTCCCACACCGAACCAAATGCATCGCGCAGCCGTTCGCCCGTAGGCCGCTGGGCGGAATCGTCGAGAAACGAGGTGAGCAGCGGCAAGCCGCGCAGGCTGCTCATCGGTTCCCGGACCAGCGCCGCGCAGGCTGCGTGATCGCGTGCAATCATCAGCCGTCTGGTTTCGGAGGAGCAGGGGTGCAAGGCGAAATGCGCAGGCATGGTGTGGTGAAACGGCCCGAAGCCCAATTCCCATAGGCCCTCTGCGACGCCGTGCACGATTTCGCGGCTCGGAGCGACCACCACCTTGAGGCGCGTCAGCGGATTGCGCTCGCAGAATTCCTTGAGCAACGCAACGCCGAGCCGCGAGTTGGCGGCCGGAGAGAGGGCGAGGGACAGGGTCGACAGCGCGCCGGATTTGATTTGGCTGATGTCCGCGAGGGTCTCGCGTTCCTCGTTCAACGTCGCCTCGGCGCAACAACGTCGTGCCCAGCCGATGCTCCAGATTCGCGATCGTTTGGCTCACCGCGGATTGCGACAAATCGAGGCGCTCCGCGGCGCGACTGCAGCCCCCGGCTTCGATGACCGCATGGAAGCAGCGCAACTCATTACGTTCAATCGGCATGGCTGAAGGATAGCCGACCGAGACTTAAGTTATCCGCTGCCATGATAATTCCATCAGCTGCGCGAGCTTGCATTGCAGGCACTCGCGGCGTTAAGTTCTTCTCCGGAGGCATCTATGAACGCAGTGTTCGATGTCAAAAAAGGACTTGAGGGCGTGGTTTATCTGGCGCTGGGACTGCCCAAAGATTTCCTTACCGCGACATTCGCGATCGCGCGCATTCTTGATCGCTCGGCGCACATCGTGGAACAACGCAAAGACAACCGGATCATACGGCCGTCCGCAAATTACATAGGTCCCGCTCCGCTGCCCGATTAATCGTCGGATCGGGCAATCAATCCGTTAACATCGGGCGCATGCGCTTTTCCGACACACTGAGCTCCCTCATCGCGAACGAGAAAGACTGGACCGCCGTCATCGGCGAGGACTGGTCCCAGGGGCGGGCAACTTTTGGCGGCATGGTCGCGGCGCTCGGCAACGAGGCGATGCGCCGCCTGGTGCCCGCCGAACGGCAGTTGCGAAGTCTGGAAACCATTTTTGTGGGTCCCGCGCTCGCTGGGAGCGTGCGCATTCAGGCAGAAATTTTGCGCACCGGAAAGGCCGTCACGATAGCCAGTGCGCGGTTGTGGAGTGAGGAGCAAATCGCTGCCACTTTTACCGGCGTTTATGGTTTGCCGCGCCGCGCGGCCATTGCCATTGCGCCGCCGGCGGCCAGCGCTGTGCGCAGCGAGGATTTTTTGGAACCGCCCTTTTCCGGTTTGCAGCCGGCATTCGCGCAGCATTTTGGCCAACGATGGGCCGCAGGCAGCCATCCGTTCGCAGGCTCGCGCCTGTCCTTAAGCACCACATTCGTGCGACACAAGGACGGCGTCGCGCTCACTGAATCCCACGTGGTGGCGCTCGTGGACTGCATACCGTCCGTGGTTTTACAAATGATGAGCACGCCCGCGCCTTCGAGCTCCTTGACCTGGACGGTGCAGTTCCTGAAACACGATTACTCTTTCGCACCCGAAGCGTGGTGGCGGATCGATGCCGAGGTCGATTCAGCCGGACAGGGCTATGCTTGCGAGTCCAGTGTCTTGTTCGACCCGACCGGGGCGCCCGCCGCGCTCAGCCGCCAAATGGTGGCGGTGTTCGGATAAAGCGCCGCGGCTATTTGCCGACAAAGATGCTTTTCGGCAATTTGACGTGGACACCGAGGTTGGGCTTGTCCACGAGCTGTGTCACGGCCACATTCCCTGCGATGCTCACCAGTTGATAAGCCTGGTGGGGAGTCAGCTTCTTTTCCGCGACCAGGAAATCCACCATCTCCTGTATGGCCGCCTTGGTCGCGACCGCAAGATCCGGATCCGTGGCCATGCTGATGTAATCGCCGGCGGTTTCAGCCCGCGGCCATTTAAGCTTCATGTCCTTGCGCACGATCAGCTGTAGGCGTCCGCGCAATGAAGTTTCAATGGCGGTTTGATCCACCTCGCCATCGCCCTGCGCCGCATGCCCGTCGCCGATTTCAAATAGCGCACCGGCGGCAAACACAGGGATATAGAGCGTGCTGCCTGCAACCAGTTCGCGGTTGTCCAAATTGCCGGCATGCCGTCCTGGCGGATTGCTGCTGACACGACCCAGTTCGGGCGCCGGCGCAACACCCACGCTGCCATAAAAGGGCTTAAGCGGTATCACGATCCCGGGAAGAAATTGCGCCGTCATCTTCTGGCGGTCCAGCGCAATGATCGTCAAGGGTGCGCCGTTTTCGCAATTCTCCGGTAGGTAGCCCTTGCAGCCGTTATAACCGTAAGCCAGCGGCAGATCGATGGACAGTATCCTGACCTCCAGCACGTCGCCGCGCGCGGCCCCCTCAACGTAGACCGGGCCGGTGAGAATATGGCCGCCCGGACCTTTGCGATCGCCCGTCACCTCGGACTCAATGGCCTTGAGCGATCCCTGAATGCTCTGCTCTGGGACCCCGGCTTGCGCAAGGCCTGTCGGCGTGTTGGTCAGCAGCGTGTCGACATCGATGATGTCGCCCGAGTCGATGCGCAGCACCGGCGGTGCGTCCGACCAGTAATAGCCGTAGGCAACGGTGGCCGGCGTGGCTTCTAGCCTGTGTGTTTTGGGAGCGTGTGCAGCGGCGTGCGCAAAGCCGCCGCTTGCGGCCCCCATTGCCGCGATACCCATGCAGCCGAGCAGAACGTTTCGCATGAAAACCCTCAATTATCGAACCGGACGGGGTTCGCGATGGCGATCGAACCACCACGCCCATAGAATCAGTACCGCGGATGCGATGACCCCCACCACGACGAGCTGATCCACGCTGGAAGGAGGCGCGCTAAAGCCATCGACAATGTAGGCACTGACTAGGAAAAACACGTACGCCCAGAACGCGTAGTGACCGACACGGTCACGGCCGCGGGTCACCGCAACATAAAGGCCCACACCGCCGGCAAGCAGGAGTGTCTCTACGGCGATGGTGCCGGGGATGGAATTCCAAAGCGCCAGACCGACGCGGGGGCCGCCTGGATAAAGCGGCATATCCGGCCCATGGCTGATCCAATCGAGGATCCAATGGCTCACTACGCCGCCCCAAACCATCAGGGCTCCGGGCCGGTAGCGCGTCGACGCGTAATAAACTAGGGCGAACCCACTCGCCCACAGCATCGACATCGCTAAGCTGTGCGACCAGGGGTAATGGATAAAGGCGAGTGGCACAAAACGCGTGTTGCCGGGATCGATCCGCACCTTCTCCCAACCCAACAATACGAAAATCGGCCACAGAATATCCAGAAACAGGGCCGCCGCAATCAGCACCGCCAAGTTGGTGCGGGGCGCGACGCGCTTGGCGGCGAAGCCGACGGCGAAATGTCCGATGAACATGCCGAAAGATTACCGCAACGCTTCAACCGAAACTGGACGATCCCGCCGCGGGTTCTTTCGCAATGCGCTCGAGACCCGCCTCGATAGTTTGCCGCACCTCGGCGTTGAGTTGGCGCGGACTCTTGCCTGCCGCCTCAATGGGCGCGCCGATGATCAAGCGGATCGTGCCGGCCTTTTTTAGGACGCCGCGCCTCACCCAGAAATCCGCCGCATTGTGCGATACGGGCACCACCAGCTTATTCGTAGCGGTAGCCAAGAGCGCGCCGCTCACGCCGTACTTGCGCGTCTCTCCCGCGACGACGCGGGTGCCTTCCGGAAAAATGATCACCCAAAGCCCGTCCGCGAGGCGTGCTTTGCCCTGCTCGATGACTTGATTGACCGATCGATGCCCGGCGCCGCGGTTGATGGAGATGGGCCGCAGCAGCTTCAACCCCCAGCCAATCAGGGGTATCCACAGCAGTTCCCGCTTGAGCACCCAAACCTGCGGCGGAAAAATCAAAAATTGCGCAATGGTTTCCCAGGCCGAGGTGTGATTGATCATGATGATGTGATTGCCGGCAGGTATTCGCTCGCGGCCTTGCACCGTAAAGGACAGGCCGCACACCTTTTCCAGCACCCAAAACACAATACGTGCCCACGTCCGGGCAATCGCAAATTGCGTGCGGTAGGGTGCCCAGAACAGCAACGTCATGACCCCGCCGAACAGCAGCGCCGACACCATCATGTAAGCGGTGAAGAAAAACGACTTGACCAGCTGCATGTGCTTAACGATCAGCCGGGCAAGCGCGACAGATCCGCCACACCGCCCAACAAGAGCTGCGCGTCGCGCAGCAAAGCGAGGCGGTTATTGCGCAGGGCAATATTTTCGTCCATTACCATGACCCGGTCGAAAAAATCGTTCACTGGTCCTTGCAGGCCCAGCAGCGCGCGCAGGCTGTCGGCGTAACGGCGTTGATTGGTCGCAGAGAGCACCGGCCCTCGAAGCTCCTCGAGTGCGCGGTGCAAAGCAATCTCGGCATCCTCAGTCAGAGCTTGCGAGTCGACGCTCAAATCGGCGCGCAGCTGCGTCTTTTTTAAGATGTTCGCGATGCGCTTGTTGATCGCCGCGAGCACCGCAGCATCCGGCATGCGTAAAAATTCTCTCAGAGCGCCCAGACGCGTGACTGCGTCGAGCGGCGAAGACGGGCGATTGGCGAGCACTGCGTCGAGCATTTCCGGGCTCGTTCCCGGCTGCTCGAGCATTAGGCCGCGGAGCCGATCCGCGATGAATTCGTAGACTTCCTCGACCACGGTGGCGCGCTTGACCGGTTGCGCGGTCGCCGAGGCGCTCAGCAGTTCGAGCAGATCGAGATCCAGACCGCACTCGAGCATGATGCGCAATACCCCCAAGGCGGCGCGGCGCAACGCGAATGGATCCTTGGCGCCCGTCGGCCGTTGCTCGATGGCGAAGATTCCAACCAACGAATCGATCTTATCTGCCAAGGCGACCGCTTGCGCAACCGGGGTATCGGGCAAGGCATCGCCGGCGTAGCGCGGCCGATAATGTTCCTCGATCGCCTGTGCCACTGCGCGCGGCAGGTCTTCTGCCTCGGCGTAATAACGGCCCATGGTGCCCTGCAATTCCGGAAACTCGCCTACCATGGCCGTCATCAAGTCGGCTTTCGACAGTTCAGCCGCTTGTTTGACGTGGAGGTTGTCCGCGCCGATACGCTTGCCAATGAGTTCGGAGAGTGCCGTAACGCGAGCCGTTTTATCGGCGTAGCTGCCAAGCTTCGCTTGAAAGATCACGCCTGAGAGTTTCGCTGCATGCGCGCGCAAGGGAAGCTTGCGGTCTTGTTCCCAAAAGAACGCGGCGTCGCTGAGGCGCGGCCGCACGACGCGCTCATTGCCCTCGCGAACCTTGGCAGGATCGCGGCTCTCGATATTGCTGACAGTGATGAAGCCGCCGGACAGAACGCCTTGGGCAGTTTGAATCGCGAAATACCGTTGGTGATCCTGCACCGTTGCAATGACCACTTCGCGGGGCAGCCCCAAGAACCGCTGTTCGAAGCGACCCGAGAGCGGCACGGGCCATTCGACCAATGCGGTCACTTCATCGAGCAGCGCCGCGTCGATGAGGGCGACACAGTCTTCTCCTTCCGCCATCGCCGCAGCGGCCACCTCGGCGCGAATCCGTTCGCGGCGCTTGGTGAAATCTGCAATAACATAGGCTCTGCGCAGCCGGCTCTCATAACCCTTGGCGGATTTGAGCGTGATCGGCCTGGGGCAATGGAAGCGGTGACCCGCGGTAATGCGGCCGGCGGTCAGGCCTAGGATTTCGACCGGCACCACTTCCTCGCCGTAGAGCAGCACCACCGAGTGCACCGGTCTTACGAATTCTGCCGCGTGCGCACCCCACCGCATGCGCTTGGCGATCGGCAGAGCGGCAATCGCTTGGCTCAGAATATTGCCCAGAAGGGTAGTCGTGGCCGCGCCGCGCTCGATGCCGCGAAATTGCAGCCAGGCGCCTTTCTCGGTGGTGAGCTTCGTCAATTGCTCGAGCGCGACGCCGCAGCTTTTGGCAAAGGCGGTCGCTGCCTGCGTCGGTGCTCCCTGCGCGTCGAAGGAATTTGCTAGCGGTGGACCGCGTCGTTCGACCGGCCGGTCAGGTTGACTCTCTGCCAGCTGCTCTATCCATACCGCCAGCCGCCGAGGCGTCGCGAAGCTGTGAACCTTGCCGTGTGCGATTCCAGCGCCGTCGACGCCTTTGGTGATGCCCTCGGTGAGCGCGGTAGACAGTCCCAACAAGGTGCGCGGCGGGAGTTCCTCGGTTCGCAACTCGAACAACAAATCCTTCACTTGCTTACGCTGCCTGGGGGTCGGCGCGTTTCAGCAGGGGATACCCCAGTGCTTCACGGCTCTCGCGGTAGCCCTCGGCCACGGCGCGAGCCAAGGTTCTGACGCGAAGGATGTAGCGCTGCCGCTCGGTCACCGATACCGCGTGCCGCGCGTCCAGCAGGTTGAATGCGTGCGAGGCCTTCACCATTTGCTCATAGGCAGGAAGCACCAATCGATCCTTCAGCAACTGCCCGCAGGCGATCTCGTTGGCGTCGAATTGTTTCGCCAGCACTTCCGTATCCGCCTTCTCAAAGTTATACGTGGACTGTTCCACTTCGTTTTGATGGAACACATCTGCGTAGGTCACGGTGCCAAAGGCACCCTCGGTCCAGACGATGTCAAATATGCTTTCTTTTCCTTGGATATACATCGCGAGGCGTTCGAGGCCGTAAGTGATCTCGCCCATCACGGGGCGGCAGTCGAGCCCGCCCACCTGCTGAAAGTACGTGAATTGCGAGACTTCCATGCCGTTGAGCCAGACCTCCCAACCCAGGCCCCACGCTCCCAGCGTCGGCGATTCCCAGTTGTCCTCGACAAACCGGATGTCATGAGTCAACGGGTCGAATCCTAGGAAGCGTAACGAATCGAGATACAGCTCTTGAAAGCGGTCCGGCGAGGGCTTGATGCAGACCTGAAACTGGTAGTAGTGCTGCAACCGGAAGGGATTGTTGCCATAGCGCCCGTCAGTCGGCCGTCTGCAGGGCTGTAGGTACGCCGCACTCCAGGGTTCAGGCCCTACGGCGCGCAAGAATGTGGCTGGATGAAATGTCCCGGCACCCATTTCCATGTCGTAGGGCTGCAATACGATGCATCCCTCACTCGACCAGTACTTCTGCAGCGCAAAAATCAATTCCTGAAAGGTGCGCGGCGGCGAGGAAGGATGAGGCATCGGTAGCTCTGCGAGAAAGTCACGGAGTATAACGAGCAGGCATTAAGCGTGTGGTGCGATCGCCGCGCACCATTCGCTCATTGGTGCGGCACCCGCAGCACCGATCGCCATGCGCACCAAAATAGGGCGTAAATGTGGGTAACTTGTTCTAAGATGATACACAAGGGCGCTGGCACAACTGCAAGTGCTTGATCCATATATGCACGCTAATGGCACATTAGCTGCATCGTTCTTTCAGCCCGGGCTGGCCGGATCCTTACTCACCGTTGCGAGGATGAAAATGACTCCTGCTGATGTTCTGACGCTGATCAAAGAAAAAGAAGCTAAGTTCGTCGATCTCCGTTTTACCGACACGATTGGAAAGGAACAGCATGTCACCATCCCCACCCGGCTGGTTGACGACGGGTTTTTCAAAGATGGCAAGATGTTCGACGGGTCTTCCATCGCCGGATGGAAGGGCATCAATGAATCAGACATGATTTTGATGCCGGACCCATCGACGGCAATAATTGATCCTTTCTACGAAGAGACCACGCTCAATCTGCGCTGCGATGTGATCGAACCCATGACCAAGCAGGGTTACGGCCGCGATCCGCGCTCGCTGGCCAAGCGCGCCGAAGCCCACTTAAAGGCCTCGGGCATTGCCGACTCGGCGCTGTTCGGCCCTGAGAATGAATTCTTTATTTTCGACAACGTCACCGTGAGTGCGAGCATGAACGGTTGCTCCTACGAGGTCGATGCCTACGAAGGCGCGTGGAATTCCGGCAAGACCTACGAGGACGGTAATCGCGCGCATCGTCCGGGCGTCAAGGGTGGCTATTTTCCGGTGCCGCCGGTGGATTCGCAGCAAGACATCCGCACGGCCATGTCCATGGCTTGCGAGGAAATGGGGCTGAAGTTCGAAGTTCACCATCATGAAGTGGCCACCGCGGGTCAGGGCGAAATCAACGTGGCCGCAAACACGCTGACTAAAAAAGCCGACGAAGTGCAGATCCTCAAGTACGCGCTGCAAAACGTGGCCCATGGCTACGGAAAAACGCTGACTTTCATGCCGAAACCTATCGTCGGCGACAATGGCAGCGGCATGCACGTGCATCAATCGCTGCAAAAGGACGGTAAGGCCTTGTTTGCCGGCGACAAGTACGGCGGCCTTTCAGACATCGCGCTGTATTACATCGGCGGCATCATCAAGCATGCGCGCGCGCTCAACGCTTTCACCAACGCCAGCACCAACAGTTACAAGCGCTTGGTGCCCGGATTCGAGGCGCCGGTGAAGCTGGCCTATTCGGCGCGAAACCGCTCGGCCTCCATACGGATACCTTGGATCTCCAATCCCAAGGGTCGCCGCATCGAAGTCCGATTTCCCGACGCGACCGGCAATCCCTACTTCATGTTCGCCTCGATGTTGTTGGCCGGGCTCGATGGCATTCAAAACAAAATTCACCCGGGCGATGCGGCGGACAAGGATCTGTATGACTTGGAACCCGAGGAAGACAAGAAAATTCCGACGGTATGCCACTCGCTCGACATGGCGCTCGATTATTTGGACAAGGACCGTGGATTCTTGAAGGCGGGTGGGGTTTTTACCGATGACCTTATCGACGCCTACATCGAATTGAAGATGAAGGAAGTGACGCGGCTGCGGATGACGACGCATCCGATCGAAATCGAGATGTATTACAGCTTGTAGTCCAAGGGTGCTTGGGGCCGTAAGGTGACGGCGGTCACGCCGCTGTCACCTTGGTTTTGTGGTCCGGGGGCGATAGGTCTATGCTTTGGAGTCATGCACCCACGCAAGTTATGGTTGGCGGTAAGCCTGGTAACTGCTTTGACTACGCAGGCGGCCGTGGTCTACAAATGGGTGGATGCCGACGGGGTGGTCCATTACTCCGACCAAGCCTCGCCCGGAGCGGAAAAAATCTACACCTCGGCGCCGAATGTCTCCTCCTCGCCACGCGGCCCAGCGGCCATGGGCGGCCAACTGGCACGGCCGAAACCGGCGGCGGCCGCACCCAACTACACGGATTTTTCCATTACCGCGCCCGTCAACAATCAAACTTTCTTCGGCGACGATGTCATCGCAGTGCATTTGAGCCTTGCGCCTGCGCTGCGGATGAATCACGCCATCACCTGGCATCTGAATGGCCAGCAGTTGGAATTCCCGCCGGATGCGATTTCATTTTCCTTGCCGCATCTGGATCGCGGCACGTATGCATTGGCCGCGACCGACACCGATCAGCAAACCGGCGAGTCCCAGACCAGCAATACCGTTACTTTCTACGTACGCCAGCCTTCCGCGCTCTCGCCGCTGCACAAATAGCTCTTTTCCCAACTCGCGGGTGCTTAGGTGTCCGCTGAGTTCAAACTGCAAACCGTGCGCATCGAAGGCACCGATCTCCTCGATGCCATGGTGACCAGCGTTTTCTTGCTGAACGAACACTTGCATGTCACGTATCTCAATGCCGCCGCGCAGTCCCTGCTGGGCCTCGGGCCCAATCAAGCCTTGGGAAGATCCATCGCGGATTTGACGCGCGGCGCCGAAAGCTTGTTGCCTATGTTCGAGCGCGTACTCACGGGCGGGGAAGGCGTCGTGCAGCGCGAACTTGCCTGGCCGGCGTCCGGCGGCGTCGACCGCATCCTCGATTGCGCCGTCACGCAGATGGTGATCGGCACACATCAGCCGCGCCTGCTGCTGGAAATCGAAGACATTACCCAGCATCGGCGCCTGACGCGCGAGAATGCGCTGCTGGCGCAGTTGGGCGGCAGCCGCTTGATGGTTCGTCAGCTCGCGCACGAGATCAAGAATCCGCTCGGCGGCTTGCGCGGGGCGGCGCAGCTGCTGGAGCGTGAACTGTTGGATCCGGCGCTGCGCGAGTACACGCGCGTGATCATCAGCGAGGCCGATCGGCTCACCCACTTGTTGGACTCCATGCTTGGGCCGGGCCGCCCGCCGGCCAAGCAGGTGGTCAATGTGCACGAACTGCTGGAACGGGTGTATCACTTGTTGCGCAGTGAAGCACCGCCGGGCGTCATCATCGATCGGGACTATGACCCGAGTCTGCCGGCGCTCACGGTGGATCCGAACCACATTATTCAAGCGATGCTTAATCTGGGCAGGAACGCGATCCAAGCGCTGGCCACAGCCGCGACCGCATCGCCGCGCCTGATATTGAGGACCCGCGCGGCGAGCAATGTCAGCGTCGGGGCGCACCGCCACCGGCTCGTTGCTTCCATTCAATTCGAAGATAACGGCCCCGGCGTCCTCAGTGAAATTCGCGACACTATTTTTTATCCGTTGGTGTCCGGTCGTGCCGACGGCACCGGGCTTGGCTTAGGCATAGCGCAGGACTTGGTCAGCCGTCATGGCGGCTTGATCGAATTCGACAGCGCCCCGGGGAGAACCATATTCGTGATTTCCTTGCCGATGGATTCCGCATGAGCCTAAAGCCGCTGCAGGTGTGGCTCGTCGATGACGATGCCTCCATACGATGGGTCTTGGAGAAAGCCCTGAAAGGCAGCGGCATGCAGGCGAAGTGCTTCGACCAAGCTGACAATGTCCTGACGGCGTTGCGCGCCGATGCGCCCGACGTGCTCATGACGGACATCCGCATGCCGGGCCGCAGCGGTTTGGAGCTGCTCAAGGAAATTCAAGTTTCCCGCCCGGGTTTGCCGGTGATTGTGATGACGGCGCATTCTGATTTGGATGCCGCCGTCGCGGCCTATCAGGGCGGCGCTTTCGAATATCTGCCCAAGCCTTTCGATATCGACAAGGCGGTGGATCTGGTGCGGCGCGCCGCGCAGCAAGCCACATTGTGCATCGATCCGGAAGCCAACCGCCGCAGCATTCCCGAATTGTTGGGCCAAGCCGCGGCCATGCAGCAAGTATTCCGAGCGATCGGCAGATTGTCCCGCTCCAGCATGACGGTATTGATCACCGGGGAGTCGGGCACGGGCAAGGAACTCGTGGCACGTGCCTTGCACCGTCACAGTCCGCGTGCCAACAAAGCTTTTGTCGCGCTCAACACCGCAGCCTTCACCGCGGATCTGTTGGAATCGGAACTGTTCGGCCATGAAAAAGGCGCCTTTACGGGGGCTGACGCCTTACGCCGCGGCCGCTTCGAGCAGGCGGACGGTGGCACCTTATTTCTCGACGAAATTGGCGACATGTCGCCGGCGCTTCAAACACGTCTGCTGCGGGTGCTGGCGGAAGGAGAGTTCTATCGGGTCGGCGGACAGACCCCGGTGAAGGTTGATGTCAGGGTCATTGCCGCAACTCACCAAGATCTCGAGACGCGCGTGAAATCCGGGCATTTCCGCGAGGATCTCTTGCACCGGCTGAATGTCATCCGCATTGAGATTCCGCCGCTGCGCGAGCGCCGCGAAGACATTCCCGAATTGTTGCGCCACTACTTGGCTATCGCCGGACATGAGCTGGGCGTCGAGCCGAAGCTCATGACTTCATCGGCCGAGAGCGCGCTGGTGACTTTCGATTGGCCCGGCAATGTGCGTCAACTGGTGAACGCATGCCGCCGCCTGACGGTCACCGCGCCGGGTCGCGAGGTACGAGCCGAGGACATACCACCGGATCTGGGCGGCGTCCCGCTCGGCCAGAGCACCAACCACGATTGGATGGCGAAGCTCTCGCACTGGGCGGAGCAGGAGCTGGATGCCGGCACGCTGCGCCTGCTGGACACCGCGGTGCCCGAGGTGGAGCGAATTCTTATTCGCGTCGCGCTGCGCAAGGCCGAGGGACTGAAGCAGGATGCGGCCAAATTGTTGGGATGGGGCCGCAATACCTTGACGCGCAAAATGAAGGAACTCGGCATGGAAGATGTCAGCTAGGAGCCTGCCCTAGGACCCGATCGAGGCGCCACAGCTTATAATCGGCGCATGATTAAATTTCTCCACGAGAAACTCGGTGCGTTGCAGGCGCTGATGCTCGGCATTCCTGCCACTGAGTGGCTGATCGCCGGTGTCATCGGCGCGGTGGTATGGTCAGGTCTTTGGATCCTGCGAGACCTGATTGCGTCGCGCTACAAGAAATATTTCGGCGCCAAAAATTCCACGCTGATCCGACTGTTTGCCTACCTGATCGGCAACACCAAGCAGATCCTGTTCTTCGCCATCGCCCTGGATGCGGCGCGGGCCAGCATCTCGCTGCCGGAACGGATTCAACACGGCGTCTCAGTCGTGGTGATGATCCTCATTTTGATTCAAGTCGGCCTGTGGGCCGGCCGCGCGGTGCGCTTCTACCTGGAAATGAAGGAACGCGAGCGCGGTGCCGACCGCGTTTTTGCCGGATCCCTCGATATCATCAACTTTGTCGCGCGAATGCTCATCTGGTCGTTGGTGATCCTGGTCGCACTCAGCAATATGGGCGTGAACATCACGGCATTGCTGGCCGGCTTGGGGGTGGGCGGCGTGGCTGTGGCATTGGCCCTGCAAAACGTACTGGGCGATTTGTTCGCATCTCTGTCCATCGCCCTCGACAAGCCCTTCGTCATCGGCGACAACCTGACCATCGATACCTTCATCGGTAAGGTGGAGCACATCGGCATCAAGACCACCCGGTTGCGCAGCGAAAACGGCGAGCAAATCATTTTGTCGAATGCCGACATCTTGAAGAGCCGCGTGCGCAATTTCAGCCGCTTGGCGGAACTGCGCGTGCTGGCCACCATCCGGCTCGCCTACGAAACCCCGAGCGATAAGCTCAAGGAAATACCAACGCTGATGCAGGACATCGTCCGCGAGCAGGCGCACGCGCGGTTCGAACGCTGCCATCTTAAGACGCTGGGCGAGAGCTCGTTTCAGTTCGAATTGTCCTACTTCGTGCTGCAGCCTAGCGTCAATCCCGTGCTCGATCTGCAGCACGCCGTGAATGTCCGGATCGTCGATGTGCTGCGCCGCCTGGGCGTGGAATTTGCCTACCCTACCCAACGTGTCTTCCTCGAGCGGCATCGTCCCGGGAATTGAGGAATAAACGCGGTGTTCCACGTCGTGCTGTTCGAGCCCGAGATTCCTCCCAACACCGGCAACACCATTCGCTTGTGCGCGAACACGGGCGCGACGCTGCACTTGGTGAAACCCCTGGGCTTTCGCCTCGATGACAAGGGCCTGCAGCGCTCGGGACTGGATTATCACGACCTTGCGCAAATCCGAGTTCATCCCGGCCTCGAGGAGTGCTTAGATAACCTGCGGGGCTCACGCCTGTTCGCATTGGAGACCGGTGGGCGACGCTGTTACAGTGAAATTGACTACCGCGCCGACGATGCATTCCTGTTCGGGCCCGAAACGCGCGGCCTGCCGCCATCGGTATTGCAGGCGGTGGGTGTAGATAACACCTTGTGCATTCCCATGCGCGCGCAAAATCGCAGCATCAATTTATCCAACGCCGTCGCGCTCGTGGTTTTCGAGGCCTGGCGCCAGCTCGGCTTCGCCGGCCGCGGTGATTAGGTAAGTGTCGCTTGGTTTGTCCGATGACGCGCTCTTTGGCCCCTCAGCGGTTCCAAGGCCGCAAAACGCGCCTGACTGGGTCAGCCGTTGTCGCCACGATCGCCGGGTCCAGTAACCGGCGACGCCGCAGATGCCGTAGCGCCGTTTGCACGGTGGATTTAGACAATCCCGTTTTGGTCGCAATGGTCTGCAGGCTTACCGCCAAGCAGTCACGCTTGGCCGTTGCGGACCGGCGCAACAGATACAGATACACGATAAACGCCGCAGGGCGCCGGTCGTGACCTACCAGGTCCGGCATTAGTACATCGACGACATAATTCTCGAGTTTGAACTGTTGCACGATAATCACTATAGCGCTCATTGCTATGGGGAGCTACGCTGATGTTGGATAATCGGCGTTTCGCCATCGCCAGCGCACAACTAGGAGCCGCCATGATCACGCAAGTCAAATTCGTCGGTATACCAACGCGCGACCAAGATCGCGCATTGAAGTTTTATACCGAGAAACTCGGATTCGAAGTCTCGACGGATCAGGATTTCGACGGCAAGCAGCGCTGGATCGAGTTGCGCATCGCCAATGCCGCAACGCGCGTGGTCCTTTTTACCCCGGAAGGACACGAGCCGCGAATCGGTACGTTCTTCAATGGCTCACTTGCCTGCGATGACGTCGGCGCAACCTATCGCCAACTCAGCGCCCGCGGCGTGGAGTTCACCTCGCCGCCCGCAAAGCAGCCCTGGGGCGAGTTTGCGACCTTCAAGGATCCGGACGGCAACCAGTTTGTCCTGTCCTCGGGTTAGCCGCTTACAAGGGCGCGTTACTTCCTCATAGGGCGGCCGTCTTGACAGCCGCCAGCTGCGCCTGGATCCAACTGTTGGTGCGCGACTCGAGCAGATCGAGCGGCAGCACGCCGCCATTCAGCATTTCATCGTGAAAACTTCGAATGTCGAACTTGGCGCCTAGCTGCTTCTGCGCGCGCTCGCGCAGCTCGCGAAACTTGAGTTGCCCCAGCTTGTAGGAAAGCGCTTGGGCGGGCCAGGCAATGTAGCGGTCGGTCTCCGATTGAATGGTGGGCTCATCGACCGGCTGATATTTGCGGAAGAATTCCACCACCTGATCGCGGCTCCAGCCTTGCGCATGAAGACCCGTGTCAACCACCAGCCGCACCGCTCTAAATAATTCGCTGCTCAACCTGCCATAGTCGCTTACCGGGTCCTGGTAGAAGCCAACCTCTTTGCCGAGCTGCTCTGAATACAGCGCCCATCCTTCGATATAGCCCGAGTTGCCCGCATGCTGGCGAAATTTCGGCAAGCCGGTCATTTGCTGCGCCACCGACAGCTGCATGTGATGTCCGGGGATGCCTTCGTGGTAGGCCACCGCCTCATCATCGATGAGCCAGCGTTGTTCAAAATGAGAGGTGGCGACACTCACGCGTCCGGGACGTTTGCCGTCAGGAGTACCGGTTTGATAGTGCGTGGCGGATCCGGCTTGAAAAGGCGGAATCGCTTCGACCGTGACGGGCGATCCGGGTATATAGCCGAACAACTGCGGCAGCTTGGGCTGCATCTGCGCGATGTATCTACGGAAATCATCCAGGATCTGCTCGGCGGAAGTCGGAATGTACTTGGCGTTGGTCTTCAAGGAGTCGCGGAACGAGGCCACATCGGAGAAGCCCTCTTTGCGGGCGATGGTGAGCATTTCACCCTGGATGCGCTCGATTTCGTGCAGACCGATCTCGTGTATCTGGTCCGGCGTCAAAGTACTGATCGTGGTGCGGCTGCGAATGTCGTTGAGATAGCGTTCCTTGCCGCCGGGCAGAGAAGTTACACTCAAGGCGGCTCGACCATGGGGTGCGTAGTCTACCGCCACGAATGCGGAGAAGCTCTTGTAGGCGGGTATGACTTTGTCGTTGACGGCCGCGGTGATCGCACGCGTCAAGCGCTGCTGATCCTCGATGGCCATGTCCGCCGGAAACTTCTTTGTCGGCAAGAGAAACGGATTGGAGTTGATGACACCCTCGCACTGCGCCGGCACTTTCTCGAGAAGGAAGCGCACGGGCATCAGGTTGTCCTTGATCCCGTCGCGAAGTAACTCCTCGGTCTGCGCGAACACGCGCGGAATTTGGTGCAGGCGTGCGATGTAATCCTCGTAGTGCTTGACCGAATCGAGCGGCACGGCGTTCGGCATATCGGCCAAGCGTGTCTGCGGACCGTCCATTTGGTTCAGCGGCATTTCGTATTCTTTGAACTTGAAGTTCTCGATTCGCTGCTGCAAGGCGCGCTGCATCACCTGGTGCGACAAAGCGTCTTGCTCCGAAAAGGCCGCGGTCGGAATCGCTTTCAGGCGCGAGAGAAAGCTTTCGTCGGTGTCGTGCTGGCGCTGAAATCCCGCCGGCGAATAGTCATCGAGCTGATCGTTGTACCGATAGTCACCCACTGCCGTGGCGCGCTCGGGGTGGTTCTTGAGGTCCGATTCGTACTGCTCTTCGAATAGCGCGTTCTGCGCTGCAACTCGTGATGCCGCCGACTCCGGCGCTTTGGCGGAGGCGCTGAACGAGCAACAGGCTAAGAGTGCCAAGGTCAAGGTTTTGGACATGAGTTTACCGGTCGACATTTAGAGTTACTTCGCGGACGCAGGAAAAGCCGGCAATTTGTCAATGTCCCGCGCATCGTGTTGGATGATCACGGTGGCGTGCAGATTGGTGGCGAGCTGTTTGAACCGATCCAACGATGCCAGCGTGTCGGCACGGTTGGTATTGAAGGTGGGCACCCCGTTGGTGGCGTAATTTTCGCGAAAATGCGCCAAGTCGCCGCTAATCAGCACAGCGCCTTTCTCCTTGAGCTTCACCAGCAGGCTGTGATGTCCGGGCGTGTGCCCGGGCATGTTCAACATGATCACGCTGCCGTCGCCGAATACGTCTTTGTCTCCTGGCAAGGGCTCGACCTTGCCCCCGCCGCTGATCCACGCCGAGAAGTTGGCTGAATTGATCGCCGGGTTCGGCTTGGCATCGCTCACGGCATCCCAGTCGCCTTTGCCGATGAGCAAGGTCGCTTGCGGAAACGATGCCACTTGACCGACGTGATCGCCGTGATAGTGGCTTATACCCACAAAGTTGATTTGCTCGGGCTTCAAATGCAGTTGCGAAAGCTGGTCGATCAAGCTGCTTTGCGGCGCCGTGGGAGCAGGAGTAGCGCCCGTGGCCATGGGATTGCCGGTATCCCAGATCAAGTATTCGTTGCCATGCTTGATCAGGTAGCAACTGAAGGTAAGCTGAATGCTGAGTCCCGGGAAGGCGGCAACATCCGAGAAGCGGCTGATGTCCGCCAAGGTGGTGGTCTTGCCGCAATCGAGCCGCGTCAACGTCAGCGTCGCCGGTGCTTGCGCATGACTGGTTGCGCCCATCAAACTCATCAGGAGGGCCACGCCCACCTTGAACTTCATACGTCTCATAAGTCCCTCTCCCGTCACTATTCGGTTTCCGAACGCACTTCACGGCCCATCAGCGCCTGCGCCGCTGCAGCCACCGGCTTGCTCTCGTACATGACCCGGTAAATTTCGCGGCATATGGGCATTTCGACTTGCAGGCGCTGGGCCACATCGTATACCGCGCGCGATGCGGGCACGCCTTCGATCACCTGATGAATCGCGCTCTGCGCTTGGGCCGGCGACTCGCCGCGGCCGAGCGCCATGCCGAAACGACGATTGCGCGATTGGTCATCCGTGCAGGTGAGCACCAGATCTCCAAGGCCCGCGAGCCCCATAAAGGTTTCGCGCAGCGCTCCGAGCTTGACGCCGAGGCGCATCATCTCGGCGAGACCGCGGGTAATCAACGCAACGCGCGTGTTGGCCCCATAGCCCATCCCATCGGCCATGCCGGAGCCGATGGCGATGACGTTCTTAACCGCGCCGCCGACCTCGACTCCCATGATGTCGCTCTGCGTATAGGCGCGAAAGTTCGGTCCTGAGAAACCCAGCGCAAGTTCCTTGGCGAAGTTCTCATCGGTGGAGGCGATGGTCATGGCAGTGGGCAAACCGGCACCGACTTCTTTGGCGAAGGTGGGGCCGGACAACACCGCACCGGGCGTTTCACCCAATACTTGAGCCACTACCTGATGCGGCAGCAAGCCGGTGGCAATCTCGAACCCCTTGGTTGCCCACGCAACGCGCGTTTGCGGACCGAGGTGAGCCTTTATAATTTCCAAGGTCGCGCGAAACGCATGCGAGGGTACTGCGATCAACGCGTCGCCAGCGCCCTGCAAGGCTTGATTAAGATCGGAAGCAATCTCAAGCGACGGCGGAAATGAAGCTTCCGGCAGATAGCGTAGATTGCGGCGCGCAATGCGCATGGAATGCTGCTGTGACTCATTGCGGCCCCACAATCGCGTGGGACGTCCTTCGCGCGCCAAGAGAATGGCGAGTGCCGTGCCCCACGAGCCGGCGCCGATGACGGTCATCGGTTCCGCGTGCGGGGCCGGCATAAGCCCTAGTTCACCAGTGTCGGTTGCTGATCTTGCGGACTTTGCTGAGCCTGCGCGAGCAACGCATCGAAATTGACCAAGGGCAAGAGGAAGTTGGGAAATCCGCCCTTGACGATCAAATCGGAAATCACCTCTCGCGCGTACGGAAATAACACGCTCGGGCAGAAGCTGCCGACCAGACGTTTCAAGTCCTCATTGGACGCGGCGCTGATGGTAAATAGGCCGGCCTGCTTGACTTCGACCAGATACAACGTCGTGTCGCCCTGTTTGGCCTCTACGGTGATGGTGAGCAAGACCTCGCGGGCGTCCGGCGCAAGCTCCTCCGTCGAGGTGTTCATGTTCAGCTGAAACTTCGGCTCCCACGCTTGGTTTGTGGGCAAGCGCGGCCCATTCGGCGACTCATAGGAGCAGTCCTTTAAGTAAACCGTCTGCAACGTCACTTGCGGCCCCATATTCGCCTCGGGCTCAGCCGTTCTAACCTCGTTCATCCTGCCCCCTGAATTAACGGATCCAGCTCGCCGCTGCGATCCAGTGCAAAAAGGTCGTCGCACCCACCGACATGCTTGTCACCGATAAAAATCTGCGGAACTGTACGGCGCTGGCTGCGCGCAAACATTTCCTCGCGGAATTTCTCGTCGTCCTCAACGTTGATCTCGTTGAAAGCCACGTTCTTTTGCTGTAACAATCCTTTGGCCCGCTGACAATACGGACACCAGTCCGCCACATACACGGTGACGGCCTGAGTCACTTCGAACTGCCCTTGCCCGCGGGAGTTTTCGTAAGCGGCATGTTGTCTTTCAGCCAGGCGCTCAGTCCGCCTTGGAGGTTGAAGACTTTGTTGAAGCCAAGTTTGGCGAGCGAGCGCGCGGCGCTGGCGCCGCTGGTGCCGCTGTCGCAATATATGATGATGTTCTTGTCGCGCCACTTCTTCAGCGCCTCAGCCTGCGAAGCAAGTTCCGCCGCCGGCACGTTGCGGGCATCGAGGATGTGCCCCGCATCGTATAAGGCCTTGCTGCGCAGATCGATGACCAGCGCGCCTTGATTGATCAGCCTCACTGCCTGCATGGCGCTGACGGCCGCAAAGGCTTGTACGCGCTCTCGAAATTCATACACCAGCACGACGATTGCCGCCAGAACGGCCGCGGCCACCAAATAGGGATGATTGCCAATGTACTCTAACAGTCGCTGCATTCGGCCGCACAATATGGGGTTTTTGGGCGCGCAAGTATAGCAGCGGGCGCAAGGCTTGTATGCTTGCGTGATGGGACTTACGCGGCGGGATAAATACTTGCAACGCCTGTGTGTTACGGCGCTTCTGGTCGCCACGCTATGCGTCAGCGGCTCGGGCGCCGCCGTCGAGGCGGCCGATTCGGCGCAGGCCAAGGCCAAACTGGCAGCGGTACGGGCGCGGATCGCCGAGCTCGCGAATCGTATGGGCTCACAGCTCGCGCAACGCGACACCTTGAGCGCGCGCGTACGCGAAACCGAACTTATCATCGCCGCGAAGCGACATCGAGTCGAAGAGCTGCGCGCCGCGCAGCTCACTGCCGAACGACACCGCTCCGAGCTGCGCGCCGAGCAGACCCGCAACCAGAATGCGCTGCAATCCGAGCGCACCTCGCTCGCGAACCAAGCACGGGCCGCGTACATGATCGGCCGCGAGGAGCAGCTGAAGCTGCTCTTGAATCAAAACGATCCTGCCACCTTGAGCCGCACGCTCACTTACTACGGCTACTTGGCCGAGCAGCGCAGCCGCAAGATCAGGGTCATTGAAGATGATGAACAGCGGCTGCAGCAGGTTGTCGCGCAAATACAGCAGCAAACCACAGAATTGCAGATCCTCGAGGACAGTGCCGACAGGGAAATCGCCGGGTTGCAGCATGCGCGTGCCGAGCACACCGTCGCGGCCGCCGCACTCACGCAAAAACTCGCGAGCGGCAATGAGGAACTCGCAGGCCTGAAGCGTCAAGAGCAGGCGGTGGAGACGTTGATAGCGGAACTTTCGCGCTTGTTGCAGGATTTTCCAACCGATCCGTCGCAGAGCTTCGATCACATGCGCGGCAGGCTGCCGTGGCCCGTAGCGGGGCGTTTGAGCTCGCGCTATCAAACACCGCGAGACAATTCCGCAGGCGGCGTGCGTTGGAATGGCGTGACGATCGATGCGGCGCGCGGCGCAAAAGTGCGCGCGCCGTTCTTCGGACGGGTGGTCTACGCGGACTGGCTTCAGGGTCTTGGATTATTGATGATCATCGGCCATGGCGGGGGGTACATGACCCTCTATGGCCATGCCGAAGTGCTTTATAAATCCGTGGGAGATCGGGTTGCGCCCGGCGACCTCATTGCCGCGCTGCGCGACACCGAGGGCGCCGGTCCGCAGCTGTATTTCGAAATACGCGAAGGGCGTAAGACTGTCGACCCGAAGCTTTGGTTGAAAGCGAACCCTTGAGGCGAAGCGCTGCGGAACCTTCAGCGACTCTCTCCGCGGCTGGCGGCAAATCCGCCGCGCACGTATGCTCACGTCCAATGATCAAGAAATCCTCCGGCGCATTGCTGCTGTGTATTGGTATCGCCATCGGTCTTTCGCTCGGACTGGCGCACGGTGTTTTGGCCGACAAGGCAGTTGCCCTGGGGGCCGATTTACCCTGGCAGGACGCCCGGATGCTGGCCGCCGTCCTCGAGCGAGTGAAGCATGATTATGTGAACCCGGTCGATGATCATCAGCTGCTGCAGGCCGCGATCCGCGGCATGGTAGCCTCGCTCGATCCCTATTCGGCCTACCTGGACAGCGACGAATACGATGAGGTCAAGATCAGCACCTCCGGGCGCTATTCGGGGGTCGGCATCGAGTTGTCGATTCAGGATGAACAAGTCGTCGTCATCGCGCCTTTCGACGGTTCGCCGGCTGCACTGGCGGGAATTCGTTCGGGCGATATCATCGTCGCTATCGATGGCATTGCGGTGAACACCAGTACCTTGGCGGACAGCATCGGGCGAATGCGCGGTGAGGAGGGGACCTCGGTGAAAATCGGCATCATGCGGGAGGGCAGGCCCGAGCCGATGCTGTTTACCCTGAAGCGTTCGCGCGTCGACTTGCACAGCGTGAGCGCGGAAATGCTCGAGGCCGGTTATGGCTACGTGCGCATATCGCAATTCAGCGAGACCACGGGCGAGGACTTGATCGGGGCATTGAAGACGCTGCGCAAACGCAACGGCGCGCCGCTTACAGGATTGGTGCTCGACCTGCGCGACAATCCCGGCGGCGTGCTCGAGGCGGCCGTATCCGTGGCCGATACGTTCTTGGACAGCGGCGTCATCGTCACGGCCAAGGGCAGAACACCGGATTCAAAATTTGAGATGCATGCGACGCCCGGGGACGCGCTAAATGGGGCTCCCATGGTCGTGCTGGTGAACGGGGGCTCGGCCTCCGCCGCGGAAATCGTCGCCGGTGCCCTCAAGGATCAGCATCGCGGCAAACTGCTGGGCAGCACCACCTTTGGCAAGGGCTCGGTGCAAACCATCATCCCCTTGTCCGACGACCGTGCGGTCAAGCTCACCACTTCGCTCTACTACACGCCCTCGGGAGCGTCCATCAATCACCGTGGTATCGCGCCCGATATCGAGCTTCCGCGCGACGACATGGCGCGGGCGGCGGCGCCCGCGGACGCGCCGCTGCTGCAGCGTGACCGCGATGTGAAGCGTGCCGTCGAGGAATTGAAGGCATCGCCCGGCGCGCGTGCGGGTGCAGTGACCACCGCCGCCGGGCTTCGCTGATGCGCAGCACGCGGTCCATCGAGATACTGTGTTTGGCTCTCGCGGCCTTGGTGCTGATTTGGTCGGGGGCGTTGGCCGCTCAGATGTGGCCGGTCATGGGCCTGCTCGCCGCGTTCGCGCTCGCCATCGTCGGCTTCCGGCGCCGACATTTTCTGCCGGGCCGCAGCCGTACCAAGCTATTGATCGAATCGTGGTCGATGGTCATCTTCATCACCTGCGTGCTGTGGTTCACGGGCAAGGGCGGCAGCCCGTTGTTCAACTTGTATTTATTGCCCATTATCCTCAGCGCCCTGACCCTCGGCAGGGCCGTCACGCTGCTGCAAGTAGGCGTTATTGCCGCTTGCCATTTGTTGCTCGCCACCACGACGCCGGGCGTGGATGTGATCTCGCTGGTTTATGCCAGCCAGGTCGTTGGTCAGCTTGCGCCTTTTTTGTTGGTGGCCTACCTCACGACCACCCTGACGGCGGATATTACCGAAGCGCGCGAACGCATCGAGAATTTGGCGCAAACGGACTCCTTGACGGGTCTGTACAACGTGCGCATGTTCAATGAAGTGTGGCAGCGCGAGCACACCGCGTGCGAACGGGCGCGCGGCATGTACGCGCTGCTGATGATCGACATCGACAAGCTCAAGGAGATCAACGAAGTTTTCGGACACGAGGCCGGCAACAGCGCGCTTGTCTTGGTGGCGCAGTGCCTGCAAAGGAGCATTCGTACAACGGATCATGCCGCGCGCTTCGGCGGCGATGAGTTTGCGGTGCTGTTGCCGGGCGCCTCGCAGGAAGTTGCTGAAGTCGTGATCAAGCGCATACGGCACAATGTGTACAAGACCACCCTCGACCTGCGCTCGCGAATGATTCGCTGCAACGTGAGCATAGGCGCGGTGAGTTATCCCAAGGACGCGAAGCAGATGCGGGACCTGCAGAGCCTCGTCGATGACCACATGTACCGCGACAAGGAATTGCGGCGCATGCCAGGCGCGCAAGCAAATGCATGAATATTTTCCGGCAAACGCTTGAATGTGCTGGACTTTCGCTAAATAACTGGCAAAGTTAGCGCTGCATCACGCCAAGGCGTGGTTTACATATGGTCAGCTACCGTTCTTCCCCACTTGGAGAAAGGGTTAATGCGGTCAATTATTCGAGCATCGTCCCTGCCCATAGGACTTCCCATGCGCGCATTCGCTGGGCTTTTGCTCGGATTTCTGGCCCTGCAGGCGAACGCCAAAGGCGTAAGCCAGCCGAAATTGAAATCCGGTTCCGTACTCGTCGTCGACCAAAGCGATTCGACGGTGCTGTATGCGCGCAATGCGGACGTCGCCGCGCCGATTGCCTCCATCACCAAACTCATGACGGCGCTGGTGGTCTTAGATGCCAAACAGCCTTTGGATGAGCCGATTCGACTTACCGAAGCCGACCGCGATTATCCGAAAGCCTCATTTTCCCGGCTCACCGTGGGAACGATCTTGACCCGCGGCGACCTCATGCATCTTGCTTTGATGTCCTCGGAGAATCGCGCCGCCCATGCCTTGGGGAACAATTACCCGGGAGGCATGCGAGCCATGGTGGCTGCGATGAATGCGAAGGCCAAGGCTTTGGGGATGAACTCCTCTTACTTCGTCGATCCGACCGGCCTGTCCAGCCAAAACGTCGCCAGTCCCGAGGATTTGTCCAGGCTCGTCATCGCGGCATCGAAAAATCGGGTCATTCGCGAATATTCCACGGATCGGAATTACATCGTGCGCGTCCAGAAGCACATGGTGCAGTTCCGCAACACCGATAATCTCGTGAAGAATCCCGCCTGGAACATCATCGTGCAGAAAACCGGCTACATCAATGAAGCCGGTAAGTGCTTGGTGATGGCGGCGGTGATCGAGGGCCGTTCCGTAGTGATCGTGCTGCTGGACTCATTTGGCAAGTACACCCGTGTAGCGGACGCCCAACGCGTGAAGACTTGGATGGAGAGTGGCTCCAACCATCGCCTGCAAGCAACGATCCGCTAAAGTCCGGGTCGGCGCACTTCGGATCTGAACCGCGCCTCAACCCCAAAATTCAACTTCCGACGATTCAAGGCCAGTGATGGTTAAAGGCTTTAAGTAACGGCTGCGCGGCCGGGGAGTCAAGAATGCGTATGGGTCTTTGGTGCATGGCATGGGCGGCCTTGCTGCCGGTAGGATCGGGCGCGGCCGCGGATAAAGCCCTTTCCGTGACGATCTACACAGGTGATCTGGCGCTGGTGCAGGAGCGCCGGGACATCGATATCAAGGCTGGCCGCCAGCGCATCGAATTCACGGATGTGTCGGCGCAAATTCGGCCTGAAACCGCCTCCTTGACGGCAGGCGACATCAGCATTGTCGAACAGAACTTCGATTTTGACCTCCTGACTCCCGCCAAGTTGATGGAAAAGGCCATAGGCCAAGAAATCACCATTGTCCGAGTCAATCCGGCCACGGGCGCCGAGACACGGGAGCAGGCGCAGGTGCTCGCGACCAACAACGGCGTCGTGTTGAAAATCGGTCAGCGCATCGAGGTGTTGCGCGATGACGGATTGCCGGTGCGGGTAATTTTTAACAAAGTGCCGGAGAACCTTCGCGCGCGGCCGACGCTGTCTGTCACCGTCGTCGGCGCGCATGCGGGAACTCGCGCGGCGACCTTGAGCTACCTTACGCCCGGCCTGGGTTGGAAAGCGGATTACGTGGCGTTGTACAACGAAGGCGACAGCAAGATCGACGTACAGGGATGGGTGACACTGACGAACTCCAGCGGCACCACCTATGAGAATGCGCAAACACTGCTGGTTGCCGGTTCGCCGAGCCAGGTAGAGTCTGAAGGGGGCGCGAACAATTATCGATCGCCCATGCGCCGCTCCACGCTGCAAAATCCGGGAACGGAAAGCGGTAGCCGCGAGCGGCTGGGTGACTATTATCTGTATCCCCTAGCCGAACGGACCACCATCGCGAACCAGCAGACCAAGCAGGTCAGTTTCCTCGACGTGCACGGCGTAGCTGCCGAACACGGCTACGAGTTTCGCAATCGCTGGCTCGGGACTGCGGAAACGCCGCTGAGCGCAAAGAGCATCTATAGCTTTTCCACTAGCGCTCATGCCGGATTGGGGGATCAATTGCCGGCCGGGATCTTGCGTTTCTACATGCGCGACAAGCGCGGCGATGCGCAGTTCATCGGCGAGAGCCGTATCGATCACACGCCCCTGGGCTCCACGCTGTCGCTGGCAACCGGGGACGCCTTCGATGTCAAAGTCCACGCCATCGTCGACAAACGCACTCGCCTGGCAACTTTCGACTGGCTGACGGACATGCGCTACGAGTTGACCAATGCGCTGCTGCGCCCCGTTGTGGTCAAACTGCGCCAAGAAGGACTGTGGGGCGATGCGAGCATCAAGGCCGCGAGTCAAAACGGCGCAAGGCTGAGTGCCGAGGCCGCAGAATGGGCGGTGACGGTGCCTGCCAATGGCAAGGCGAGCCTCACCGCCAGCTTCGAAACCCGGTACTAACCCCGCCATGTGTGCGAGGGCGTTAATTTTAGGCCTAGGAACCGCGGCTGCTTCCGTCCTGTCCTACGCTTCGGTCCGCGCGCAAGCCGCCTCGGCCGAGATTTCGGCGGAACCGCCCTCGGATTTAATCGTAACGGTGTATCGCGCGCCTTATCGGGACACCGGTTCCATTCGTCTCGATGCGCTGCAAGGCTTTGCCTTGGTGAGCGAAACGCGCACCGTCCGACTGCCCGCGGGCTTGAGTCGCGTGCGCTTCGAGGGGGTGGCCGATGGGATCGAATCGGCCAGCGCCATCATCACGGGATTCCCGGGCGGGGTGATCGAAAAGAATCGCGATGCTAAATTATTGAGCCCAGGAGCGCTGCTCGCCGCCACGGTGGGCAGGCCGGTGCAGTTGCTGCGAACCATCCGCAAAACCGGCAAGACCGAGCGGCTGTCCGGCACCATCCTGTCCGACGCGGGCGCGGGCGTGGTATTCCAATCCGCGCAAGGCATTGAGGCATTGCGCTGCTCGGGCTTGCCGGAGACCTTCAGCTTCGAGCCGGTCTCGGGTTTGTCGGCCAAGCCGACATTATCTGTCGAGGTGCGCAGCCCCGTCGCAGTGACCGCGCAAATTATCCTCTCGTACTTGGCTCGCGGCTTCGATTGGGCGGCCGATTACACGGCGACGCTGGCGCCCGACGGCAACAGCATGGATTTGGGGGCCTGGGTCACGCTCGCCAATTCCAACGGCGTCGGATTCCCCTTGGCGCACACCCAAGTGGTGGCAGGCAGGGTCAACCGCGAGAGCGGTCAGGTGGAGCCCATCGAATTTGGCGGCCCGGTGTTCGCCATGTGCTGGCCGCGCGGTACCACCAGCGAGCCGCCGATGATGCTTTTGATGGATGAGGCTCGCTCCAGAATGTTTAAAATATCGATGATCAATGCGCCCGTGCCGATGGCCGCGTCGCGGGAAATGGCCGCGGCTGGCGCAAGGAAAGTAGAGCAGGAGCAGCTCGGTGATTTAAAGCTGTACCGCGTACCGGATCGCACCACCGTTGCCAGCCGTCAATCAAAACAGGTGCGGTTGATCGATCGCGCCTCGATCCCGGTTAACACGGTCTATGCAGCGGAGGTGGGCGAAGTTTCGGCTGCTTCGGTGCCAGCACGCCGATTACTTCGAACGAAAAACACGACCGCCAATCACCTCGGGCTCCCCCTGCCCTCGGGTTCGATCGCATTATTTGGATCCCATCAAGGGGAAAGCCTGCTCGAGCACCAATCCGACATGCGCGATATCGCGGTGGGCGAAGAGGTGGAAATTGAGGCTGGATTGACTGCCGACGTTCAGGTCACGGTGACCGGGGAACAAACCCGGGTCGACAGCGAGCAAGCCGACCTCGTGCCGCTGGTTGCGGGGTGGAGTCTGCGCTCGGTTAAAGTGCACGATGTTAGACGTGTCGAAATCAGCAACGCCTGCGCAGCCGCCATTCAATTCGAACTGAAGCTTGCGCTGCCCGAGGGCGGACGTGTGTTGCGCGCCGATCATCCGTTGGGCAGCAAGAACGGCAAACCGGTATTCCGCCTGCAGGTTCCTGCCAATCAAACGGTCACGGTGCGCTTTCAAACGCAGCGCGTTGAAGATGGAATTCTGCGCACTCCTTAGCGTTTAGCAGCGTCGCGGTGGCTTACAATTGCGGCATGTCAGGAATCTTCAGGGCGCAGCCGCGATGGTGAGAAATCGCCAGTCGAGAATTAAAAACTATTTCGCGGAAAACAGACTGTTCACGATTCGCAGCATCGTGGCAGGCATCATAGCGGCGGTGCTGCTATGCACCGTCGCAGGCCGCTTGTTCTATCTGCAGGTGCTCAAGTACGACTACTACGCGAATCTGTCGCAGGGCAATAGCATTCGTACCGAGCCCATCCCTCCGAGCCGGGGCCTGATCCTGGACCGTCACGGCGTGGTGCTCGCGGATAACCTGCCCGCCTTCAACGTTGAATTGGTTCGCGAGCAGGTGGGCGACATCAAGGCTTTGGATGCCACGTTGGCGCAGTTGGTTAGTATCGGTCTGTTGCGCACCGAGGAGATCGGCAATATCCGGCGCACGGTGCTGCTGCACAAAGTGTACGAAAGCGTGCCCATCAAGCTGCTGCTCAACGAGGAGGAGATGGCCCGCTTCGCTGTGCATCGCTACCAATTCTCCGGCGTCGATATCCGGGCGCGACTGGCGCGCCACTATCCGCTGCACGAGATGGGCGTTCATGCCATCGGCTACGTCAGCGCAATCAATGAACAGGACTTAAGACAGATCGACAGCGCGGAATACGCCGGCACCAGCCTCATCGGCAAGCTTGGGGTGGAGGGTGCTTACGAGCAACAGCTGCACGGCAAGCCGGGGTTTCGAGAAATAGAAGTCAATGCCGCCGGCCGCCCGGTCGAGAAACAAGGCGGTTATGCTTCCAAGCTCACCACGCGACCCCCGGTGGCGGGCGAGGACTTGATCTTAGGAATGGATGTCCGTGTGCAAAAAGTTGCTGAAGAAGCCTTGCAGGGCAAGCGTGGGTCAGTGGTTGCGATAGATCCTAAAACGGGCGATATCATTGCGCTCGCGAGCACGCCCGGATTTGACCCTAACGATTTTGTGCGCGGACTCTCCGTGGCGCAGTACGCGGCGTTATCGACCAGCATCGATGTGCCGCTGCTCAATCGGGCCTTGCGCGGTGCCTATCCGCCCGGGTCGACGGTGAAGCCCCTATACGCGTTGGCCGCTCTCAAATACGGAATCATGACCGCGGAACAAACCACGAATTGTCCGGGTTTCTTCACCCTGCCCGGCAGCAGCAATAAATATCGCGACGATGAAGTCCATCACGAGGTAAACATGCGCACGGCCATTTCTCGATCGTGCGACGTGTATTTTTACCGGCTCGCGGACAAAATGGGCATCGATCGCATGCATGAGTTCATGAGCGCCTTTGGTTATGGCGAATTGACCGGCATCGATATTCCCGGCGAAAAGGCCGGCTTGTACGCTTCGCCGGAATGGAAACGGCGCGTCTTCAAGCGCAAGGCTGATCAGGTATGGTTCCCCGGCGAAACGATCAGCATGGGCATCGGCCAAGGTCCGATCACGGTCACGCCGTTGCAGCAGGCGCATTTTGCCGCTGAAATTTCCGAACGCGGCCAGATCATCGCCGCGCCGAGGCTGGTGGCGGCCATGCGTGCGCCCGGCTCGAGCACTGTTGTTGCGCGAACTCCGACGCTCATGAAGCAAGTGAATCTGGCAACCGACGAGCAGTGGAATGTGGTATTTGACGGCATGCAAGGAACGGTCGGTCCGAGCGGCACTGCGCACGTCGCCGGTGCCAATGCCAAGTACAAATGGGCCGGCAAAACCGGCACGGCGCAGGTCGTGACCGTCAAGCAAACCGAAAGCACCAAGCACAAAGATGCCGACGAGCGCAAACGTGAGCACGCGTGGTTTATCGCCTTCGCGCCGGCCGAGGATCCGAAGATCGCGATTTCGGTGCTGGTAGAAAATGCCGGGTTCGGTGCGTCTAACGCGGCACCCATCGCACGCAAGGTGATTGATTCTTATCTGTTGGCCGATGAGGCGCCGGGCATCAGGACGCCGGGTCTGAGCGCGCCGGGCGCCGCGCTGCCGGGGGTTTTGGCGCCGGTGGCGGCTGCGCCCAAGACGCTTTAGCGACGACTTGTTGTCCTAGTACTTGGCCGTGAGATGCAAGCCCCAACTGCGCGGTTCGCCCAGTTGCACGTACAGCTTGTTAAAAAAGTCGGGCGGCTCATCGCCGAAATAGAAACCGCGCACCGTGAAATTCTTATCGAGCAGATTTCGGGCCCACAAGTACAGCTCCCAGTGCGGGGAGTCCCAGCCTAGCTTACCGTTGACCAATGCGTATGGACTCGATCGGGTGCTATTCGGCGGCAAGTCATAAAAGAAGGGTCCTTGGCCCGTGACATCGAGACGCGCGTAGGGTCCGCGCGGGTCTCGAAACGTCGCATTGAGCGCGGCTTGCCAGGGAGGTGCATGGGGCAGTGCGCGGTCGGGGAGGGTTAAGCCGTTCTGCACGAAGCCGCGGTAGCGGGTCTGAAGGAGACCGAGCGAGCCGCCGAATTCAAGGCGGCGCGTGGCGGCCCAACTCGCCGATCCTTCCAAACCGTAGTTGAACCCCGATTTCGCATTGCCGGTAAAGTAAATGAAGGTGTTGGGGTTGCTGGGATCCAACTGCTCGCCGGTCAGCAGTTGTTCGTTGTGGCGCCCCATGTAGAACAAAGCGGTGTCGATCCGCAGCCGGCCTTGGTCCAGTTGCAACTTGTGGCCCATCTCGAGGTTCAGATCCCATTCCGGGCCAAACTGCACCTGGTTTGGCGCCAAGCCGGCACTCAGATTGAAGCCGCTCGCCTTATAGCCGCGCGAGGCCAAAACGTACACGTGCTGGCCTTCGGCGACGGCGAGATCAAGTGAGGCCTCGCCTCCCCAAAGATTATCGGCAGGAGCGAAGTTGTTCGCCATGCTCGCCGCGCTCAAGTTCGTGGTGATGTCGTTGTAATGGCTGGTATGCCGTTCACTGCGCAAGCCCAGCGACCACCGTGTCCTCGTGCCGAAGTCGCCATCGAGCTGTCCATACAGGGCACCGCTGCGCGAGCGGTAGCGGCTGGTTATGACCGTCAGGGTGTCGGAACTCTGCGTGGCGTCGAAAGGATCGATGTAGGTGCCGGCATTGGTATCCGCCAGCGATTCGCGCAGCTCGAAGGCGTAGACACCGAACAGCCAGGAAATGCCGTGATCCGGCCCCTTCGCCGGGGTGTCGCCTAGGCGGAATTCCAGGCTTCGCGTCGAGCGATGGCGCAACTGATAGTCGGTAAAGTCAAAGGTGTAAGGCGCCCACAGAGTAGGGTTACCCCAGTCGCCGTCGAAGCCATAGTCGACATGGGTGTCCGCATACGTTGCGATGGTGGTGAGCGTCGCCGCGCCGAGCCCGGTATACGTCGAGCGGGCAGAGAGCCCGGTGGAATATTGACGATCAACCCCGGGATGATCCGATTGCGTAGTGCGGCTGTTATCGACGGCAAAGGCATCGTAACCGTTGTTCATTTGCGCGCGCAGCAGGGTCACATCGGTGTGCCATGCATCGCTCGGTTGATACCGCCATTTTGCGCGCACGGTCAGCTCATCGCGTTTGTCGGTGTCGCTGCGGCCAAGATAGGCATTGTGATAGAAGCCATCGCCGGTGTACCGCTGCACGGCGAGCCGGAATGCGGAGTCGAGCGCGCTTACCGGACCGGTGATCACCGCGCCGTAGGAGCGCTCGTTGTAGTCGCCGACATCCAATTCCGCGCGGCCGCCAAAGGTGTCCACCGGGTCCGCACTCTTGACGTAGATGAGCCCGGCGAGGGCGTTCGCGCCGTACAGTGTGCCCTGGGGACCGTGGAGCACTTCAATGCGATCCACATCGAACAGCGTTGCCGCCGAGCCCAGCCCGCTGAAGTCGATATCGTCGATGAGAAATCCCACGGAAGGATTGGGCGCACCCTGATATTGCTGCAGCTCGCCGATGCCGCGTATTTGAAAATATCGCGGCCGAGAGGTATCGGCAGCCCAATTCAAGTTAGGAACCAGCGGCAGTACATCCTCGAAATGTTGTTGACCGGCATCGTGCAGCGTCGTGCCGGTGAGCACCGAGACGCTGCCGGGCGTTTCTTCCAGCAAGCCTTTGCGCAGGGTAGCCGTGACGATGATTTCGTCCAAGGGCCCATTGTCGCTGGTACTCGAGGCGCTCGCCGCACATGAAAGAATCGATGCGGCAAACAGGATGGTCGATAGTTTACCCATGCTCCCTCCGCCGGTATTAACCGGATCAGGTTCAATGGGTTTGCTGATGGGCTCTAAAAAGCTGCCAGCATCTCAGGCCTTCAAGGCCACCCCAGCGTTGTACTAAGAGATTATGTTACGCGAAAAAAAGTGCGCGGACCGCGCCGATCAACCCGCCCACCACGAGGATCACCAGGGGCAAGAAGGTCATACCGAAGCCCACATCCCGCTTGCCGGGGTCCTTAACGTATGTATAGGCGTAGATCTCACGTCCGACCAAATAGATTGCACCTAAAGCCGCGGCAACCCTCGGGCTGAAGTAATGGGAGAAAAGGTAAATCCCGGGCAAAAAAGCAATCAATTGCTCCAGAGTATTTTGCTGGACCCGGAAAATGCGCTCGAAAATCTCGTTGCCGGTAATGGCCGGTGCTTTGACTCCGTATCGGGTGCGGGCCGCGCCCACCTTAAATCCGAACACGATGAACTGCAGAACTGCGAGAGCAGTCACGATATCGACATAAGCCATGGACGTTCCTCCCGTGTTGTTGAATTCTAGCACTGCATCGCCGCTAGGTTTGCGTCAGGCTGCACATATCGTCACGACAGAGGCTTGTAGTCCGCAATGGCTTTACCCCGAAAATCCACTCGAAACGGTACGCGTGGTTATGCCCACTTGGTCGAGATCGATGTGCCCATCGCCCGAGTGTGGCGCGCATTGACCGAGCCCGGTTTGATTCGCATTTGGTCGGGGCAGGAAGCCGAGGTCGATGCCAGACAAGGCGGCCTGTACCGCATCGGAAAGCGCACTGCGAGCGCCCGCGAAGCCCACATCGATATCTTCGAGGTCAACCGCCGCTTGAGGCTTATTTACCTCCGCGGCAAAAACTCTCCGCCAAGCGACAGCGCCGCGGTCGATGATTTTATTCTGGACGCCCGTCGCGGCGAGGGCAAGACCTCGCTGCGGCTGCTGGGATCCGGCATCTCCGAGAGTGCTGAATGGGATCGGATCTATGCGGGCATCCGCATGAGCTGGGAACGGTACTTAGGCCGTATCAAGACAGCGCTGGAAAGTCCGCCCGTTCCGAAAAAGCCGGTCAAGGTCATCGCCAAAGATCCGCCGCTGCCCGGGCTTGATTATTGAGGTGGGCCCGGGGCTGTTTGCTATGCTTGCCTCTAGCCGGCGGCAGATGGGGAGGGGGCGATGCTTGGGTTTCTCATTCGCGCAGCGCTGGTGGCGCTGGGACTTTGGCTCGCCACGGATTGGGTCGACGGAGTCTCGATCGACACGCCTGCGACCCTGGTCATGGCCGGCATCCTGATGGGCGTCGTCAATTCCATCGTCAGGCCGATCGCTATCTTGCTGACGCTGCCCATGACCATACTCACCCTGGGTTTGTTCCTTCTGGTCATCAATGCTTGCATGGTTTCCTTGGTGGCGTGGATGCTGCCCGGCATGCATGTCACCGGTTTCGGCGCCGCATTTTGGACCGCGATTCTGGTGAGTCTGGTGAGCTTTATCGGCTCCTGGTTTGTCGGCGGAAAAGGCCGAGTAGAAGTGCTACGACGGCGCCGCTAATCGCTTTTATTGAGCCTTGGGCTCGGCCAGGGTTTTCGGATCCGTGAGACTTCCGCCGGGCAGGGTCAAAATACATACGCCGACCATAATCACAGCCATGCCGATGAGCTGCAATCCAGTGAGATGTTCGTGCAGAACCAACCACCCTAAGAGCGCCGCGATTGCGGGGTTCACGTAACTATAGGTGCCGATCAGCGTCGGCGTCGTGTTCAGGGTCAGCCAACCATAGGCAGTGTAGGCAAGACCGGAACTGACAAACGTGAGATACAACAGCGAAATCAGACCCGGCGTATTGGGCGGCCAGTGCATGGAGTCGCCGCGTGACAGCGCCAGAATCAGCAACATAAAACCGCCAATGAGCATTTGCAGCGCCATGAACATCATGTAGTTCAATTGGGTGTTGATGCTGCGGTAGTACAGGGTGCCTAGCGACCAAGACGCGCACGCGGTCAGCACGCCGAGCTGGGCGAGTGACCCCTTGGAGAACACCGGGCCTTTGGGGATCAGCATCAGCAGCGCACCGATGAATCCGATCACCAAACCTAAGATGGCCGATCGCGACAGCGGATGCCCGCGCCGGCCAAAAACGCCCAATCCGGAGATCCAAAATGCGGAGGTGCCGTTGAGCAACGCCGACTCGTTGCTCGGAATATATTGCATCGCCCAGGTGTTCAAGCCATTGCTGACAAACACCATGAAGAACCCGGCGATGGCCACGTGACGCCATTCGATCCAGCGCGTGGGCAGCCGGCTGCCACTGTAGAATTCCGCCACCAGCGCGAGCAGCAAGCCGGCCGTGACGAAGCGGATTCCGGCGAACAGCGCCGGCGGCAGGTTTGCCACGGCTATTTTCGTGAATACGAAAGACGAGCCCCACACCAGATAAACGGTGCCGAGGCATAGGATTAGCTTCGTGGAGTGACGTGAATCGCGCAAACTACGCTGGACGGCGCGGTGTTCCGGCGCGGAAAATCCAATAGCAAACGCCGAACAGAATGGCCGCAGCAATCCATTGCGCCGCAGGCATGTGCATTCCCAACGCCAGCACGTCGGGATTTTTGCTGACCCAAATACACATGGCGATGAAGATCCCGACCAGTGCTTCGCCGGTGATCAGACCCGCGGCAAACAGCATGCCGTTCTGCGCCAGTTTCTCATGGTCGCCCGGCCCACTGCGCTTGCGGTGCCAGCGCGACACCAGCTCGGCGACCAAACCGCCTGCCAAAATAGGTGTGGATACGTCCAAGGGCAGATAGATACCGACGGCGACGGCCAACACCGGAGCGCCCCAGCGCGAGGCGATGCGCTTCAGATACAGATCCAGGACAATGATCAGAGCGCCGACCACGGCACCGATGACGATCATAGAAATCGGCAGCGTGCCGCCGAACATACCCTCTGCCACCGATCTGACCAAGTTCGCTTGCGGCGCCGGCAGGGCCTTGACGCCCGCATGCGCCGGCTCGCCGATTCCGTACGCAAACAACAGCACATTCATCACCGGCGCCATCACGGCGGCGCTGGCGATCACACCGACCATCAACATGACTTGTTGCCGCCACGGCGTGGCGCCCACCAGCTGGCCCGCTTTGAGGTCTTGCAGATTGTCGCCCGCGACGGCCGCGGCATTACAGACCACCGCGCCGATGAACACCACGGCCACCGCGCCCACCGCAGATTTGCCGCCCACCATCCACATCAGCACCAATGAGGCGAACAGAATGGTGCAAATAGTAATTCCGGAGACCGGGTTGTTGGACGAACCCACTAACCCTGCCATATAGCCGCTGACCGAAGAGAACAAAAAGCCCGCCACGATCATGATGACCGCCATCGCCAGGGCCACGCCCATGCTGCCCACTACCAAGTAATACAATAGAAACAGGGGGATCACGAACAGCGCGATGCCGATGAGCACGGCACCCATGGGCAGATCGCGTTCCGTGTGCGCAACGACGGCGCCTCCTTTGCCGCTCACTTTCATGCCGCTGCGAACCGCGGAGAATAGCGATTTGCGCAATGACCACAGGGCCCAGATCGCCCCGGTCAACATGCAGCCGACGCCGATGTAGCGCACTTGTGCGCGCCAAATGGCGAAGGCCGCGTCTTCGGCATTGAGACCCGCCAACTTTTGCAGCAAGACCGGGTCGTGATTGAAGAAATACGCGTTGTAGATCGGGATTGCGAGCCACCAGGAAAACAATCCGCCGGCGGCGATCAGCACCGCGACGTTGAGACCCACGATGTAGCCGACCCCAAGCAGCGCGGGGGAGAATCCGTAGCTGAAAAAGGCGATGCCGCGCTCGCCGACGAAACTCTTGACCACGAAGCTTTCCGGCAGGGCGCCGAAGCCGGAGGTGATGAGCTTGAACAAGCCGCCGACGACGCTGGCCAGACCCAAAACTTTCGCCCCGATGCCGGGATTTGCGCCGACTTTCAGCACCTCGGCGGCCGCGACACCCTCGGGGAATTTCAGCTTCTGCTCGATGATCAGCGTGCGTCGCAGCGGCACCGAAAACAGCACGCCCAGCAGTCCGCCCAGGCCGACGATGGCAAACGTCCACCAGTAATCGAAGCTCATCCAGTGGTGCAGAAGAATGAGCGCGGGCAAGGTGAAAATCGCACCTGCCGAAATCGAGGTGCCCGCCGACGCCCCGGTGGCGACGATGTTGTTCTCGAGAATGTTGGTTTTGCCGAACAGCGGCAAGACAGCCATGGAAATGACTGCCGCGGGAATCGCGGTGGCGACCGTCAGGCCCGCGAACAGCCCGACGTAGGCATTCGCGGAGGCCAGGATTACGGTGAGAATGATGGAAAGAATAATGGCCTTGAACGTAAGCTGCGGCGCAGAGACCTTATCGATGATCATTCGACGTCGCCCATGAGTTTTTTGACCGGCCGGCTGATGACCAGCAGTATGGCACCCAATCCCACCGAGAAATAAACGATGCGCATGTACTGGTCGGGCATGGCCGCGACATTGCTGGCGTCGAAGTCTCCAGCGATAAGACTCGCCACCAGATTGCCCAGCGACGTTGCCAAGAACCACATGCCCATCATTTGCCCAACAAATCGCTTGGGAGCGAGCTTGGTGTAGTAGCTCAAGCCCACGGGACTCAAGCACAGCTCGCCAAAGGTGTGCAGCAGATACGTCATGATCAGCCAGTAAGGCAGCACCTTGGTGCCGGAGGCGACAATCTTGGCCGCCGCGGCCATGACCAGAAAACCCGAGCCCATCAAAATGACGCCGAAGGCAAATTTCGCCGGCGCCGAGGGGTTCAAATGGCGCTTGGCCAGAACCACCCACAGCCAGGCGAAGAACGGCGCAAAGATAAAAATGAAGAATGAGTTCAGCGACTGAAACCAGCCGGTGGGAATAAGGAAATGCGCCCAGCCAACCAAGCGGTCCGTGTAGCGCTCGGCAAAAAGATTCAGCGAAGAACCGGCCTGCTCGAAGCCGGAGAAGAACAGGGCGCAACCGACGAACAACACCGCCAGCACCAAGCCCCGCCGTCGCTCCTCGCGGGTAAGGTCCGCGATGAAGAAGTAATATAAAAAATACAACACCGCCATGCTGACGATGACATAGGTGACGGCTCGCGCCAGGCTCACGGGGCTGACCGGAATGACTCCGAAACTGACCAGACCCAAGATCAACAGTACCACCGCGGCGGCGGCGCCGAGCTGC
>JANYAD010000034.1 GCA_025355165.1 Gammaproteobacteria bacterium | reverse complement strand
GATGCCATCGTCGTGGTGGAAAACGTCGAGCGTGTCATGGAAGAGGAGAATCTCTCGCCGAGGGACGCGACCCGCAAGTCCATGCAGCAGATTACGGGCGCATTGGTCGGCATTGCCCTGGTCTTGTCGGCCGTGTTTTTGCCCATGGCATTTTTCGGCGGCTCGACGGGTGTCATCTATCGGCAGTTCTCCGTTACCATGGTCTCGGCCATGACGCTCTCGGTTCTGGTGGCGCTGATTTTCACTCCGGCTCTGTGCGCCACGTTGCTTAAGCCAAAGAAACAGGCGCGCGCACACAAAGGTTTGTTTGGTTGGTTCAATCGGCGCTTTGATCGCGCCAATCAGAAGTACGAGGGCGCGGTCGTCCACGTGGTGCACCGAACCGGGCGCTATCTGATGATATTTTTATTGATTGTTGTGTTGATGGCGCTTTTATTTATCCAGATTCCCCGGTCGTTCCTGCCGGATGAGGACCAAGGCATCATTTTCGCCCAGGTTACTTCACCGCCCGGAGCGACGCTGGAACGCACTCAAAAATCGCTCATACAAGTCCGCGATTATTTCTTGACCCAAGAAAAAGACGCGGTCTTGGGCGTGTTTACCGTACCGGGCTTCAGCTTCGCAGCGCGGGGCCAAGCAGCAGGCCTGGTGTTCGTGCGCATGAAGGACTGGCGCGATCGTCCGGGCAAGGAAAATCGTGTGCAGGCCGTGGCCGCGCGGGCGAACGCGGCACTGCGCAAAATATCGGACGCGCAGGCCTTTGCCTTTGCGCCGCCCGCCGCGTTGGAACTCGGTAATGCGACAGGCTTTGACATGCAGCTTGTCGACCGCACGAATCAAGGGCACGAGAAGCTCTTGGCCGCGCGCGATCAGCTCTTGGATCTTGCACGCAAGGATCCAAAACTGACTCAGGTGCGACCCAATGGCTTGGACGATGAACCGCAGTATCTCGTCAAGATCGACTGGGAGAAGGCCAGCGCTCTCGGATTGGGCATCGCGGATATCAACACTACGCTGTCGGCGGCCTGGGGAGCGCAGTACGTTAATGACTTCGTCGACCGCGGCCGCGTGAAGCGCGTGTTCATCCAAGGAGATGCGAGCTCGCGCATGCTGCCGCAGGACCTGACCAGTTGGTATGTGCGCAACTCAAAACAGCAAATGGTGCCTTTCTCGGCTTTCGCGCAGGCAAGTTGGGGCTTGGGTTCACCGAAGCTCGAGCGCTTCAACGGCATACCGTCGATGGAAATCCTTGGAGCGCCGGTTGCCGGGGTCAGCACCGGTACGGCGCTCGACACCATACAGAGGCTCGCTCAGCAGTTGCCGCCGGGGTTTGATATCGAATGGACCGGGCTGTCCTTCGAAGAGCGCTTGTCCGGCTCGCAGGCCCCGGCTCTGTATGCCATTTCGCTCATCGTGGTTTTTCTGTGCCTGGCAGCGCTCTATGAAAGCTGGTCCATTCCGGTTGCCGTGATGCTGGTGGTGCCGCTGGGGGTTTTCGGCGCAATCCTCGCCACGCTGTTGCGCGGGCTCGAGAATGATGTGTTCTTTCAGGTCGGCCTGCTGACTACCGTTGGCTTGTCGGCCAAAAACGCAATTTTGATCGTTGAATTCGCGAAGGAAAACCACGACCGCGGTATGGAACTGGTCGAGGCGACGGTGCATGCCGCTCGCCAGCGACTGCGGCCCATCCTCATGACTTCCCTCGCCTTCATGCTCGGTGTGATGCCATTGGCGATCTCCAGCGGGGCAGGCTCCGGCGGCCAGAATGCCATCGGTACCGGCGTGATCGGCGGCATGCTGTCGGCAACGGTTTTGGCGATCTTCTTCGTGCCCGTATTTTTCGTGGCGACGTTGAAATGGTTCACGGGTGCAACCCCGGAGGATGCGCCTGGCGTCGACGCAGACGCTCAGACAGGACCAGCCTCGCCGTGAAAAATCTACTCCGTGTGGCCCTGTCGCTGTCTCTGGTGGGCTGCACTCTGGAGCCGCACTACGAAAGACCGCAACCGGCGGTAACGCAGCAGTGGCCGCAGCCGCCCGCCGGTGATGAAATTTCCGGCGCGCGGACCGAGGCTGCGACGCAAGGCACCGAACGCAGCGCCGCGCAGATCGGCTGGCGTGAATTTTTCAACGATCCCAAGATGCAGGCACTGATAGAACAGGCCCTCAAGCACAATCCAAATGCGCAAGTCGCGACCCTCAACATTGCAGCTGCGCGCGCTCAGTACCAAATCCAGCGAGCCAGCATTTTTCCGAAGATATCGGCGAGCGCAACGGAACAAGTACAAAAATATCCGACTGGCGTCACCCCGATTGCGGGGGGTGCTTCAGGCACCACGGCCGCCAGGCCGGGCCCGTTGCGGTACTACGACGTGGGATTGGGTTTTACCTCGTACGAGCTGGATTTATTCGGCCGTATCCGCAGCCTCAACCACGCGCGATTGCAGCAATATTTAGGTTATCTAGAAACACAGCGAAGCACCCAGATCAGCGTCGTAGCCGAAGTGGCCAGCGCCTATTTAACGTGGCTCGCCGACAGCGCGCTGCTGCGGATTACGGAGCAGACGCTCAACAGCCAGCAAGAATCGCTTAATCTCATAAGGATGAGCTTTGATGGCGGCGTTGCCACGGCACTGGATTTGCACCAAGCCGAAACAACCGTCGCCACCGCGCAGGCGAACCTCGCGCAATACCGTCGCCAGGTAGCACAAGACCAGAATGCCGTGGTGGTGTTGCTGGGCGCGCCCATGCCCGGTGAAGTAACCGCAGCACAGGATCTGGACCAAGAAAAACTGCTGACGGATCTTCCTACAGGACTACCCTCGATTATCCTGGCGCAGCGGCCCGACATCCTCGCGGCCGAACACAATCTGATCGCAGCGAATGCCAACATCGGAGCTGCCCGTGCCGCGTTCTTTCCCAGTATCTTGCTGACCGGCTCGTATGGCACGGCGAGTACTCAACTGTCCGGGCTTTTTCAGCAAGGCTCCACTGCGTGGACCTTCTCGCCGCAGATCAGCTTGCCCATCTTCGCGGGCGGCGCGAATGTGGCGTCCCTTGACCTGGCGAAAGTGCAGAAAAACATTCTTATCGTGCAATACCAACAATCCATTCAGAACGCGGTCCGCGAAGTGTCGGATGCCCTGGCCGGCCTTGCCACCCTCGACTCTCAAGTGGCGGCGGACACGGCGTTGGTGGCCTCCAGCAGCGAGAGCTTCCGGCTGTCCAATATGCGCTATACGGGCGGCGTCGACAATTATCTCGGGGTCCTAGATGCACAGCGCGTTCTCTACACTGCGCAACAATCCCTGGTGAGCGTAAAACTCGCGCGGCTGCAGAATCTCGTGACGCTCTATAAGGCACTCGGCGGCGGTTGGCGCGAGCATAGCGAAGACGCCCCGTAGTAACGCGCCTCAATGAAATCAAGGTCATACGCTTCAAATCGATAAGCGTGTCTAGGTCAATAAGATTGGTCGCCCAATCCGGGCGTACTACGGGAAACCCTTTTACAAAATCCACGTTACGTTTCCGTGATTGTCTTGTATATTCCGCTCGCAGAGTCTTGATTTAACAAGATACGCGGTAAGGTGGCAGCCTCGAAACCACTTTAGGTTTATGTCCTTGATACAGTGGGGCTTTATGATCAGTGCCTGGGATTGTTTCCACTTTGCCACGCTTGAGTTGGTGCGCTCGACGCCCATCAAGCAGCGCTTGATTTGCGCCTACCGCCGATACCTCGTGTCGGTGCCGGCGGATGAGATCCCGAGCGAGGTCCGCGATTCCTTCGGTTCAGTGATGCGCAGCTTAGGCAACGTCGCTCCCTTGCGGGGCGAAGACGCGGTGGCCGCTTCGGTGCGCAAGATGTCCGGTCAAGAAGCCGACGAATGTGCGGCGCAAATCGTCGAAATCTTCGGCCTCATGTGCAAGGCCCATACCAACACAATGCGTACCGCGACCGTGGTGCAATTGCATGCGGTGGATCGCACTGTCGAAGAATTTTGCCCGCCGGCGCTGAGCGCCAGCAATTAATCGAGCTTGAACTCGATGGTGTCCCAGCGCGTGGTTTCTTGATGCCGCGCCTGACGGCGCAGCGCATCGATCAAATTGCGTTCATTCCACGCGCTCACCTCATCGGCAAGCTCCGCGATGGGTTTCGGCAACGGCGCCTGGGAACCGAAGTTTTCCATCGCGACGACCGGTCGATCCGCGGCCTTGGCAAAATGCAATTGAAATAGCACCAGTTCAGGAGCGAATTGGTAAACCGCGGGCAGCACCACCATCACTTCGCACGGAGCAATTTGCCGCCGCAGGTCTTCGCGCTGCGATTCCTTGTCGAGCGGCTGCTTCTCCTGGGGCCTGCTGGTGTTCACATAGTAAAATTTCCCGGAGGCTTCCAGATACTCAAAGACTCGGGTGTAGTCATCGTTCTCGGCCCACGCGTGGGTGACGAATAATCGAATAGGATCGCCGGCCATTGCCATAGGGGTAGTGTAGCTCGCCGATGGTCATGCGCGAAGCACCGTGCGCCGATACAATGGCTGGTGCGACTGCTGATTTACAATATCCGTTATGCCACGGGAACGGGGCCCGCCTTCCATCTTCCCTTGCCGGGCGCCGGCTATCTTCGCTCCAGCCGCCAGGTCTTGTCGCGTATTACCGACTTCATCAAGGAGCAGGATCCTGATGTGGTGGGCCTCATCGAGGTCGACACCGGCTCGATACGAACCGGCATGGTCAACCAAGCCGACTTCATTGCGCAAAGCCTGGGGCACTATTCGACCTACGAATGTAAGTACGGCGTCTCGTCGGTGAATCAGTTAGTGCCCATAGTACGCAAACAGGCCAACGCCTTTCTCGCCGCACCGCGCGTGCGCGGCGAGCGGTTCCACTACTTCGACACCGGCATCAAGCGCCTGATCATTGAACTGGAACTCGATGACATCGCCATCTTTCTGGTGCATCTGTCCCTGAAGTTCAGGCACCGCCAGTACCAGCTTCGCTATCTATATGACCTGGTGCGCAAGACGGCCAAACCGGTGATCGTGGCCGGGGATTTCAATACCTATTGGGGCGACCACGAAATCTACCTCTTTACGCAGGCGGCCGGCTTGACCAGTGCCAACAGCCAAGGGCTTTACTCCTACCCGAGCCGCAGCCCTCGCAAAGAGCTTGATTTCATTCTGCACAGCTCGCAAATCCAAGTGAATCGGTTTGCCATACCGGACGTGCAATTCTCCGATCATCTCCCGTTGGTGTGTGATTTTACGATTCTAAAGGCGGCTGAGCAGGCCGCATGAGCCACCGCAATTGGTCGATGCAGATCGATGCCGACCGGATTGCCTGGCTTACCTGCGACATGCGCGACGCGTCGACCAACGTTTTATCGGCCGAAGTCGTACGCGAGCTGGCCCAGATACTCGATGAGATCAGCGCGTTGCGCCCGCTTGGCATGGTCGTGCAATCCGCGAAGCCCAATGGCTTCATCGCCGGTGCCGATATTAAGGAATTCGTGAAAATTCGCAGCCCCGCGGAAGGGTACGAGTTGGTGCGCGCCGCACAGGCGGTGCTGCAGGCGCTGGAGGATCTGCCCTTTCCGAGCGTCGCCGCCCTCCATGGGTTTGCCTTGGGGGGAGGCCTCGAATTGGCACTGGCGTGCACCTATCGGATAGGAGCGCAAGACCCGTCTTTGTCGTTGGGCCTGCCCGAAGTCATGCTTGGGATCCATCCCGGCTTCGGCGGCACGGTGCGCAGTGTGCGCACGGTCGGCGTGCGGGCGGCGCTTGAACTGATGCTCAAAGGCCGCCCGTTACGAGGCCAGCGCGCCTTGAGCGTTGGATTATTGGACCAGCTTGTGCCCCCCGCGTCGCTTCGCTCAAGCGCCAAAGCGCTGCTGCTGCGACGACCCGCGAAGAGGAGCGCGCCCTTCATCGACCAACTCATGAACCTCGCCGCGCTTCGGCCGTGGGTGGCGAAACAAACGTTGGCCGCATTGCGCCGAAGGGTGCGCCGTGAACATTATCCGGCGCCCTATGCCATCGTCGAACTGTGGCGAGGGTATGGCGCAAACGGCGCGGCAGCCCACCAAGCTGAGGCGCGCTCGATTAGCGAATTGATGTGCACTTCCACGTCGCGGAATCTGGTGCGCGTTTTCTTACTGCAAGATCGCCTGAAGAGTTTGGGCGGCGAATCCAGCGCCGAATTCAAACACGTGCATGTCGTCGGCGCGGGTGTCATGGGCGGCGACATTGCGGCTTGGGCGGCATTAAGCGGCATGACCGTGACCTTGCAGGACCGCAATGAGGAATTGATCGCACCGGCGCTGCGCCGTGCCAAATCGCTTTTTGAGAAGCGCCTCAAGGATCCTGAAGCCGCAGCCGATGCGGCAGCGCGCCTTACCATGGATGTCAACGGTGATGGTGCTGCGAGAGCGGATGCTGTCATTGAGGCGATCTTCGAGGATATTGCCGCGAAACAGACGCTCTATGCGCAACTCGAACCGAAGCTCAAAGCGACAGCCGTTCTCGCCACCAACACCTCAAGTATCAAAATTGAAACCCTCTGCGAGAAACTGACCGACCCCGGCCGGCTCGTGGGCATTCATTTTTTCAATCCGGTGTCCCAGCTGCCGCTCGTGGAAGTGGTCCAAGGCGCGAGCACGCGTCGGCAGAGCGTACAAGATGCGTTAAAATTCACTCGGAAACTCGACAAACTTCCGCTGCCTTGCAAGAGCGCACCGGGTTTCCTGGTCAATCGCGTGCTCACGCCCTACATCAACGAAGCGCTGTATGCGCTCGCAGCGGGCATCCCCGCTGTGATGATCGACCGTGTAGCCGTGCGGTTCGGCATGCCCATGGGACCCATCGAGCTGACCGATGTGGTGGGCCTGGATGTCTCGCTGCACGTGGCTGAAGTTTTAAGCCAGGCTCTTCATCGCGACGTGCCCCCGATCTTGGTTCACATGGTGGAACAGAAAAAACTAGGCCGAAAGAGCGGTGAGGGCTTCTACCGCTGGAAGGAGGGCAAGGCGCAAAAGCCAAATGTCGAACAGCCGGAGCCGCCGGATCTAGAGGATCGGCTGATTCTAGGGATGGTCAACGAAGCGGTGGCCTGTCTTCGCGAAGGTACGGTGGAAGACGCGGATTTGTTGGACGCCGGTGCAGTATTTGCGACCGGATTCGCGCCTTTTCGCGGTGGACCGCTGCAATATGCGAGAGACCGCGGCATTGCGAATGTGACCCGCCGCCTGCACGAACTTGCGAAAGCGCACGGCGAGCGCTTCCTCCCGGACGCCGGCTGGGGCTTATTTGCTGCTTGACACTTGATTTGGTGTGAACCATGCGTGCTCGGGAGCTTCTCCTCATATGGTACGATTCACAGGCAAAATCATAGGGTTGAGGCTTAAGGGCGGAAAAATTCATTGATGGACGAGCGACCAATTGACCTTGCGGTTTTAAAGACTTTCTCGCCCCTGGACGGCCTGAAGGCCGAGAATCTGCATGCCCTCGCCCGCAAAACAGTCATCCGCGACTTAACTGCGGGACGCGTGTTGTTCAAAGAAGGCGATACCGACAAGCGCACCTTTTATCTAGTGGCGGGCCAAGTCGAGTTGAGGGCGGATGATCGCATCATGGGTGTGGTCAGAGCCGGCACGCCGGAAGCCAGGGCGGCACTGGCTCCGGGGTTGCCGCGCAAATTCACGGCCCGCGCCGCGATGGATCTTGAGTACATCATGATCGACAGCGATTTACTCGATGTGCTGCTGACCTGGGATCAAACGGGTCAGTACGAAGTCGCAGAACTGCGGGGCGACGGCCTGGATGTTACCGGCGATTGGATGACCACCCTGCTTCAGACGAAGGCGTTTCACCGAATCCCCCCTGCAAACATTCAAGCGATTTTCATGCGCATGCAGCGCATCAACTATCGCGCCGGCGATATCGTCATCAAGCAGGGTACGGAAGGCGATTACTTCTATGTCGTAGTTGCCGGCAAATGCATCGTGACGCGTGAGACGCCTCTGAACAAGGAAGGCATCAAGCTCGCGGAGTTAAATCCCGGGGATAGTTTCGGCGAAGAGGCATTGATAGCGGAGGCCAAGCGTAACGCGACCGTCACCATGTCCACGGACGGCACTCTCATGCGCCTCGGTAAGCACGACTTTCAGACATTGCTGAATGAGCCCTTATTACAATGGGTCGATCAGCAGACGGCACGGGAAATCGTCGCTGGCGGCGGCAAATGGCTGGATGTGCGCCTACCGAGCGAATTCCAGAATTTCCGCATTGACGATGCAGTCAACATACCGCTCTA
>JANYAD010000109.1 GCA_025355165.1 Gammaproteobacteria bacterium | reverse complement strand
GCGGCGACTTCATAGCGAGCCGGCCTTGAGTTGGGGTCCCACTCGAGCTGCACTCCGCCAAATTCCCGCGGCACTTGCCAGTCCAGCATTATCTCGCACCCGCCTGTTGAACCCGAGCAGCGCCACGCGGAGTCGGTGTTGCCATCCGGTACCGCGGCGGCTTGCCCGCCAGCAATGGCAGTGGGTGCAGGCCACGTCGCGGGCGCGGGCAACAAGGGCAACAGCCGGATCGGACCCACGTCCAGCGAGCCGGCACCCCCGCCGAGCCCCGCGCTGATGACCAACTGCAGCCGTTCAATATGGTGCAGACGCCGATCTTGGGTGGGTCCCCAGGCAAATTCGATCTGCCGTCGCCGAATGCGTAGGGTTTGCAGTCCCGCCTCCGAGACCAAATTCGGCCGCCGGTACCACCACACGTTCTCGCCGCTCGCGTCCAGTAGTTTTATTTCCAAATTGTTGCTCGGTCCTGCGCCGGCGAGCAGGAGGTCAATTTCGAAATTCTCGGGCAGATCGAGCGGAAGCGCTCGCTCCATCGCGGCGTATCCGGCGTGGTGCTGGAAGTCGAACTGCAGACGCAGTGCCGGATCCGGTGTCGAAAGCGCCTCTAAACGTGAGACCACGCCGTCGGAGGCGAGTGCCTTCCACAATGTCGGCGTGGCCATATCGTCAATTACAACACTCGGTGCGAGATCGGCGGCCTGCGCGCCACCGATCAGGCTGTAGATGGCGAGAGCCGCGATGATAGACAGCCGCACGGCCTTACCCTTTTACGGCGCCGGTCATCATCCCCCGCAGATAATAACGTTGCAGTAGCAGAAACAGCAGCAATACCGGAAGCACGGTTAGCACCGCACCGGCCATCATCAATTCGCTATCCTGAACGTGCTCCCGCGACAGCGATGCCAGAGCCACCGGCAGTGTGTAAAGCTTACCCTCGTTCAGTACGATTAGCGGCCACAAGAAATCGTTCCAAGCACCAAGAAATGTGAACACAGCGAGAGTCACGAGAATCGGACGTAGCATCGGCAACACGACACGCAGGTAAATGGCGGCCTCGCCGGCGCCTTCGAGGCGCGCCGCTTCGAGCAATTCATCCGGTACCGTCGCCACGTGTTGGCGGACCAGAAAAATGCTAAAAACGCCCGCGAGCCACGGCACCAGCACCCCTGGCAAGGTATTGACCAGCCCGATGGTTTTCAAAATCAAGAACAGCGGCAACATCGCAACTTGCGCGGGGATCACCAACGCGCCCACCAGAATTTTCTGAATGGACTGACTTCCGGCAAATTTAAGCTTGGCGAAGGCGTAGCCGGCGCTCACGTTGAATAAAAGCGACAGCAGCGTGGCAGCCGATGCGATCCCGAGACTGTTAAGAAAGCGGCGGCCCATGCCCGCATGGCTGAACAGCTCATGGTAGTTCTCAAGGGTCGGGTGCGTGGGCCACAGCGGCGGCGGATACACACTGGAGGTTCCCGCCGGCATCAAGGATGCCGAGAACATCCAAAATAAAGGAAACAGCGTCAACGCCGCGATCAGCGCAAGTGCGCCATTCACGCTGAACGCCGCCAGATGTGTCTTCAAGGGATGGCCAAGCGGCGCGCAACGCCCATTTGCAAGGCCGTAACGGTGAACATCATCAAGAAAAGAACGAATGCCACCGCTGAGGCAGTGCCTAAGTTCCACCACTTAAATCCCTGCTCATACATGAAATAAAGCACGCTGACCGTGCTTTGTGCGGGGCCTCCTTGGGTCATCACATACGGTTCAGCGAATAGCTGAAAAAAGCCCGCGATGGTGAGAATGCTGACCAACAACAACGTGGGACCGAGCATCGGCAGGGTGATGTGCCGAAATTGCAGCCACCAGCCTGCACCATCGAGACCACTGGCCTCGTAGAGCTCCTCGGGGATGCTTTGCAGCGCGGCTAGGAAGATCACCATGTTGTAGCCAAAGTTCTTCCACACCGTAAACATGATGATGGACGGCATCGCGAAGTGAGGATTGCCCAGCCAGTCGATCGGCGCGATGCCCAAGTGCGCCAGGCCGTAATTGATCAAACCATATCGGGTGTGCAGCAGGTAGCGCCAAATCACCGCCACTGCGACCAGCGTCGTGACCACCGGGGCGAACAAGGCGGTACGAAAAAAACCACGAAAGCGCGCCAAGCGCGAGTGCAGCAGCAAAGCGGTTCCGAGCGATGCGCCGATCGAGAGCGGAACTCCGACGCTGGTGAAATAAAGCGTATTTCCCAGGGCCGACCAGAACAGCGGCGTCTTCAGCAGCTCGACGTAGTTTCGCAGACCCGTGAATCGCAGATTGTGGATGTCGGCGAGAGCGTAGATGTCAAAATCAGTCAGACTCAAGGCCAACGCAATGATCACAGGTACGAAAAAAAACAGCGCGATGACGGACAGTGCGGGGAATGCGAGGATTAGCCCCGCGCGCGCGGCGGCAGTCACAAAATGGTCCCCGCCGCGAGCAACTCGCGCCGCTTGGCAAGTATTCGATCCGAGCGCGCATCGAGCTCGAGCGCGCCGGCATGCACCGAAAGGTCGCCGCGAACCACGCGCTCGGCGACCAGGCGCATCTCCGTGGCGATGCGCTCCCATTCGGCCACCTTGGGTACTGGCTTGACGCGTTCCAGCTGATCGCGGAAAGCCGCCGCGTACGGATCAGATTCGAGGGCACCTTGCCAGGAAGAGCGGCGCGGCGGCAGATTGCCGGTCAAGGCGTGAAAGCGCTGTTGCACTGCCGGTTGCGATAGATACTCGATGAGCTGCCAAGCGGCCTCGGCATGCTGCGCCCCCCGAAAGACGGCGAGGCTCGCACCGCCCGCAGTGGAGGCGCCCGGACCGTTTAGTCCAGGCAGGGGTGCGGTCATCCACTTGCCCTGCACCGCCGCCGGCAGCCGGCGCTTGAACTCGCCGATGTTCCAAGGGCCGGTGATATAGAACGAGAAATAGCCACGAGCAAACTCTGTCCACACATTGGCAATTTGCGAGTTGCTGACCGGCGGAGCGTAATGCTTGCGAAACATATCGACATAAAATTCAAATGTGCGTTCGAATTCGCCGTTGGCAAAATTGCCGTGGGCTCCATTGTCGCGCAGCAAAGGCTCGCGTTGCTGCAAGGCAAGCGCAATCAAAGAATCATACTCATTGAGCGGCAGCAGCACCCCGTAACGCTCACCGTGGCTATTCTGAATGAGCGCATCTAGCATTCGCAACCACTCGGCCCAGTCCTTCGGCGGTGCTGTGAAGCCCGCCGCCGCCAACAAGTCGGTGCGATAGAACAGCAGTCGCGTGTCCACATACCACGGGATGCCGTAGACCGAGCCGCCGAGGACATTGCCGTCCCACGCGCCCTGGAAATAATCCTCCCGCGAGATGGCGGAGCGCGCCAGATGCGCATCCAAGGGCACGAGCGCCTTGAGCGCCAATAACTCCGCAATCCAACTATTTCCCAGTTGGCATAAATCGGGGGTTGAATCACCGGCCACGGCGGTGAGCAGCTTTTCGTGCGCCGCGCTCCAAGGCAGCTGCTCCACCTCGACGCGGATGCCGGGGTGCAGACGCTCGAACTCGGGTATCAATTCGAGAACGACTTCCGCCTCGCGCCCCATGGCCCAAAAGTGCAGCGCGATGCGCGAATCCCCGGCGGTACAGCCGGGCAGCAGCGCGATCGCACCGGCCAGCCATGCACCGCAGCGCCGCCCAATCACCCCGTTGTATCCAGCCAGCCGCCTTGGAAACCCGCCCGCTCGAGGCCGCGCCGTACATAGGGATTGCGGCGCATGATGCGCCAGATGAGACCACTGCGAAAATTTTCAATCATGGTGACGGTGAGGCCCTGATCGATGCCGAGATAATCGTTGTCCACCCAGCCCACCCCCGGTAGCACGCGGCCGTACTTGAGCTTGACATCCTCGTAATTGAAGCTGGGATTAAAGGCATCGACGAAACCGAAAGTGGAATAGATGTACTTGCCGTACTGCTCTTGCATCAGTCTCAAAGTCGGCAGTGCGATCTCGGGGGCGAAAGGCAGTGCGCCGAAAACCGCGTTTGGCGCAAGGGTGCCGTCATCGTAGTTTTGGGCCCCGCCAGCGCCGCGCGCTGCGTAACTGTGAAAGGCCCGCGTCTCCCCGTTGTACTCAAGCTTGGCATCGGTGGGGCCGTCGCTGGCCGTAATGCCCCACATGCGCGAGGAGTAGCCCACCCATTTCATTGGGTTGGCAATCACGTAGGCGCGCTGCGCATAAATGGCGCGCCGCGTGTTGTCGAAATAGTCGATGCCTTTATTGCGCATATAGGCGTCGCGGATGTCTCGAAAATCGATCCATACGTGAGAGTACTGGTGCCCGAAGAGCGGCGGAAAAGACAGGTACCACTCCCCCTCATTGACCCAATGAAAATCGAAAGTCGAGGTATAGGATTGCCATGAGGAAGCCGGCATGGGTGCGGTAGGCGAGCCCAGGCCCAAAATGTACATGATCGAGGACTCATTGTAGCCGCGCCAATTCTTAGGATGGAAACCCAATTCCGGCGACCAGCCGAGCGCCACCACGCCGTCATCGCGCGAAGCCCACGCCCAGTCGATGCGACGGTATAACCCGTCGGCAATTTTGCGTAGCTCTTTTTCCTGAGGATCGGAAGCGTCGAAATAGCTCTGGCAGAACAAGACGCCCGCCATGAACAGCGACGTGTCGATCATCGACAACTCGGATTGCTCATTGAACCGTACGCCGGTTTCCATGTCGAGAAAGTGATAATAAAAACCTTTAAACCCGGCAAAGCCCTTGATGGCGTTGCCTTGGGGTGCATCACGAAAGAAGCGCAGCGTCTTAAGTACGCGATCGCGCGCGTCGGCGCGAGAAACGTAGCCCCGTTCGACGCCGATCGGATAACTGGTGAGGGCGAACCCAACCGCTGCTAGGCTCGCAAAGGTACGGGTCGGATAGCGGTCGGGCACCAGGCCGTTTTTCGGATTGGCATTGGCCCAAAAGAAATCAAACGTTTTGTGTTCGATGTCCTCGAGGAATTCCGCGGCCTGATTCGGAGTATCGGTCTCCTCCAATAGCTTTGGCGGCGGCGTCGGTTTAAGGGCGGCGATGGGGTTGCAGCCCGACATCAGCAGCATCGTCAACAGCGAGGCGAGTTTGACGGCGCGAGAAGTGTGCATTTAGTAGGGTACTCTTGCGCCCTCAAATCGAGCGCTGCATTTGATCACTAGAATGATGAGACCAAGTTCGATTACAGGGACGCCGCGGCACAGTGCCTGGCGATGAATTGGGCGTGCGTCGGCATGGCTTGCACGCACGCTTCGATGACATTCTTGACGCTATCGAGCAATCCGACGACTTCTTGCTGCGGGATGAGGTCAACGGCGGGGTGATAGTGTTGCGGCTCAATGTGCTGGCCCAGCATAACTTGGACCCAGCTGGTGATCGCAAACATCTCCTCCGCGTTGCGGAAGAATCGTCCGCTGTCCTTGAACAAGCGAATCGTGTCCGCGAGGGGTTCAGGGATTGTCATGTCACTGCAATATCTCCAGAACGGACTGTCGCGGCGCTCGGTGGCTACATAATGAAGTATCAAGAAGTCACGGATGCGTTCGAATTCAAACGCGGCTTGCGAATTATAGCGCTCAATGAGCACCGGGCTAAAGTCGCGATCGGGCATGAGGTTCAGCAGTCGCGCGATCCCGGACTGAATGAGATAAATGCTGGTGGATTCCAGCGGTTCCATGAACCCGG
>JANYAD010000106.1 GCA_025355165.1 Gammaproteobacteria bacterium | reverse complement strand
CCAGTGCTGCGCCGCTCGAGAACGAAACATCGCCTCCAGAATCGGTTCTAGAATCGCTCGATTCTTCACTCGTAAAGGGTTGCTCTTATAGTCTCTGTGCTCCGTCAGGTCCGTCCTGCCGATTGCTTCGCAAAAGCTCTTCCACAGCTTGTCGCTCGCGACCGCAACGGTGATTTCCCGGTCGGCGCACACGAAATTGCGATAAGGAACGATGCCATCAAACAACGTTCCCATGGGCTTTGGAACCAATCCCGAGGCGAGGTAGCGTGCAAAGCTCGGCAGCATGGTCGACATCACCGTGTCCATCATGGACACATCCACAAATTGACCGCGGCCAGTGCGGTGGCGTGCCTCTATTGCCAGCAGGGCGCCAATCAATGAGAACAACCCGGCGGTAATGTCCGCGATCGAGTGGCCGGTTTTGACGGTCTCGCCGGCCGCCGTCCCCGTGATGCTCATGAGACCCGAGGCGGATTGAATGATCAGATCCATGGCCGGCTCCAAGCGCCGTGGGCCGGTCTGTCCATAACCTGAGATCGACACGTAAATCAGCCTGGTATTTGCTGCGGACAAGGAGGCGTAATCCAACCCTAGCCGGTTCATAGTGCCGGGTCTGAAATTCTCGATGACGATGTCAGCCTTGGCCGCCAGTTTGCGGCAGGCATCCAAGCCTTCCGATGTCTTTAGATCAATTGCCAGACTTTGCTTGCCGCTATTCAGACCGACGAAATAAGAAGCATCGGCGCCATGAAACGGCGGGCCCCAAGTACGGCCGATGTCCCCCTCCGGACTCTCCACCTTAATCACTTCGGCACCGTACGCGGCCATCAGCATGGTGCAATAAGGTCCAGCGAGCGCGTGAGAGAAGTCAAGGACGGTGATGCCGTCCAATGGTGGGGGTGATGTACTCATGCCCTTAAGATCTTAGTCGACTTGCTCGAATCTCGCGACTTAAGAGCGGCTCAAGGCCTCGCGTTTCTTGCAAAGCTCACTTGAATTCTTGCAGCGGCGAGCCTGCGCAACTTAAGGCGAAATCCTCGTGATGAGCACAGGGGTCACTTGCCTCCAATCCCCTTAGAAACGCAAACCGGAAACGAAACGCCAGGCGTTTTGGCTCGAAAAGTTTTGGTGTGGATCGTAGGCTATGCGCAAAAAGTATCTCGGCCAATCCCAGTTAGCGCTGAACCCCCAGCCGGTAATGGGTCCGGTATCGGTCAATCCGCTTTTTCGCAACACATCCACCGTGGCGTGCGATGCGCCCACGGGAATTTGCACATTGGCATGCCAGTCTCGTTGCCCGGTGTGAAACCGATCATCTGCAACCACAAATATCAGATAGGTCATGCCGTTTTCGGCGTGATGACCTGCACCGAACGTCAATGCATCGTTGGGATCGAAGTTCAGATTGAAGTAGGGCCGCGAATCGGTGCGGCCGAAACCAGCGAGAACGTACCAATCTCCGCCGACTTGCAGGGTGATGCTGCCGCCGAGAAAGCCGCGCGACGCCGCCTGCAGCGAGGGCTGTAGCTGAACATACTTTCCGAGGCTCCACGAGGTATCGGCACCGGCCCGCAACTGCGTGCCGAAAACTTGATCGGAATAAGCTCCCAGCCAAGCGCTCGTATCACTGCTGCGCCAGCGAAGATTGACGTCGGATCCCAAGTAGGAAGAATAGTTGTATTCCCCGAGCGTGAGCTTCCAAGGCAGGCTTTCCGGCGCGCCGCTCGAGGTTGCAGGTGCGGCCGTGCCGGCCGCTGCCGGACGCAAGCCCCACGCCAACAACACCGCCGCGCCGCAAAGAGCGCGGATCAGCACCTAATGGTGCATTGACCGGCGCGTTGCGCTTGTCGATAGAATGCCGATCGAAGAGGCCACCAGTACCCCCGTCGCCAGGGCAAGCCAAGGATAATTTCGCACATAGTCATTGAAGGAAGCCGCGACATGGCGAACCTTCACGTGCGCCGACGGCTCATCTGCCGTCGGCGCACCATTTTCAAGCGAGTCCCGGGCCTGCGCCATCGATCTTTCTAGCTTACTCCGAAGCTTTTGAATTTCCGGCGTGTTCTCATCGGCCAACTTGGCCAACAGTTTTTTAGTTTCGCTGATCAGATCGTGCAGCTGGTCGGTTGAATCCATCAGTCGCTCCCGGTCTTCAAATGTGTTCATCCCGCAACCGGCCGCCCACTGCCGCCGCCACACCGGCAATGAAGGCGCCGACGAGCATAGACAAGGCCAGATAGATCGATGCTTCCGCCGCGGCCTTCCGCGCAGCATCCGCCTCTTCCTTGACCTTCGCCTGCGCCTGCATCACTGAGGTAATAAAGCTATCCACGCGCTCCTTCGCTTCCGCCTGTGACACTCCCGTGCGCGCGGCGACCTGATCGGCAAGATAGGCCCGATCGGCATCCGGCACGGAGCCGCTGGTCACAGCGTTGGCAATAATGTGCCCGGTCTCAGCCTTTGGATCCACACCGTTGGCGCCCGACGCAGAACTGCCAGAGGGTCGAAACAGCTTGTCCAAGGTGTACGCCGACACCGGCGATGTGGCGCTGCCGGTAGAGCCTGCAGCTCCCTGAGTCCCACCGGCCGCTGCCCCCACTGCTGCCCCTTGAACTCCTGCCGCTGCGACCTGCGACGCTGCGTGACCTGCCGCGCCGACGCCCGACATAACGCCACTGGTCGCGACGCCCGCAACCAGAATGGTGGCCACGGCCCAGGTAATCAGTCCATGCGCCGTATCTCGAAAAAACACCTCATGGGTGTGGACGCCGTGCCACCGGGTACGCAGCCTGCCTGCCAGGTAGCCGCCCAACGCGGCGGAAATCCATTGAGTAAGGATCAACCAGATAGCGGTGGTGATCGCGAACTTGGTCGCCGTCACGCCGTGATCCGTCCAAGGTGAAATGGAAGCGAAACCAATTCCAGAACCCAAAGCAATCATGACCAAGGTGGCCGCTACCGCCACCGCGGCCCCGGCAACGATAGATGGCCAAGATGCGGCGGACTTGGCGGCCGCTGAGGAGAGATCCGCGTTTCGAATCGCGGCTCCCGTATTTATTGTTTGATCCACAAGATTCTCCTTAGCGGTGCGAGCACATCGCCAACAGCAGAATGATCGGAAGAGGAATCCCCAACATCCAAAGCAGTATTCCGCGACCCATGCTATGCCCCTTACAGTTCAACGTTGTTAAAATGAGAGAGCGCTGCCGCCCTCATGCACCATGAGATGATATTAAAGAGAAGACACGCGCATGGTATCCCTGCAAAGATTGAACGCGTGTAAGGTGTTTCTTACGGATTTTGCGCGACGTCGTCGAGCGCCTTATCGTTCTAATTCGGTGCGGTCTGGTTGGCTTGGTGAATGACGAAATTGCGAATCGCGGCGGCATCGTCGCGGCTGAGGGCGCTCTTGAACGAGGCCATGCCGGCATCTTTCAATGCACCATCCAGCACGATGTTGTAGAAGAAGTCTGATCCTAAGAAATTCGATGCACGCAGATCCGGAATCACGCCGCCGCCCAGTGCATGCTCGCCATGGCATGCACTGCAATACTGGACGTACAAGGGCTCGCCCCGCGCCACCGATGCCGTGTCCGACGGCTCCGGCGGAGGGTTGATGACGAAGGGTCGCGGTGTGAGCGGCGGCAGTACTGCCGTACCACCAAGTTTGAAAACCAGGAGCCTGCTCACGTTGCGTAAATTTCCGGACACAGCGGAGGCCTTGCCGCCACTCAACGCGAAACTACCGCCCCAACCGCTCAACACGGCAATGTATTGCTCGCCGCCGGCCTCGAACGTGCTTGGCCCGCCGATGATCCCCGATTGCGCGAACAGCGACCACAGCTTCTCGCCGTCTGTCGCGCGATAAACATTGAAATTACCCGCCGCATCTCCTTGCGCGACGATGTTGCCCGCCGTCGTCACGACACCGCCGTTCCATGGGCCCTTGTAGGTTACGCGCCACGCTTCACGCTGCCGCGCAGGATCCCAGGCCAGCAGGAACCCTTCGATCGGGCTGGGCACCGATGCTAACGCGACGCCGAGATTCCAGCCGATCGGGGCAATGGGCAAGCTTGGCAAGGGTATGAACCGAATCGGTACTTGCTGTGCGGGGATGTAGACCAAGCCCGTCTTGGGATTGAAGGCCATCGGCTGCCAATTATGTGCCCCCAGGGGCCCCGGCTTGACGTCAATGGCTTTGCCGGTCTCGCTGTACCGAGCTTCCTGGTTCTCGATCGGACGCCCGCTTTTGAGATCAATGCCGCTTGCCCACGTAACCGGCACGATGGCCTTCGCGGAGAGCAGGGCGCCGCTCTTGCGATCGAGCACGTAAAAAAAGCCATTCTTGTTGGCCTGCATCAGCACTTGGCGTACCTTCCCATTGATCCTCAGGTCAGCGAGCACCAATTGCTGCACGGCGTCGAAGTCCCATTCCTCCCCCGGCGTCGCCTGGTAGTGCCACGCATACTGCCCCGTGTCGGCATGCAGTGCGACGATGGAGGCCAGATAAAGATTGTCGCCCTTACCCGCGCTGCGCGCCGAGCGCGCCCACTGTGTGCCATTGCCCACACCGAAATAAAGCAAGTTAAGCTTCGGATCGTAGGATATTGCATCCCACACCGGACCTCCGCCTCCGAGTTTCCACCACTCGCCCGACCAGGTCTTGGCGGCGCGCGCCATCGCCTCATTTTCAAACGGCTTGGAGGGATCTCCGGGAACGGTAAAGAACCGCCATGCAAGTTTGCCGCTTTCCGCGTCATAAGCGGAAATGTAACCGCGCGTCCCGTATTCCCCGCCGCTGTTGCCAATGATCACCCGGCCGTTGATGACCCGCGGCGCCTGCGTAATCGTGTACGGCTTGCCGGTATCGACGGTCTGCGTGCTCCATACCGGGACGCCGGTCGCAGCGTCGAGCGCAATGAGGCGCCCATCGTAGGCACCCACGAATATTTTCCGATTCCATGCGGCGACTCCGCGGTTACCAACATCGCAGCAGGCATTCACCCCCAGTTCCCGGCGCACTTGCGGGTCGTAGGCCCAGATCAAGCGCCCCGTTCGCACCTCATAGGCCTTGACCAGGCTCCATGCCGTCGAAATGTACAGAGTCCCGTCGATGACTAAAGGCGTCGCTTCCTGGGCCCGATTGGTGTCAAGATCGGCGAACCATGCAAGGCCGAGGTTGTGGGCATTCTCATCGTTGATCGTTGCCAACGGGCTATAGCGCTGTTCGCTGTACGTGCGCCCATAGGTCAGCCAGTTGCCGGGTTCCGTATCGGCATTGGCGATCCTCGAACCATCCACCGGCTTGGCGCCTGCGTTAGCGGAAGGCGCAAGCTGGGCCGCCAACGTCAGCAGCATTGCCGTAGAGCGCAGCATGATCGACGCCATCGAGCGTGCGTCCTCCTGGCCCGTTTTCATCTCTCTCCCCCGATAGTTTATTTTTCGGCGGCTTCGCGAGCCTTGAATTCAAATTTCTGACCCGCCAGCGCGGCTGCGTACATCAAACCCCCCTTGGCAATCGTGAATACTTCCATGCCGTTGGTCCAATCCCCGTCGGTGACGGCATCTTTCTTCCCTCCACTGGCGCCGGAAGTTAAGCCATTGGTACCCGCGCTGACATTGGCGGCGGCAGTGATTGCCACGGCCTTCGCACCGGCAGAGAACTCGAATTTGCCGGACTCGAAATCATCGAGCCCGCGTCTGTCTTTGAAGAAAATGATTTCGCTGTAATCTTGCCCTCCGGCTTGAAATCCGACGCTCAGTTGTTTCATGCTGGTATCGCCCACGTAAGTTCCGTGGACGTAGACCCGGCCTTTTCCATAGGCTCCGCCCACCACAAAGCCCGCTTCGCCTATGTTGGGAAATACGGCGTATCCATAATTTTCCCGAAAAAACACGGCGCTTTCGCCGGCATTCTTAAACAGTGCAATGGTGTCGTCGTATTTGTCGGCATTGGCGACGTCGGCCGCGGTAAACACGCACAATAGAAATCCCACAACCTCGGCAATGCGTTTCATATTTCTAAACTCCTTGTGCCAAAGATCTTTCCAATCATCCGTTCAGTTGCACTTCAATTTCATCGACGAAGCACCAGCTCCAATCCTCGCCGGGCTCGAAAGAAGAAATGAGGGGATGACCGGCAGCGGCGGCATGCTTGCGCGCATGACGATTTTTCGAGTCATCGCAACAGCCGACGTGGCCGCAACTGCGGCATAACCGCAAATGCACCCACGTGTCGCCGCTCGCCAGGCACGCCACGCAACCCGCTCCCGATGGGGTAACAGCCCTGACGCTGTTCAGATGCGTGCACCCGCGAGCCCTGCTCATTGTCTTATGAGCGCCCTTTGTTGGGATTAATGAGATATTTTTCGCCCGTGGCTCGTTTCGAATACGCAGCTATGATGTCCGGCTGCAGCGCCTCCGTGAGTGAGATCTCCTTCGAATAACGGCTGGCGAAGGTGGTTCTCAATTCCCTCAGCACACGTTCCTTAAGTTCTTGGAATGCGAGCGGTCCTATTTTTTCGATGAAGGGCGTCAACAACCAGCCCCCTACTCCCCACGCCATCCCATAATTGCGGTTCAGCACGGACGGGTTCATGTCGAGAGCACCATAGATATACACCTGCTTGTGAGTCGTGGATCCATAACGACTATAAACTTTGGCGCTTCGATTTACGGCGGCTTCCATGCAGCCGAGGATTTGACCTGCCAGCGGACCTCCGCCGATCGCATCGAACGCAAGCGTGGCTCCGGTTGCCGCCAAGGCGTCCGTCAAGTCCTTAACAAAGCTGCTTGAGTCCGTACGGCACACGTACTGCGCACCCGCTGCCTTCAAGACCGTTTCTTGTTCTTCCTTTCGCACGATGCTGACCAAGCCGATGCCGTCAGCAAGACACAAGCGGTTGAGCATTTGCCCGAGATTCGAGGCCGCCGCGGTGTGTACCAAGGCCTTATGCCCCTCGCGGCGCATCGTACCGACCATTCCTAATGCCGTGAGTGGATTGACGAAGCAGGAAGCGCCCTCGGCCGCTGTGACGCCCTCCGGAAGCAGCAAACACTGGTTGACGTTGACGCATCGGAGCTGCGAATACATCGCACCGCCCAACGCCGCCACCATTTTTCCGAGCAATGCCTGGGCCCCCGCGGAGGATCCCGCTGCGACCACCCGCCCCGCACCTTCGTTGCCGACCGGCATGGATATATCAACTCGAGCGGTCATCGCTTGCATCGCATTGGCGCTGATGGGCGTGGTGACGATTTGTTCATCGGCGCTTCCGGATACCTTGGCTTGTGTCCAATCCGCATTCGCCAGCAGTAAACCCAGATCCGAGGGATTGATGGGGGCTGCCTCGATGCGCACGATGACTTCATCAGCCTGCGGCTGCGCGATCGATGTGCTCGCCAACGAGAGCTCCATCTCTGCGCTTTGCTTAACCAAGGAGCGTAATTGCAGGCCGGAAAGGGAGTTTTGTTGCATACGCTAGCATACGGCGGGAACGCATCTTGCGAAAGGAGGTTCGGTAAGCCGCTTACCGACATTCTCGGCAGCCTATTGGCGCCCTATGGCACTCAAGCGCCAACTCTGGTCAGAAGATTCCCAGAGCGATACCACTTGCCATGGTCTTACCCAGGTCCGCACAACGTTCCAAGCACGAGGGCTCGATGATCTTCGGTTTGAGGATTTGTGCGGCGCTCTGGGCGCTCGTGCACACGATATAGGGAGCGGCGATCGGCTTCAGGCGCCAGCCCAGAGAGATGCGTTCCACTTGTTGAGCGGCACTGCGTCCATCGCTCCCCGCGCAGACCAAGGTAATCAACGGTCTGCCGTTGACTTTGTCGAGCGCCGCATAATAAGTGCGGTCGAAGAAGTCCTTCATCATGCCGCTCATGGCACCTAGGTTCTCGGGTGTGGCAAAGATAAAGCCATCCGCAGAGATCACGTGTGCCGCCTGCGCTTCGGCTGCGGGGAGGAGCAGCACGTCCACGCCCGGCTCGCTGCGCGCTCCGTCCGCTGCCGCGCTGGCCATCTGCCGGGTGCCGCCGGTCATGGAGTGATATACGATCAACAGCACTTTCATTATTCACATCGTGAGGTATGTCCTACGCACGGCGTCGTCCTTTACCGACTGCGTTGCCGGGGGGCCTTCTCGATACTCCTATAGTCGGCAGACGCTGCCCAATAATGACAGGTGCGAGGATGCTTCACTATGCCGTTGTTTTCTTTGTAATCGCGCTGATTGCGGCTTTCTTTGGCTTTGGTGGGATGGCGGCCGGCGCCGCCGGCATTGCCAAAATTCTCTTCATCGTATTTTTGATCGGCGCGGTCGTTACTTTCTTGATGAGCCTGGGCCGTCGGGTTTAGGACGAGGAGCACAAAATGGAATCAGTCTCGGATACAGCACGCAGCTTTAGTGACAACGCCAATGGGCAGGTCAAAAATTTCCTCGATAATGTCGAGGATTTGACCAAGGCATTGAAAGATGTCGACGCACCCGACATCGCCAAAGTCCGCGCCAAGGTCAAGATTGCCCTGGCGGCGGCACGCAGCGCAGCGGCGGATACCGCCTCGCAATTGCGGGACCAAGCCCAGGTAGTCGGCAAGCGAGTGCGTGATCAAGCCCAAGAGTACGGCAAGCGCACTGATACGTATGTGCGGGACAATCCGTGGCAAGTGGTCGGGATCGCCGTGGTGGTGGGTCTCGCCGTTGGGATCTTTGCATCCCGACGCTACGACGATTGAAGGAATGGAAGGCGGCGCCTAGGCGCGCCGCCATTCAGTGCTGCCGTCTGGCTTGTCCTCCAAGACAATCCCAGCTGCCGTCAGCAGCCCGCGAATTCGATCTGATTCCGCGAAATCCTTAGCCGCGCGCGCCGAACGGCGAGAATTCAACAGCGTTTCGATTTCCTGATCGGGCAAAGTTTTAGCTCCGGCATTTCTCTTTAAGTAAGTGTGCGGCGGCTGTTGCAAAACCCCAAGAATCGCTCCCATGGAACGCAGGGTGGCCGCCGCAATCGAGACGTTGGCCGCATCGCCGGCGCGCTTCGCCAAATTCAAACTCCTTGCCACACCCTGCAGCACCGCCAGGGCTTCGGGCGTATTGAAGTCATCATCCATTGCTTGGCGAAATCGCATCAACTCGGCGGGATCGACTGCGACCATGCTCGCCGAATCCGTATCTTTCAACGCCCGGTACAGACCCAGCAGCGTTTCATCCGCCTGCGCGAGCTGGGCCGCAGAGTAGTTGATGGGACCTCGATAATGGCTGCTCAGCAAAAAAAAGCGCAGGACTTCAGGGTCGCGAAGCGTCTTGAGCACCTCTCGCACGGTGAAGAAGTTCCCCAGCGATTTGGACATCTTCTCGTCGTTGACGCGGACGAATCCGTTGTGCATCCATAGCCGTACGAACGGCGCATCGTAGGCAGCGCAGGACTGGGCGATTTCGTTTTCGTGGTGCGGAAACTTCAAGTCCTCGCCGCCGCCGTGCAGGTCGAAGTAGTTGCCCAGCAAGCTGGTGGACATCGCCGAGCATTCGATGTGCCAGCCCGGCCTGCCTAAACCCCAGGGGGATTGCCAGGAGGGTTCGCCGGGTTTCGCATGTTTCCACAGGACGAAATCAAGCGGATCATGCTTGGCCTCATCCACTTGGACACGCGAACCTGAGCGCAAATCGTCGATTTTCTTCCCCGACAACTGCCCATATTGCGCAAACTTGCGCACCGAATACATGACATCGCCATTGTTTGCCTCGTAAGCGTAGCCCTTCGCGATCAGCGTTGCGATCATCTCGATGATGGGCCCGATGAACTCCGTGGCCCGCGGTTCCAGATCCGGCTGCTGCAGACCCAGAACGGCACAGTCTTCGTGCATCGCCACGGTGAAACGGCGCGCGAGATCTGCCCAGTTCTCGCCGTTGGCCGCTGCCCGCTCGATGATTTTGTCGTCGATGTCGGTGATATTGCGCACGTAGGTCACGTTGTGCCCTAGGTAGCGCAGATAGCGCTGAACCAAATCGAACGCCACCAGCATCCGGGCGTGTCCCACATGGATATAGTCGTAGTTGGTCATTCCGCAGACATACATGCGGACTTGATTGGGAAGAAGAGGCTTGAACTCCTCCTTGATTCCGCTCAATGAATTATGGATTTTGAGCATGCGACAGCAACCGGCGCCGAACCATTTGCGGGGCCATGAGCTTGAGCAGCGGCGCCAGTTCCGGGCCATGCGCTTGCCCGGTCAACGCGATTCTCAGCGGCATGAACAAATCCGCCCCCTTGCGCCCGGTGCGCTGCTTCAGAATACCCGTCAGCGATTTCAAATCCGCATTCGACTGCTCATAGGCATCGGCCGCCGCCGCGAAAAAATCCGTCCCTGCGGCGGCAACAATGCGCTGCTCTTCCGCACCGAGCGGCGCAAGCTCTCCGCGCAGCACTGCACGCCAAGCAACCGCATCGGCCGGCAGCATGACGTTGTGGCGCACGAGTTCGATGAACTGCGTCGGATCATCGGCGCCCAACCATAAGCCAATCGCCTCCGCCGACAGTTGTTCCAAGGATACTTTCTGCCAATGCAGGAGCTGGGACTGCTCGAATCGCGCGGGTGCCCTGCCCAGGTGTTGAGGACGGAAATGCGGCGCCATCTCGGCAAGAGGCAGCCAATCCTCGACGTCGCTCGTATGCCCGAGACGGAACAAATGGTTGAGCACCGCGATACTCAAGAAACCGCGCTCGCGAAACTCGTGCGCGCTGGTGCTGCCATGACGCTTCGACAACGGCGCACCGTCCTCGCCGAGCAGCAGTCCGACATGACCATAGTCCGGGCATCGCATGCCGAGCGCATTTAAAAGCATGATCTGGCGGGGCGTATTGGTGAGATGATCATCGCCGCGCAGCACGTGCGTCACACCCATCGCAGAGTCATCGACGGCATTACAAAAGAAGAACGCCGGCGTGCCGTCCTCCCGACGGATGATGAAATCGCCGATGTCGTTGGAAGCAAAGCGCTGCGGCCCATGCACGACATCGGTAAATTCGATAATTTGATTCTCAGGGATAGCGAAGCGCAGAGTCGATGAGCTGCCGCGGCGTTCTCGTTCCGCGCGCTGCGCGTCCGTCAATGCCCTGCAGGTGCCCGCATAGCGCGGCGGCTTGCCGGACATCCTTTGTAATTTTCGCGACAGCTCCAACTCTTCAGCGGTGCAATAGCACGGGTACGCCGCGCCCCGACTCGCCAACTCGGCAAACAATCGCCGATAAAACTCGCCGCGCTCGGCCTGAGAATAGGGAGCCGAGGGGCCGCCGACATCGGGACCCTCGTCCCAATCAAGACCCAGCCAACGCATGTCGTCCATCAACTGGTCGCGGAAGCGCGCTTCGCTGCGCTCGGAATCGGTATCTTCGATGCGCAAAATGAATTTACCGCCGCTTTTACGGGCCCAAAGAAAGCTGAAAAGTGCGGTCCGAGCGTTGCCGAGGTGCAGCGACCCGGTGGGACTGGGCGCAAAGCGCGTGACGAGCGGCGTCTCGTTGATTAAGGACATCTCAAGATTGTACCTATTCGAGTAGAATCTCGGCGCATGAAACAGCTATTAGTCTTGCTCAGCCTGCTAACTGCCGTCTGTCTGCAGCCTGCCGTAGCGGCAGATACCCCGCCCGCGCCGAAAACCATTGCCAAACCATCCGTGTCAAATCATTCGCCGCAAGTGCAGGTTGTGACCTCCTTGGGCAATTTTACGATTGAATTGAACGTTGAACGTGCGCCGCTCACGGTGGCGAACTTTTTAGCGTACGTTGACCAAGGCCACTACACCAATACCCTGATTCATCGTGCCATCGCCAATTTCGTCATCCAAGGCGGCGGATTCAATGTCGATTACACGCCGAAACCCGCGCCTGCCACCGTGGTCAATGAGTCGGGCAACGGGCTCAGCAATGTCCGCGGCACCGTGGGTCTGGCGCGCACCACCGAGCCGCATGGCGGCAATTCGCAGTTCTACGTCAACATCAATGACAATGCGGCACTGGATCCGAATCAAACCCGCTGGGGTTATGCAGTATTCGGACGCGTGGTCGCCGGCATGGACGTGGTCGACCGCATCGGCAACGTTGCCACGGGCAAGCACGGAATCATGGATGAAACGCCGCTCAAGCCGGTCGTTATCATGAAAGTCGAGCGCGTTTCCAGCCCCTAGAGCTGTCCCTAACAGTTCTTGTGGCCACGCTATTTATCTCGGATTTGCACATCGACGCGAGCCGGCCGCCGATCCTTGAGCAATTCTTAACCTTTCTGCAAGCAGAAGCCCGTAATACCGAGGCGCTCTACATCTTGGGAGACCTGTTCGAGTCCTGGATCGGCGATGACGCCCCGGACCCGGCGCAATCGGCGGCAATCGACGGATTACGCACGCTCACATCGAACGGCGTGCCCTGCTTCGTCATGCACGGTAACCGCGACTTTTTAATGTCGCGCCAATTCTGCGGGGCGAGCGGCGCCCAGCTGCTGCCCGATCCGCTTATTGTCACGCTATACGGCGAACCCGTGCTGGTGATGCACGGCGACGCCCTATGCACTGACGACCGCGCCTACCAGCGCCTGCGCGCCACCGTCCGGGACGCCGACTGGCAGCGGCAATTCCTCGCCCTCTCAATTGCCGCGCGCCGCGCACTGGCCGGTGCGGCACGAGCCGGCAGCCGGGCGCACACCCAGGCGATGGAACACTCCATCACCGATGTGAATGCGGACTCGGTCACTCTGGCGCTGCGCAGTGCGGGAACCTCGACACTCTTGCATGGCCATACGCACCGCCCCGCCATCCATGCACTGCAAGTCGATGGTCGGCCTTGCACCCGCATCGTGCTGGGCGATTGGTACGAGCAAGGCAGTGTGCTGCGTTGGGACCGGCACGGGCCCGAGCTTCGGTCTCTATCGAGAATTATCTGAAAATAATCACAATTGCGGCTGTCAGCACCAGCAGCACGGCTGACTGAACCCGGTAGTCTTTCCAAAAAGACGTGTATTGCAAGCGTGCTCGTTCAGAGCGGCTAAACTCGAGCGTCCACATCGTGGCCTCGCTGAGAGCCGATACCCGCTCCGGTCTTTGCAGGCTTACTGCGACGAGTATGGCGCTGTCGAGCACTGTGAGGATGGGTGCCGCGTAGAGAAAATGAAAATGCGTCCACTCGAACACAACATTCACCAGGAACAAGAGAAAGCCCAACACCGACCCCCATCGCATGGCCGCCGCCGCCCCGTCCGCGGTGGCGCCGCGCCAGAACATCCCTAACAGGAACACAGCAACGACGGGAGGCACGGCGTAAGCCAGCACCGCCTGCAAATACTGCCAGAGTGAGGGGAAACGCTGCAGCTGCGGCGCCCAAGCCACGGCAACCACGAGCAGGATCGCCGTGCTCAGCTTGCCGATGCGAACCACGTGCGCGTCCGAGAGCAGCGGCCTGAACTGTTTGACCAGGTCCAAGGTGAGAAGCGTCGATGCCGAATTGAGCATCGAGGATATCGACACCATGGTCGCAGCGATGAACCCGGCCACGACCAAGCCCACCAGACCCGCGGGCAGCACTCTTAAGATCAAGTTGGGATACACCATGTCGGGTCGCGTCAAGTGCGGAAAAAGAATCAGGGCGCAGGTGCCCGGCAGCACCATCAAAAACAACACCGGCAGCTTCAGAATTCCTGCAAACAGCGCGCCCCACCGCGCCTGATCGATGTTTTTGGCCGAGAGCATGCGCTGCACGATCGATTGGTTGGTGCACCAGTAATAAAACCCCAACAGCGGGATGCCAAGCAGCAATCCCGGCCATGGCACCCCGGAATCGTGCGAGGGCCTGATTAGCGAGGTAAACGCCGGATCCACCGAGCTCATGACCGAATGCCAGCCACCTGCGCGGCTGAATGCGCCGATGGAAATCAGCAGCGCTCCGGCGATCAGCACCACTGCCTGCACGGCTTCTGTATAGATGACGGCACGCAGCCCGCCGAGCACGGTGTAGAGCCCCGCTGCGCAGGCCAAGATGGTCACGATTAGCCAAAGGGGCCAGCCGGGCAACAACAGCTGACCCACGAGCGATCCGCTGTAAAGGATCGCTGCCGAATCGACAAAAATATTTAGAAACAAGGTGAGCAGCGCAAAGTGCAGGCGCGCGCGCCGGTCGTAACGCCGTTCCAGAAATTCAGGCATGGTGAAGGTCTGGCTGCGAATGATGAACGGCAGAAGAAAGACGCAGAAAAACACCAATATCACATTGGCGCTCCACTCGTAGTTATAGACCGAAATGCCGATCGCATAGGCGCCCCCCGCGAGGCCCACCAAGGCCGTGGATGACATGTTGGAGGCAAATAATGCAAGACCGATGGCCGGCCACCGTGTGGCACGAGATGCCAGAAAGTAATCCACTGGCCCGACACGGCGCCGTGACATCAGGACACCGAGCAATACCAGCCCCGCGGCGTAAACACCGACCACCAGCCAATCAAGCAACGTGAGCAGCGCGGAAGCCGAAGCGTCGATCGCACCCATTGACAGCGCTGACATTTCCGCCTCTAATCCTGCAGGCTGCAACGCATCCGGAAACCGCAGTCACGGTGCGACGGCCCGACAATCATAAAAATGTTCAATAATTACAATCACTTATACAACTGCTAGTGGCCTTAACGGAAATTGGACGGCAAATCGCCAATGGAGAAGACGTTGTCCCGCTGCTCCGCATCGAGTCTGGTGGCCTTTGTTTTATCAGCGTCTTCCGCGTGGGTATCGGGGTACGCCTCGCCCCAGATTATTCCACATCCTGAGCTGTGGCCTGAGGGCGTACGTGCGCCGAAGAATCCCGCGGCCGAGGCTATCGTGGCGCAACTTCTGGCTCAAATGAGTGTGGAAGAGAAAATCGGTCAGATGATCCAGGCGGATATCGCATCGATCTCCCCCGCTGATTTGCGCACCTACCCGTTAGGCTCCATTTTGGCGGGCGGGAATGCCGCTCCCGGCAACAATGTGCGGACCACTGCCCAGGCCTGGCTGAACCTGGTCGATGACTTTTATCGCGAATCGCTGCATAACCCAGGCTCGCACCGAGCGATCCCCATTTTGTTTGGGATCGATGCGGTGCACGGCGATGCCAAAATGTTAGGCGCGACAATTTTTCCTCACAATGTCGGATTGGGCGCTGCTCATGATCGGCAGCTGATGCTGAAGATCGGGCAAGCGACCGCGGCCGAGGTGTCGGCCGTGGGAATCGACTGGACCTTTGCTCCCACGGTGGCCGTGGTGCGCGACCTTAGGTGGGGCCGATCGTACGAGAGCTATTCGGAGTCACCGGCGCTGGTTGCCGACTACGCCGCGCAATTGGTCACGGGACTTCAAGGGCAACGGGGTACTGCGCAATTCATGTCCCCGGGCCATACGCTATCTTCGGTCAAGCACTTCGTCGGCGACGGCGGCACCGCGGCGGGTCGCGATCAGGGCGACACCATCGTGCCAGAGAGCCAACTTAGCGCCGTGCACGGCGCCGCCTATCCTGCGGCAATTCAGGCCGGCGCGATGATTGTGATGGCATCGTACAACAGCTGGAATGGCGCCAAGCTGCACGCAAACCATTACTTGCTGACCGAGATACTCAAGGAGCGCCTTGCCTTCGACGGCTTTGTCGTGGGCGATTGGAACGCACAGGAACAGGTGCCGGGATGCACAAAGTATCGGTGTGCCGCCGCCATCTTGGCGGGCGTCGACATGTTGATGGCACCCGACAGCTGGAAGGCGCTGTTCGAAAACACCTTGGCGCAGACCCGTGCAGGCGAGATCCCGATGGCTCGTATTGACGACGCGGTGACCCGTATCTTGCGGGTGAAGGTGCTTGCCGGACTCTTCGAGCGGCCGCCGCCCAAAGAGCGCAGCGATTTAGCGCAGCTCGGCAGCGCAGCCCACCGCGCGCTTGCGCGCCAAGCGGTGCGCGAATCATTGGTGCTGCTCAAGAATGATCATGCCACGCTGCCGTTGAATCCAGGGTCTCGAATTTTGGTCGCCGGCGATGCTGCGGACTCGATCGCGCAGCAAACTGGAGGGTGGACCATCGATTGGCAGGGCGACCATAATGGCAACGCCGATTTTCCGGGCGCCACGTCGATTTATGCCGGCATCAAGGCTGCGGTGCACGCAGCGGGCGGCTCGGTCGAATTGCGCGAAAATGGCGAGTTTACGGAAAAACCGGATGCAGCCATCATCGTCTTTGGCGAGCAGCCCTATGCAGAGTTCCAAGGCGATCGAGAAACCCTGGAATTCTCGCCGAATGATAAGCGAGCACTGAAACTGCTGCGCAACTTACGCGCCGCGGGCATCGCGACCGTGTCCGTGTTTCTTTCAGGACGTCCTCTGTGGACGAATCCCGAGATCAACGCCTCGGATGCCTTTGTCGCCGCTTGGCTGCCCGGCAGCGAAGGCGCAGGGGTCGCGGATGTAATATTTAAATCGAGCAGCACGCCAGCCGTCGATTTTACGGGGCGGTTGGCATTTTCGTGGCCACAGACCGCGATGCCGGTCGCATTCGACTCCTCCGGACAGGTCACGGGTGCTCTGTTCTCGAGAGGCGCGGGGCTCGACTACCACGCCAAGCACAAATCGATGCAGCTTTCGGAAGATCCCGCCATTCCCATCCAGTGGCGGGCGGCTCCCGGAAGCCTGTTTCGGTCGGGCCACCCCACTGCTCCGTGGTCAATATTTGTTGCTGACGGCGGCGATGAGGTGCATTTTACGACCCCACGACAAGAGAGCCCGCATGCCTCGATTGCGGTCGAACTGGCGCTCGATGGCGCGGTCACCGCAACCTGGTCCGGCACCGCATCTGGAATTTTGAAATTCTCCGGCCGTCCGAGTGACTTGCGAGCCGCCGCCGATCAGGGCGCTGCGCTAGAAATGCAATATCGAGTGGATAAGCTGCCCGAGGGTCAAGTCAGCGTCGGGACGTTAGACGGCGCAATGCTCGACCTAACCCGAACCTTCAAGACGGCGGCTCAAGGACAGTGGCGCTCATTGACGATTCCATTGTCATGTTTGGTGGCGGCGGGCGCTGATCTTAAGGAAGTCGCTGTTCCGTTGGCCATTGAAACCTCCGGCAAATTCGTGCTTTCGATCGCGGAGGCGAAACTGGAGCCGAAAGCTTCGCGAGTTTCTGGGTGCACCGGTGGCTCCACTGGTTAAGATAGGCGGTATGACCTCAAATGTACCGTCGGTAACCATTCAAGAAGTGGCGGACCTGGCCAAGGTCTCTCCGAAAACGGTGTCCCGAGTCATCAATAACGAGCCGCTCGTGCGTGCGGACACCCGTGCCAGAATCCTCGATGCCATAGATCAACTCAACTATCGCCCGAATCTCAATGCGCGCGGACTGGCGAGCAACCGCTCATTTCTGATGGGTCTTTTCTGCGACCGACCCGGCGATTACCTAAGCGAATTCCAGGCTGGCGCCGTCGAACGCTGCCGCGAATCGAGTATTCACTTGATGGTAGAGCCTTGGGATGTTGAAAGTCCGCAAATCGAGAATCAGCTCGATACCTTGCTCGGGCAATTGCGCCTCGAGGGCGTTATTTTGCTGCCGCCCTTGAGCGATCACCCGCTGGTACTCAATAAGCTACACGAAGCATCGATCCCGATCGTGCGCATTGCGCCGAAGCACAATGTAAGCGCTACCCCCTCCATCGGCATCGACGACTATGCGGCCGCGCGCCAGCTCACTGCTCATCTGGTGGACCTCGGACACCGGCGCATCGGTTTCATACTGGGCCGGCCCAATCACGGCGCCACGGAACAGCGCTATCTAGGGTTCGTCGACGAAATGCGTGCGCACAACATTGCGGTTGATTCGAAGCTGGTCCAGACGGGCAACTTCGTCTTCGCGGATGGCTTGATTTGCGCCGAACGCATGCTGCGCGCGGCCGATCCGCCAAGCGCAATCTTTGCTAGCAACGACGACATGGCCGCGGCGGTGATATCGATGGCTCGAAAGTTTGGCCTGGATTTGCCCGGCCAACTTTCGGTCACCGGCTTCGACGATGCGCCGGTGGCGCGAATGATTTGGCCTGAACTCACCACCGTCAGCCAACCGGTCGCCGCAATGGCGCGGATGGCGGCGGACCTGATCATTCGGCTTGAACCGCGACGCAACGGCTGGCCCGAGCGTATCCCGCGGCATTTGCTCGATCACGCAATGATCATTCGCAACTCCACCGCACGGGCGGCGCGCCGCTAGACCCCGTCGCGACCGAAACCATCTGTTTGTGCTCATGATCAACGCACAGACTGACACCGCTGTCACACGCGCGAGTAAGCGTTCCGGATGAAAAACTATCCCACCACCGGTACACCGGAATGAAATCGAAATACCGGGTCTGGGCTCGTGATGAGCTGCGCCTCGAGCGCTGCCAATACGTCTATTCGACTCTCTAGATCGACTTTCGTCCGAGCCGCAGCGCGCCGCGCCAAAGCAAGGTAAAGCTCGTAGTGCCTCGCCTCGGCTTCGTGCAAACCTTCAAACAAACCGTTCAGGGGCGCATCGATGCGCTGCCCCAAGACGGCGAATCGTTCGCACGACCGCGCCTCGATCAACGCGCCGCAGATCATCAAGTCAACCTCGCGTTGCGGCTCGCAACTTGTCACTGAACGACGAAGCTGCGCGGCGTAGCGGCCGGGCGATAAGCGCTCGGGTTTTATTTTCAAGGCGGCGATCATCTTCACGACCTGCTCGTAGTGACGCAGCTCCTCGCGCGCCAGCCGCGACAGGCGCTCGGTGAGGTCCAGATCTTCCGCATAGGCAAACATTAGGCTCAGCGCAGTGGAGGCCGCTTTCTTTTCGCAATTGGCATGATCGATCAGAAGAAGATCGGGTAGCGAGCAGGCCTGTTCGAGCCAAGATGTGGGGGTCTGCGTACGCAGCAAGGCATGCGTGAACTGCACCGCGGCTGCGCTCATGCCGGAATTTTCAGCCGCGCGATGGCCGTCAGCAACTCCTCGGCAGTTTGGAATCGATCGTCCGGGGACTTGGCCAACAGGCGGCGCAGCATCGCTTCGTATGGCGCGAATTGCGGTGCTATTTCCGGCAACTCCGCGCGCTTGTGCTTGTAGATGACCTCCATGGCAGTCGCGCCGTTGTAGGGCTTGCGCCCGATCAACATCTCGTAGAACACGACACCCAGGCTATAGAGGTCGCTGCGCGCATCGATGACCTCGGCGTGGCCTTGTTCTGGACTCATGTAATAGGGGGTACCGAAGATTTCGCGCGTGCCGGTGAGTGATATATCGTTTTCGTTCGCCTTGGCGAGCCCGAAATCGATAAGGCTGACGCTGCCGTCGGGACGCAGCATGATGTTGGCCGGCTTCAGGTCGCGGTGCAGTACGCCCACCGAATGAATGGCATCAAGCGCGCTGGCGATTTGACGCAAAAAACCCAGCGCCGTCTCGGGGTTTAGGGGCTTCTTCATTCGCTCGCGCAAATCCCCTGCCGGAAAGTGCTCCATGGCGATATAGGCATGGTCATCCGCCACGCCCAGATCGTAAATGCGCACGATGTTCTTGTGGTTCAGGCCCGCGACGATTTCATATTCCTGCAAGAACCGATCGAAGCTGACAAAGCGCTCGGACACGTCCGGCACTTGACTGAACACTTTCAAAACCACCACGGTGCCGGCCCGTTCGCTCTCGGCCAGATAAATCTTGCACATGCCGCCGCTGCCCACTTGGCGGATGCAGCGATGACCGCGAATGAATACCGTGCCGAACCGATAGCGACCCTCGTAGTCCGGATTGGCGCGCAGCAGCGCCAGCGCCTTGCGGTGGTCGCTGGAAGCAGTGACGATCATTTTGAGCAGCCGCTCACGGTCGACTTTACGGCCGTACAGAGGATGCACGCCGGGGACGGCAGGCGGTGGGAATTCGGGCGGGTCTTCGAGCAGCAGCAAAACGATCGGCGCAAACTCCACTTTAGAGGCTTGCGCCGCGGCGAAGTCGATCGCCCCTGAGGTCGGCGGTGCGCTTGCGATGATCACCGCATCGAATCCCACCGCGGCAAACTGCTCATCGAAATTCGGTTCCACTCCGAGGGCATGCTCGACGATAGCCGCATCCGGCCACTTGATCTCGACATGCTTTCGGATCAACAGCCGATAATCCTCGCGGGGTGCAATCACCAATAGTCGCATAACTTATTGTGCCGTGATCGGCGCCGACGATTTCCAGAGCAAGCTACAAGATCCGCACCGATTTGAGGGAACGACCCGCGCCTTCGCGACGCTGTTGTTTGGCCTCATCGGATCGTTCTCCTTGCAGGCGTGCCAAGTATTCAGGAGTGACATCCCCTGTTACGTATTCGCCCGAGAAGCACGAAGTGTCGAAATCTTTGATGGCGGCGTTGTCGTGACGGACGGCATGCTCGAGATCTTCCAGATCCTGGTAGATGAGCCAATCGGCGCCGATGATGTCGCGTACTTCGTCATCGGTGTGGCCGGCCGCCACCAACTCCGAGGTATCCGGCATATCGATCCCATACACGTTGGGATAGCGAACCGGCGGCGCCGCGGAGGCAAAAAACACTTTTTTGGCACCGGCCTCCCGCGCCATGTCGATGATTTGCGCCGAGGTCGTACCGCGCACGATCGAGTCATCGACCAGCAGCACGTTCTTGCCGCGAAACTCCAGATCGATGGCGTTCAACTTGCTGCGTACCGATTTCGCACGCTGCTCTTGGCCAGGCATGATGAAAGTCCGGCCGATGTAGCGATTCTTGATGAACCCCTCGCGATATTTGATGCCGAGCAGTTGCGCCACCTGCACGGCGCTGGTGCGGCTGGTGTCGGGAATCGGAATGACCACATCGATACCGTGCTCCGGACGTTCGCGCTTGATTTTCTCCGCCAGGCGCTCGCCCATGCGCAAGCGCGCCTTGTATACCGAGATATTGTCGATGATCGAATCGGGGCGGGCGAAATACACGTATTCGAAAATACAGGGAGTATGGCGCGCCATCGCCACGCACTGCTGTGCGTAGAAGCGGCCCTGTTCGTCGATGAACACCGCCTCGCCGGGGGCGATATCGCGGATCATATCGAAACCGAGCATGTCGAGCGCCACACTCTCGGAGGCGAGCATCCACTCCGTACCCTTCTTGGTGTCCCGTTTGCCGATAACCAGCGGACGAATACCGTTCGGATCGCGAAATCCCAAAATGCCGTGGCCGATCACCATGGCAGTCACCGCATAGCCGCCGCGGCAGCGGCGGTAGACCGCGTTAACCGCGGCGAATACGTCCGCGGGCGTGACGCGCGGGGTGCCGACGCGCTCGAGTTCGGATGCCAGTACATTGAGCAGCACTTCTGAGTCGGAACCCGTGTTCAGGTGACGGCGGTCTTCGCGTACCAGGACTTCGGTCAGCTCGCGCGCGTTGGTAAGATTGCCGTTATGGCCCAGGCAGATACCGTAGGGTGAGTTTACGTAAAATGGTTGCGCGTCGTGCGCGCTGTCGGCACCTGCGGTGGGATAACGGACGTGGCCGATTCCGATATTGCCTTTGAGTTTCAGCATGTGCTTCTGTTGGAACACATCGCGCACCAGACCTGAGTCCTTGCGCATGAACAACTCGCCGTCCTGGGCGGTCATGATGCCGGCGGCATCCTGACCCCGGTGCTGCAGCACAGTCAGCGCATCATAGATGCGTTGGTTCACCGCACTCATACCGACCATTCCAATGATTCCGCACATGAAGGAACCTCCGCCTATTTGGGTCTGACTTTCACGCCGGTCAGACGCTCGAGTCGTGCCCAAGGCTCGCCTCTCTCGCCAACCATTGCCCGCAACCAATCACCGATCGTTTCGCCGTAGGGAACCAGCTTGGAGCGGCCCCACCAGCTCTCGTCACTCAAATGCAGCAGTTCAGCGCCGATGACCATCAAGCCGACCAGCACCATACCGCGCGCGATGCCGAAAAAAAGTCCGATGACCCGGTCCACAGGGCCGAGGCCCAAGCTGCGAGTGAAGTAGCTCAACAGCATGCCGATGACCCACCCAACCAGGAGTACCACCACGAGAATCACCAGTCGACCGACCCAGGGGGCGATCGTGGGATTGGCAAGCAAGCCGCCCAGATGCGGTTCGACGCCTGGCCCAAACTGCCAGGCAGCCCAGATAGCCAGGACCCAGAAAGCCAGCGAGACCGCTTCTCGAATAAAGCCGCGCAACGCGCCGATCAGTGTTGATCCCAACAGAACCAACAAGATAAGAACATCCGCTACGGTCAATCGTTAGCCTCCTCACACCTGCCCGTATAGTACCGGACCGTGTGAGGGGCCGTTGCGAAACCATCGGCAGATTCGCGAAAAATCAACGCCGCGCTTACCCCTTTGGCGCCACGATACTGGAGGCATGTCCGATTGACTTAAGCTTGGTGACGGTTCGCTCGGCCGAACCGCGATCCGCCAGAGGTCCGATCCGCACCCGGTAGCGCACTGTAGCGCCCGAACCTGCAGTCACGACATAAACCGAAAAACCCCGCCCCTTTAATTGGCGCGCGAGAGCTTCCGCGTTGGGGCGGTGGGCAAAGCTGCCCAACTGTACGGCCCAAGGGGCACGTGAGGAGGTGGGGGCCGCCGCTGGACTTTCAACGGGCGCCACAACGCGCGGCGCCGAGGCCGGGGTGCGCGGCGCGGACGCACCCGGCGCGGGGGCCGCAGCGCCTGGCGGCGCCGCGCGTGACGGCCCGTAAATCGCCACCGCCGGTGCAGATGTGGCGGGTGCGGGAGGCGGGAGTGTGGGTATAGCGGGCGCGTTGGATGCCGCATCGTTGTCGGCCGTTGCCGGCGCCTTGCTGGTTGCCAAGTCCACGGTCACGCTTCGGGTCGGCTCGGGCGCAGTTGAAGGAAGCATTTCCGTCGTCGGCCGCGCTGCAGGTTTAGGGCCGGACAACAGTTCGGGCACCACCAGTACGATCAGCGCAACCAGGATCGATGCGCCGATTAAACGTTCTTTGACGCGACGCTCCATTTAGCGCGAAGTATATTCGGGAAGCGCCTCGGGCGGCAGCAATCCTGCTGCCTCGAGCCAATCGAGCGCAGGCCCGACGGTGTGAAAAGAACCGAACACGACGATCCGATCTGCCGGGCTTGCAACGCGCGCGGCAGCAGCGCACGCAGCGGCGACGCTATCAGCAGCCATCACGCGGCCACGAACCACGTCCCTTAATTCGTCCGCGAGTTCATCGCCCGTTCGACTCCGAGTGCCCTCGAGCGAAGCGCACCACCATTCGTCGATCGACTCGTTGAGCAACTCTGCGATCCCGCCCGCATCTTTGTCGCCCAGGATCCCACACACCGCAAGAGACTTCCCCTGGAACGGGTTTGCGTTCAAATTACGCGCCAGCACGCGCGCCGCGTCCGGATTGTGAGCGACGTCCAGTATCCACGTGGGTGAACTGCTAGAGGGTTTGATCACTTGGAAGCGGCCAGCCAAGCGCACCTGCGAAAGGCCCTGAGCTACGGCGCCGGCTGTAATGGGCAGGCGCGGCGAAATTTCCTCCAACGCAGCAATGGCGGCGGCGGCGTTGCTGAATTGGATATCGCCCAATAACGCCGGTGCGGGCAGATGCGGTAGATCCCAATGAGTGCCTCTGTAGCGCCAGCCTGTGCCTTCGAGAATGTAGTTGTACTCGATGGCAAGACGCTTCAACGGCGCATGGATGAGGCGCGCTGCGTTCTCGAGAACTGGGGCAGGCTCCCGACCGCCGATGACCGCAGTGCGTCCGGGGCGAAATATACCGGCTTTCTCGCGCGCGATCGCCTCGAGCGTATGACCCAAATACTCCTGGTGATCGAGGCCAATGCTGGTGACCACCGAAACGTCCGGATCCACGATGTTGACCGCATCAAGACGCCCTCCCATGCCGATTTCAAGCACCCAAGCATCGAGCCGCGCGGCATCCAAAATTAGCAACGCAGCCAGTGTGTTGAACTCGAAAAACGTGAGCGCCACCGAAGCTCGCGCGACCTCAATCTTCTCGAACGCCGCCACCAGCTCCTCAGGCCGCGCTAAGCGGTCATGGACGCGGATTCGCTCTTGGTAGTAACGCAGGTGAGGCGAGGTGAACATACCCACCTTGAGGCCGGCCGCCCGCAAAATCGACGCGCAATAGGCGCTCACCGACCCCTTTCCATTGGTGCCCGCGACGGTGATGATCGGGAGCTTGGGCTGCTGCCACTGCAATCGAGCCATTACCACGCGCAACCGATCGAGCCCCAGATCGATTGCCCGCGGGTGCACTTGTGTCTGGTAAGACAACCAATGCTCGAGACTCCGCATGGGATTGAAAGCCGGGCCTTTACGCTGCGGCGGGTTCTTTGCCGCTCAACAATCGCAACATCGCACCGATGCGATCGCGCATCTCGCGTCGGTCGACGATCATGTCGAGCGCTCCGTGCTCAAGCAAAAACTCACTGCGCTGAAATCCTTCCGGCAGCGTTTCACGCACCGTTTGCTGAATAACGCGCGGTCCGGCGAAACCAATCAATGCCTTGGGTTCACCGATATTGATGTCGCCCAGCATCGCGAGGCTTGCGGACACGCCGCCGGTAGTCGGATCGGTCATCACCGAAATGAACGGCAATCGCGCCTCCGATAAGCGCTTGAGGGCGGCGCTGGTTTTTGCCATCTGCAACAGTGAGTAAAGCGCCTCTTGCATGCGGGCCCCGCCGCTGGCCGCGAAACACACCAGCGGCATGCGATGTTCCAAGCAGTGTTCGACCGCGCGCACGAACTTCTCACCGACCACCGAGCCCATGGAGCCTCCCAAAAATCGAAACTCGAAAGCGCACGCCACCACATCCAGGCCCGCAAGCTGGCCCGCCATGACGATCAAAGCGTCGCGCTCGCCGGTTTGCTTTTGGGCCTGAACCAGCCGGTCCTTGTAGCGCTTGGAATCTTTGAATTTGAGGGGATCCTCCGGTTCGACCTTGGCGGCAATTTCCGTGGTGGAGCCGGTATCCAAAAATTTCATGACCCGGTCGCGGCCGTTGATGCGCATGTGGTGGCTGCATTTCGGGCACACGTAGAGGTTACGCTCGATCTCGGCTTTGTAGAGCACCGCGTCGCATGCGGGACACTTCGTCCACAAGCCTTCGGGCACCGACCGCGTGCGACGCTCGGTTTTAATCCGTGAGGGCACAATGCGCTCAAACCACGACATGGCTAGGAGCCTGCCTGAGTCTTGCGTGTGAGCCGAGCCGATTTCGCTTTATGCATTCTCGTCGCCTCCTAATTGGGAGTTACCCAACCGCGTCGGTTGACAATCAGTCTAAACGAAAATTTGCGCTTGCGGCGCCGGGATACCGTGCAGCGCGGGGTAATCGACTCGCCACAAGTACAATCCCGCTGCGGGCGCCGTGGCGCCCGCGTAGCGCCGATCCGCCCCCTCGAGCACGTGCGCCATGGCGGCGCCGGGATCCGACTCGCGCTGCACTTCGAGCAGCGTGCCGACGATGTTGCGGACCATGTGATGCAAATAGGCATTGGCGGCGATCTGCAGCCAGACATAATCGCCATCGCGGCTCACCTCGATGGCCTCGACCCGACGGACTGCGCTTTTTGATTGGCATTGCACTGAACGAAACGCCGAAAAATCATGCTTGCCGATGAGCACCTGGGCAGCCTGATGCATGGCGGGGGCATCGAGCGGGCGATGGATCCACGCGGCACGCGTGCGCTGCAAAGCCGAGCGCGCGCTGCGATTTAAGATTGCATAACGGTAAACGCGTCTGATAGCCCGATGGCGCGCATGAAACCCCAAGGTCACTTCCCCTGCCCACTGCAAGGCAATGCTGGGAGCCAGCTTGGTGTTGGCGCCCAACACCCACGCCCGTGGCGTGCGCAGCGCCTGCGTGTCGAAATGGATGACTTGACCGACGGCATGAACACCGGTGTCCGTCCGCCCCGCGCAGATCGCGACGATGGGGTGGCCGGCGACGAATGATAGCGCCGCCTCGACCGCGTCCTGGATCGACCGGGAATGAGTTTGCGACTGCCAGCCCGCATACTCGGTGCCGTCATATTCGATGATGGCGGCAACTCGGCGGCCGAGGTCTATCACGCAGGCGTACCGTTGCCGAAAGAGCGCCTCTAGCCGGGCAGATTCTCGATTAAGCGTTGCGCTTCCTGTTTTTGACTCGCAGAACCCTCGCTCACCACTTCCTCGAGAATACTGCGGGCGCCTTCCGGATCGCCCATGTCCATATAAGCGCGGGCAAGATCCAGCTTGGTCCCCACTTCGCTCATGGTCACCGGCTCGAGCTCCGGCATAGTCTCGTCGATCTTAAGCTGCTTGGTGGTGCGGGTAGTGGAGATCGTTTTCAGTTTGTCCGTGGCGGCCGAAGCCGAACCATTGAGCACCTCACCCACATCCAGATCGACGCGGCGGTTGCGCTGGCTGGCCTCGAACACCTCGGTGGAAAACACTTCATCTTCCGCACGCGGTTGTTGAATCGTATCGCCGGACCCCAAAGCATCGGCGAGCCGATCCAGATCCAAGTCGATGCTGTCGGCATTGAGTCCGCGCAAACGCGAGGTGGAATCCAAGTCCGGCTTGTAGCGCTCGGTTGGCGAAGGATCCACCGCGTTGGCGCGCGGCATTTGCACGGTCGGAGCAGACTCCGGGCCCAGAACCGCAGTCTTGATCCCATCTTGGTCGGCGCCCATATCAGCAACGAACGAGGCCTCCAATTCACGCTCGAGCTCGGTCAAGTCCTTGTCGCGCGCGCGACTTTCCGCTTCCGCCATCATGCGCCGGGATTTTTCGTCAAGGCCTGCGACCATGGTTGGCGCATCGGCGGGATGATCAGTGGCCTCGTGCGCCGGTCCGTCGAGATGGTCTAGATCCAGACCCAAATCCTCGATCGACATCTCAGCGGTCTGATCCGATTTGTTGGTCTGATCAAGTTTCGCTGCAATTCGACTGCGAGCGTCGCCCGCTTTGAGTCCCGGGGATTCCGCGGTGGGCGAATCGGCAAAATTCATCAGTTCGGATTCAACCGTCGGCTCATCGCGGGCTGGCATCTCGCGGGTCGGCGACTCATCTGCACCGCGTTCCGGCCGGTCCAGCGTGAAATCCAGATCCGAAGCGGCCCGCATGTGCGGGGACTCGCCGGTGGTGGCCGAATCATCGATGTCCTTGGCTATGGACTGATCGATGCTGCGCTCGCCTTCAGGGTCGCCGAACAAGTCGATATCAACGCGATTCTCGCCGCCTTCCAGATTCAAATCGACCAGGGCACCCGCGCCGCGGCCGCTGCCGGCACTCGCGGCAAACAGTGGTTCATCCGGACAAATCTGCTTGCCCATGATGACGATCTTGTCCCACTCCCCGGCTGGTGCGCGGTCGCGGGTGGCTTCCAGGCCCTTGGCGGTTTGAAGGAAAGCCTCTTTGTTACCCCAAACGAAATAAATTTCCAAGAGTTTCAGGCGCAGATCGCGGCGATCCGGCTCTCGCTCCAGCGCGATGCGCACCAAGTCGGCTGCCTGGTCGTAAAGGCCGTACGCCATGTGAAAGTCCGCCTCGGCCAGGGGATCTCCCTGATCAAGATTGAC
>JANYAD010000265.1 GCA_025355165.1 Gammaproteobacteria bacterium | reverse complement strand
CGAATCGCCAGATCGGTTTTCCCACAACCGGTCGGACCCATCAGTAAGACCGCAGAGCGGCGATGTGGCGTCTGGAAATTCACCGTCCGCGTAGAAACAGGCGATCCAGTTCGCCCATGGAAAGACGAACCCATGTCGGGCGGCCGTGATTGCACTGATCGGAACGCGGCGTGCTCTCCATCTCGCGCAGCAGTGCATTCATCTCCGGCAAGCTCAACAGGCGCTGGGCGCGTACGGCCGCGTGACAGGCACTGGTAGCGAGCAGGTGGTTAATGGACTCCTCGACGCGGCGGGAGTGGCCGGCTTCGAGCAAGTCGGACAAAACATCTCGCACGATGCCCGCCGGATCACGCCCCGCCAGCAGGATCGGAACGGCGCGCAACGCCAGCTGATCCGGGCTCGAACGCGTTACCTCGAATCCGAGCGCCGCAAATTCACCTAAGTGCCCTTCCGCCATGTCGGCCTGCGCCGCACTGACCTGCAAAATTTCGGGCATCAAGAGGCGCTGTTGTGCGGCATCTCCGGCCAAAAGTTTTTTCATGCTTTCGTACATAATTCGCTCGTGCGCCGCATGCATGTCTACCAGTACCAAGCCATCGGCAGACTGCGCCAGGATGTACACGCCGTGCAGCTGCGCTACGGCATAGCCTAAGGGCGCTTCGGCATCCGGCTGGCCGCCGTGCGCGCCGGCAGCCGGCACCACCCATGTCTCTCGCACTTCGGCACTCGCCGAACTCAGGTAGCCTCGGTAAGCATCCGCGCCTGAGCGTGGCGGCGGCTCCGGCAAGGCGAAGTGCGCCTGCGCCGTGCCAGCGAAGTGCGCAGACCCGGTCAGCCAGTCCGACGGTGCGCTGCCGGCGGATTGGTCCGAAGGCCGGGTGCCGGCCAATACCTTCTCTACAGTGCGGAACAAAAAATCATGCACACGCCGCGCATCGCGAAAACGCACTTCCAATTTCTGCGGATGCGCGTTCACGTCGACGAAGCTCGGATCCATCTCCACGTACAGCAGATACGCACAGAACCTGCCGTGAAACAGCACATCGCGATACGCGAGCCGTGCGGCACCGATCAGAATCTTGTCGCGCACGAAGCGGCCGTTCAAGTAAGTGAATTGCAGGTCGGCCTGGCTGCGCGAAAAGGTCGGCAGTGCCAACCATCCGGACAATCGCAGGGATTCGGTGCAGTGATTGAGTTCCATGACATGCGCGGCGAAGTCCTCGCCGCACACCTTTGCGACGCGCTCCAGCCGCTGGGGGCCGCTTGCCGCTGCGGGCAAGCTCCAAATGCTCTTGCCGTTGTGGGTCAAGGAGAAGGCGACCTCAAAGCGAGACAGTGCCAATCGCTCCAGCATGCGCACGATATGCTGGTACTCGGTATTTTCCGTGCGAAGGAACTTACGCCGCGCGGGCACGTTGAAAAACAGATTCCGCACCTCGACGCTCGTTCCAACGCCGTGCGAAGCGGGTGCAGGCGCGCTGATCTCGCCCTCCTTCGCTTCGATGCTCCAGGCGTGCGCTCCCCTCGCCGAGCGGGAGATCAGCGACAATCGCGACACGGAGGCAATGCTCGGCAAAGCCTCGCCGCGAAACCCTAAAGTTGCTACTTTCTCAAGATCATCCAGCGATGCGATTTTGCTGGTGGCATGCCTGGCAAGGGCCAAGGCGATTTCAGCAGGGTCGATGCCGGTGCCATCATCTCGAACGCGGATCGACCCGCAGCCGCCGCGCTCCAGTTCAACTTCGATTCGCCGCGCGCCGGCATCGAGTGCGTTCTCAACCAGCTCCTTGACCACGGAAGCCGGCCGTTCGATGACCTCGCCGGCAGCGATTTGACTGATCAGGGAGTCGGAAAGCAGTTGAATGGGCAATGGCGACCTCGGGTCGCGCATTTTCGCACAGTTCGACTATTCGCCGCCTGTGCCTGACCCGGCCGCCATCAGCCCATGCGATGGATTTGCGAGCTGCGCTACGCGTGTGCCCATGGGTGGGTTGGCATAAAAGTAGTCTCGTACGCCCTGGTGGATCGCAGCAGCGAGCCTCGCCTGCTGAGCCTGAGTGCGCAGCCTCTGTTCCTCGAACGGATTGGAGATATAGGCCGTCTCAATCAGCATCGACGGAATATCCGGCGATTTCAAGACCATGAAGCGTGCCTGCTGCACATCGTGCTTGCGAACTTCGCCCGCTCGCGTCAATTGATGCAGCACGCGTTGCGCGGCTACGTGACTTGCATTCAATGAAGCCGACTGCGACAGGTCGAGCAGCACCGAGGCCAGCACATTGTCTTTGTCGTCGAGGGAGACTCCTCCAATCAAGTCCGAAGCATTCTCACGCTCTGCGAGCCATCGCGAGGCTTCGTCCGTCGCGCCGCGCTGCGACAGGATATACACCGAGCTGCCGTCGATGCTGCGGTCGTGAGTGGCATCGGCATGGATGGAGACAAATAAGTCCGCTTGCTGCGCGCGCGCCCGTCGCATTCGGTCGCGCAATGGCACGAAATAGTCGCCGCTGCGCGTCAGAATGGACCGCATACCGGGCTCGGCGTTGATCTTCAGTGCCAACTCGCGCGCAATTGCCAGCACCACATCCTTCTCACGTGTGCCGTTTTTGCCTATCGCCCCAGGATCTTCACCGCCGTGACCGGCATCAATGGCGATGATCAGATCACGCGCATCCGCCGGCGCGTGCTTGACCTGGATCGCTCTGGCGGGCGTGCGCGGAACGCCTCCAGCAACGGTGCCGAGATCGACGACCAAACGGTATCCGTAATGCGCATTGGGCGTGGTCAGAAAACTCCTGGCTTGGGCGGGCCGCGCCAGTTCGAGCACAAGCCGAAAATTCCCAGAACGACTGCGCGACATGCGCACCGTTTTTATCGTTCCGACCCCCCTGGGCGGTCTTTGTGCCTGCTTGCCGAGTCGCGCAGCGGGTACATCCAACACCACGCGCTCGGGATTGTGCAGGATCGTCAGACTGTGCGGCGCGCCGGCGGATAAATCCACCACCACGCGAGTGTTGTCCGGGCCCGCCCAGAGTCGCACGTCGCGAACCTCCACCGACAACGCAGTCTGGCACAGCATGGTTGCTGTAAACGCTGCCAGAATGCGATAACACCCCAGTAAGCTCATGCCAATAAGATAACGCTGAATCTGATTCTTTTTCAAGTTATATTATAGACATAGCGGAACAAGCTATTGTCATCTCCCAGCTTGGCCAGCCATCGGGCACCCACCTCACTTGCCGCTCGCAGGGACGCGACTCGCGATTCACCGGCGTAACTCAGGTGCAAATCCAAATCGGCGGGTGGCACTGCCTCGGCACCTTTTTCAGGCCATTCGATCAGCATCAGGAAGCCTGGCCCGGTCAGCTCGCGCAACCCCAGTTCCTCAACTTCGGTCACCGAGCGCAGTCGATACAGGTCGACGTGCACGCAATTGAGGTCTCCGATGCGATAGGTGTCGACCAGTGTGTAGGTCGGGCTGCGCACCCGCGCGGTGATACCGAGTGCGTGCAGGAGGCTGCGTACACAGGTGGTTTTACCGCTGCCGAGTTCGCCGCGCAGGTAAACCACTGCACCGGCGCCATCGGGAAGGGAGCGGGCCAGCGCCGCGCCCAGACGTTCCGTGGTAGCACTGTCCGGTAGATCGAAATCCATGGTGGCGTGCGGCATCGGTTTATTATACGGAGCCTCATGAGCGTCTCCCCACCACCCGCCCCGATTGCAGCGGCCGCCAATTCCTCCGGTGCCCCCTTTGACGCGGCAGCCCTGTCGGCTGCGGTGAAAGCGTGGGCGCTGCAGCTTGGCCTAACCGGGGTGGGCGTGGCGAAGATCGACCTGCCGTCAGACGAAGCATTCTTCCTCGACTGGCTGCGATCAGGGTTCAACGGCGAAATGGGCTATATGGCGCGCCATGGCGTGAAGCGCAGCCGGCCCGCGGACCTGATACCGGGCACGATCAGCTGCATCAGTGTTCGCATGGACTACTGGCCCGCAGAGGCCGCGGATGCGGCCGGCACGCTGGCTGACGGCAACCTCGCCTACATCTCCCGCTACGCCTTGGGACGCGACTATCACAAAGTATTGCGCGCGCGTCTGCAGACACTTTGCGACCTCATTCAGGCTGCGATCGGGCCGTTCGGCTATCGGGTTTTCACGGACAGCGCACCGGTGCTCGAGAAAGCCTTGGCGCGAAACGCGGGGCTCGGTTGGATAGGCAAGCATACGAATCTGATTGATCGCGACGCCGGGTCCTATTTTTTCCTTGGCGAGATCTATCTCGATCTCGAGTTGCCCGTCGATCCACCTAGCACGGCGCATTGCGGCTCGTGCAGTGCCTGTATGCCGGCGTGCCCAACCGGGGCCATCGTGGCGCCCTATCGCCTGGATGCCCGGCGCTGTATCTCCTACCTGACCATCGAGCTTTCCGGAAGCATTCCGGTCGAATTTCGACGTGCAATCGGCAACCGTATCTACGGGTGTGACGATTGCCAACTGGTGTGCCCCTGGAACAAATTCGCACGCCCTACCGCCGAAAAAGATTTCGCGGTCCGCCATGGACTCGATAGCTCGCAGCTCATCGATTTATTTGCTTGGAGCGAGGCTGAGTTCTTGGAGAAAACCATCGGCAGCGCCATCCGCCGCATAGGCTATGAGCGCTGGCTGCGCAACATTGCGATTGCGCTCGGCAATGCGCCCAACTCCGCAGGGGTTATCAGGGCGCTTCGCAGCCGGGTACAGCATTCTTCAGCCAGCGTACGCGAGCATGTGCACTGGGCGTTGGCGCAACACCAATCAAACTCCGTCCCTCTTCATTCCTAGCCGGCCGGCAGCCAGCTGCTACCGGCGGGATTGAAGAAATGCCGGCCGCGGCGCTCTTTGGCGATCTCGGCGAATAATTGCGCATAATCGCTGTCGCTGTTAACAGGATCAATGGCAGCCGAGTTGACGATGAGCAAGGGAGCTGCATCATAACTATGGAAAAAGCGCGCATAGGCCTGGGTAAGCTTTTCCAGATAGGCGCGCTCGATATGCTGTTCGTAACGGATGCCGCGCTTGGCAATCCGATCCACCAGCACATCCACCGGTGCTTGCAGATACACCACGAGATCGGGTTTGGGTGCATCGACGACTACTCGCTCGTAGACCCGCTCGTAGAGCGCGTATTCAGCATCGTCCAAGGTGACCCTCGCGAACAGACGATCCTTCTCCAAAAGATAATCCGCGATGCGTACCGCGCCGAACATATCCTCTTGGCGAACTTCTTCCAGTTGCCGTGCGCGCTGAAACAAAAAAAACAATTGCGTCTGAAAAGCCGCTGCGCGCGGATTCTTGTAGAAACGCTCGAGGAAGGGGTTCTGCTCGGCTTGCTCGAGGACCAGCTGGCCGCCCAATGATTGACTGAGGCGATGCGCCAAACTGGTCTTGCCTACGCCGATGGGCCCCTCCACGACAATCAATCGATGCGGTGCTGCAACTGCCATTAAATCTCATTACTCCAGGACCGAAATTCCGTCGCCGCCCGCGTCCCGCTTGAGATCGAGCACGTTGCCTACCTTAGGGATCTTGATCGTCGGGGCGATATCCGCCAAAGGATACAGGACGAAGTTGCGTGTAGACACTCCCGGGTGCGGTACGGTCAATCCCGGCTCGCACACGGGCGAATCAATCATCCACAGGAGGTCCAAATCGATAACGCGCGGACCCCAGCGCTGGCGGCGATCGCGCCCTAGAGTCTGTTCAATGCGAAGTAGTGCGCTCAACAGCTCCTGAGGAGCCAGCTGCGTGAGCAAGCCGACAGCGGCATTAACGAAATGCGGCTGATCCTGCGGCCCCATCGGCCGCGTGCTATACAGCCGCGAACGCAGCAGCAGGCGCGTCGCAGGCAACCTGCCCATCCGCTCGATGGCCTCTAGCACACGCTCGCGCGGAGAATTCAAATTGCTGCCGACCGCCACATACGCTGGGCGCCAGAGCGGACTCATCGCTAACTGCGGGCCGCTCCGCCGCGCCGCCGCCGGCGTCGGCGGCGGCCAGGAGCAGGGGCACCTTCGGCAACCGGCTCAGGCGGGCGCGCCTGAACCAGCGCCACCCTCTCCTCTTGCGGCAGCACTTGAATATCGGTCCACCACTTCGCCAATTCCGGATCTGCCACGCCGACTTGCGCACGCAATAATAAAAAATCGTAGGCGGCTCGAAAGCGCGGGTGCTGCAGCAAACTTAAGGATTTCACGCCGCTGCGTCGCGTAAACCTGGGCTGCAACATCAGCAGTTCGCGCATCGGAATGGCGAAGCGCCGCGGAATCGCCACGCGAGACTGCTGCGTACGCAGCACCGTGTCGCAGGCCTGCAGCAGCAGCGCAAGGTCAGGTGAGGGACCTGCCTGTCTCTCGTTTAGTTCACGCAACACTGCGCTCCATAAAAGCACCGCAAACAAGAAGGTCGGGGTGACCGGTTTGTCCGCCGCGATACGCGCATCGGTGTTGGCAAGTCCCAGCTCCAGCATTTGCGCCGCGTAAGCATAGGGCGGCAGCACAAAGGCCGCCGCGGACTGGGGAAACAAATGCTCGAACAAGCAATATTGCTGCAGCAGCCGGTAGGATTTTGCTCCGAAGCCGGAGAGAAACAGTTTCAAAACCTCATCGAAGAGCCGCGCAGGCGGCACGCCGTCCAAAAGATAGGCGAGCTGCTGCAGCGGCCGTTCAGTGTCCGGCTCAATCGAGAAGTCGAGCTTCGCGGCGAACCGCACGGCTCGCAGCATGCGAACCGGATCTTCGCGAAAGCGGGTTTCCGGATCGCCGATCAGTTTCAGGCGCCGTGCCTTGATGTCGCTCATTCCATCAACGAAATCCCAGATCGAAAAATCCTCGATGTTGTAGTACAACCCGTTCGCCGCAAAATCACGGCGCCAGACATCTTCTTCGATGGTGCCGTAGATGTTGTCGCGAAGAATCCGCCCGCGCAGATCGAAGGCGCGATGCTCGGAATCGCTCGGCGGCGAAAATTCCGGCCTGATAGACTCGAGGGGCGCGTCCTCCGGCGCCTCGGCATCAACGTCCGGATCTTCAATATCCTCCCGCTCCGGGGCTGCGGCAGCTCGAAAGGTCGCGACTTCAATAATTTCACCGCCAAAAAATACGTGGGCCAACCGAAATCGCCGACCGATCAGCCGGCAATTACGAAATAGCCGGCGCACCTCGTCGGGCAACGCATTGGTGGCGACGTCGAAATCCTTGGGTTGAAGCCCCAGCAACAAATCGCGCACCGCCCCGCCCACCAGGAACCCCTGGTATCCGGCTTCTTTGAGACGGTAGAGCACCTTCAAGGCATTCGGCGAGATCGCAGCTCGCGATATGGAGTGCTCGGATCGAGGAATAACCTGGGGAGACAATCGGGTGGTTGAGTTCAAAAAGAAGGGTTCCGCTTGAGTCTAAAAAATTGGGCCGTATACTAGCAGCCCTCTTGGGTGCCAATGCCCAAAGATCCGCAAGTCCGCTCCCTTCGTCTAGAGGCCCAGGACACGGCCCTCTCACGGCTGGAACGGGGGTTCGAATCCCCCAGGGAGCGCCACACTACATCGGTCCGCCTCGACGCTGTTGGCGTGATCCTGCAATTAAATGGTAGCTTTCACGATCTGAAGCGCAGCGCTATATTGCAGCGAATTCGGGAAATTCTTGCGTGGCTTTGATCTCTAATAGGAGCCCCTGTTCCCGGCTAGTGTGACATGACGGAGATGTCGCTTACAGCAATCAAGTACTTACATTGAATACTTGCAGTGATCTCTATGATGCGCCGCGATTGCTGCGCAATGCACTTAACTCTGGGAGTACCCATGGCGCTCGAAGGTAAACTTTTTCGCATGTGCACATCGCGTCCCCCGGGCAAGGAAGATTGCGATTCCCGCGCAGCTGCGATGGGCCTTCTCGAGGCCAATATCAAGAAAGCTCGCGATATGGGTGGTTCAGCCGGGATGCTCGATAACGGCAGATGGGAGCTGCACTATCCTAATCGAGCGATGATGTTGAACTGGGTTGAGGATGCGGAAGGCGACGTGCAGAAGTTTCCCTGAACTACTGCTGCGCGATCACCTGCGAATCGTGCTCGACGGCCGCGCGCAAATAACCCGGATCTGTCGCGTTGATGCACACAAACGTCAAGTCTTCCTGCTTCTGCGACCAGGCATGGGCGCTGATTTCGACGGACTGTCGAAACATCACGTCCTCTCCACGGCTGTCGCAGTATTCACGGGCGGCGTTGAGGGCTTTAAGATTGGTGTCCGACTGCGTCTGGTAGCGCGCACCCGATACGCTTACGCGGTAGGCACCTTGGCCGGCCGCAACGATCCCCCCCGTCAGTGACGAGCAACCGCCCAGCGCTGCTGCGGCAACCATCCCGGTAATCCACTCTGCAGTGCGGCTCTTCATGCAAACTCCTCCGTGCTCACCGCGCACCTTAGCGCGGCCGCTGCCGGCACCATCGTGAAGGGCGGCACGCTTAGCGCCCTATAAGTGTGACTGGCATCACGCGCGCGCGGATATCGTACGGCGCGCGTTCGCGCCGTGCTGTCAACCCGCACCGCCCTGCACCGTTGATGCATGCAAGCGGCGTGCTGCGCAACAGAGGATAAGAAATTATGGTTAAACACAGGAGCAAGCGTCATGGTCTCGAATAAGACCCCCTTATTTGCAATAAGCCTTGCCAGCGCGGTGCTAGCAGCCTGCGGCGGCTCGAGCGGCAGTTCCATGAGTCCGCCAGTAAGTACCACGCCACAAAGTGCGCCGATGTCGCTGTTGGTCAGCGATGCTTCGAACGAAGACTGGGCCACGATCGGCGTGAAAATTCTCTCCATCGCGCTCGTGCCTCAAGGCGGCGGCAGCAATGTCACCGTCTATACCGCGCCCTCACCGGCCCCGATCGTGAACCTAGCTCAACTCGATCAAATTGCGGAAATTCTCGGCAACGTCAGCGTGCCGACCGGAACCTACACCGCCGCGGTGCTGACCTTAAGCGCCAATGCCGGAGACATTCTGCTGACGGTCGCTGCCGATCCGGAGGCTGGTTTCGCAGGCGTCGCAGGCACGACCATTCCGGCGTCGCAAATACAGATTCAACACACCCAGGGGACATCGCCGAATCTCACGGTACCCGTCAACGTCAACTTCGTTTCACCGCTCGTGGTCAGCGCAAGCCAAAACAATGCGCTAAACCTTGAATTCGATTTGGATCACCCCGCTTTCATCGTCGGACATGTTCCGCCCGGTGCAGGCGCGACGCAGTGGGCGGTGAACTTCAACGGCCCAGTGAGGCATCACCCGCTGCATGGTTTGTCGCGGTTGGTTCTGCGGCATACCTACGGCGCTGTGACGGCGATCGCGACCGACAATTCCAGCATCACCATCACCAAGGAATTCCCGACCCAGCCGGTCGCGAGTCCTGAAACTGCAACGGGTAGTACCCAGTCTCTGCAAATCCTGGCGGACAATGCCAATGGCACGATCTTTTACGATGTGGATGCGAAAACGCACACTGTTATTAAGGACTTCTCTCAAGAGGCATCGCTGGTCGGCAAATCCGTGCGCGTTGCCGCCCGCTACCAGGAAAACGGCACGCTTGTAGCCACTCGCATCTGGGCTAGCGCTCAGTTCAACAATGTCTGGCTGAGCCCCGAAGGCCATGTGTTGCATGTAAACACCGGCACCAACGTAGTCACCGTCTCGAACGAATCCGGTCGTGGCGTGGATCTCGTGGTTGACGGCCAGACGCAGTTCTTTTTCCGGCAACCCGAGAACGCCCTGGCAGATGCCACTCCTATCGCCACCGGACCCGCGTTTCTTGCAAGCCACGATTTGGTGCGCGGTTTCAAGGTCCATGCGAGCGTGGTGGATCCGTTGGCCACGCCCTTACTCGCCCAGTCCATCGATATAGAAGTCGCCAAGTACGACGGCAAGATCTCCGCTGCCGACATGGGGGGATTTACCTACTCGCGCACCTTCCAGACCGCAAGCGATGATTACTCGATCACCTTGCCATACCTCGACTCCGGAACTGCGAACGGCACGGATGCCATGGGCAATCCGATTACCGGTTATAAGTGGTGGAATTTTGCGTTTCCGACCGTTATCAGCAGCGGCACCAATGCCATCAGCCAGTTCATCGCCGCCACCGATAACAGCGTGAACTTCGGCGGCTCGGTGGGCGCAGTGCCCTCGCGCGGCGTTAGCTTCGCGAGTTGGAACGACCCGGCCCATGCCAACGGCTGGTCCGCTTCAGCAACCGTGCTGACACCTTCGCTGCTGCCGCTGGGCGTGGTTGCCTCAGGATTGATCGGCAATGCATTTACCATGAGCGTACCGGGCGGCACCAACGCGCCTTCTGTGCAGGTCAGCTCAACAACCGCAAGCGCCACGTTGGTCTACCAAGTCGATATGACGCACGGCGTGCTGACGATAAGCCCCATCGACATCACCACTAGCGGCGGAATGGCCGCATTGACGAGTGGGCTCACCGCCGGAGAACCGGTCGCAGTGTATGGCCTGCCCCAGTTAGACGGCTCGATCAAGGCGTACGTCTTGGCCTACTACACCGGGGAGTTGCCCGCGGCTTAGGGCTTAGGCTCGATATCATCGCCGTGCGGCGCGAGGTGCCGCACGGCGATGGGTTTTACGCCGACCCCGAATTCGTACACGTTTTGCGCGCCGCGATAACCGGTCATGACCAGCGCCGCGCTCGCGGCCAACAGCACAAAGAGGAACGGCCCTGAAGGACGCGATCGCTGCGCGGTGCCTGCGCCTCGCCACACTGCGCATAGCACCAATACAAGCGTGGTAAAGATCGCCCATTTCAAGTGCAAGGAAATCGCCTGGCGCGCGGCGTCACCGACATCCAAATCAAGCACCCCTGCAAGACCGGTCACAACGGCAAGGAGTGCCGCTGCGGCACCGAGACACAGGTTCCATGTGCCGACGGTGGCAGCCGATGAGGACAGTCGTTCGCTGCGCAGCAGCCGTGCTGCGAACAATAGCGGGGTCGCAATCAAGATCAGTGCCAGCGGAAAATGCACAATAGCGGGATGCCAACCAGGAATGAGCATGGGTAGCGCCTTCATGTTCGGCTTACGTCAAGCTGATTGCGCCACCAAGCGATGGTATCAGTGAGGCCCTCGCTCAGTGTGAAGCTCGGCCGCCACGCCAGCTCATCGCGCAAGCGACGCAAATCGGGAAGCAGAATCAACGGCTCTGCGGCGGGGGCGCTTCGGGCTCCCAGACGAACCAAATCGGGCCGTCCGATGCGGCGCGCGATGTCCCCGATCAAATCCGCCAAGGAAACTTCTTCATCAGAGCCGATGTTCACCGGGCCTTCAACTTCGCTATCGAGCAACCGGGCAAAGGCAGCGCCGACGTCGGCGGCGTGAAGGAAGCTGCGAACCTGTTGGCCATGCGTACAAAGTGCCTGTTGATTCATGAGTAAATGGCGGATGACTGATGCCACCAAGCGCTCGGGATGTTCGTAGGGTCCATACTGAAAAAAGATGCGGCCCCAAGCCGCTGATAGCCGCTGCTGCCTCGCGAATGCCGCCACCGCCTTTTGCAGCTTAAGCTTGCTCGCCGCATAGGCACTCAACTCCCCCGCGCCGCCGTCTGCCAGGGGACTTGAACTTTCTTCGCAAACCTTAACCTGCGCCCAGTCGTACTCGACGCAGCTGCCGGCTATCACTGCGCGTGTTCCGCCGTGCGCGCGAAAACAACGCAGTAGATACTCGCCCGCAGCGGCCCACCGAAAATTCTCAGCGCTTTGCCAATACAGGCCTGGCGTCGCGATCCAGGCAAAGTGCAGCAGGTGCGTCGGTGCGACGCGGCTTAAGAGCACATCGATGTCGGATTGGCTCAACAGGTCCGCGATATGAATGCTTGTTCCGCGCAGGTGCTGCGCACTGCGAGGCGTGGCAAGCACTGCGTGCACCTCGTACCCTTGGGCCAGCAGCGGCTCGATGCTCCAACGGCCTATGAAACCGCCGGCGCCAGTCACCAGCACCCGCCTGCGCGAATTCACTGCGAGGCCGACAGGTCCAGCAAGGGATAGCCGGCATCGCGCGCCGTGATCACGCTTGGGATGAGGGGCCACTCAATGGCAAATGCAGGGTCGTTCCAGCGAAACCCTCGTGCATGTTGCGGAGCATGCGGCACCGAGATCATGTAGTACACCTCGGCGTCATCGCTTAAGGTGATGAAACCGTGCGCGAACCCCGGCGGGACGAATAAGGCGCGCCGGTTCTGCGCCGTGAGCTCCGTACCGAACCAGCGACGATAGTTCAACGACCCAGGCCTGACATCGACGATGACATCGAAGATCGCTCCGGCGGTACATCGCACCAGCTTGTGTTCCTCGTGCGGTGCGCATTGATAGTGAAGGCCGCGCAGCGTGGCCTTGTAGGTGCTGTAGGACACGCTGCATTGCTCTAGCTCAGTTGCCAGCCCCTGTACGGCGAATTCCTGCGCGCAATAGGCACGCGCGAAAAAACCGCGCTCATCGCCATGTCGTTCAAGGTCTATGAGAAACGCTCCCGGCAGCGGTGATTCGGTGAAAATCATGAGGGATCCACGCGTACCAATGGCACCGGCGTGACGAAGCGTCCGCCCCAGGCGCGGATGCCCTGTAGCTGCGAGCGGATTTCATCTTGCAAATTCCAAGGCAAAATTAACACGTAATCCGGTTTTGCCCGCAGCAACTCATCCGGCGAGACCACCGGAATATGCGAACCCGGCAACAACTTTTTCTGTTTATGCGGATTTCGGTCGGCCACCAAAGCAATATCCTGCGCCGTCACGCCGCAAAAATTCAGCAGCGTGTTGCCCTTGGCCGCGGCGCCGTAGGCCACGACGCGCTTGCCTTCACGCTTCGCGCGCGCCAGGAATTCCAGCAAAGCATCCCTGCACTCCGATATACGCCGGGCGAATTGCCGATAGACCGGCAGACCCGCAAGACCCGCCGCCTCTTCTTGCGCTCGCACCTCAAGCAGGGCATCGCTGTCCCGCAGCTCGGCGCGGCTCTTGTGCACAGCGAATATGCGCAACGAGCCGCCGTGCGTCGGCAGGCGCTGCACATCATGTATCCGCAAATGATGACGGCTGAAAACCTGCTCGATTGCGTACAGCGAAAAATAAGAGTAATGCTCGTGATAAATCGTGTCGAACTCGACCTGCTCGATGAGCTTGAGCAAATGCGGGAACTCGATGGTCACAGTGCCCATCGGTTTCAGCAACAATGCGATACCAGCGACGAAATCGTTGAGCAGCGGCACATGCGCGAGCACGTTGTTGCCGATGATCAAATCCGCTCGGCGCCCTTGCTGCGATAATTCCGCGGCTACGTTCTCGCCAAAAAATTTCACCCACGTTGGAACGCCGATCTGTTCCGCGGCCGCCGCGACGGTATCGGAAGGATCGATGCCGAGCACCGGAATGCCCATCGTCAAAAAATTCTTCAGCAAGTAGCCATCGTTGCTCGCCAATTCCACCACCAGGCTGGCGGGGCCGAGTGCAAACCGGGAGCGCGCCATGTCGCAATAGGCTTTCGCGTGTGCCAGCCAGTGGTCGGAGAATGAGGAGAAATAGACATAATTGCCGAACAACTCCTCGGGCGCAACATCGTAGTCCAGTTGTACTAACTTGCAGGTATCGCACACCTTGGCGCGAAGCGGATAGCACTTCTCTTCAGGAATGGCGGTCGGCGAAGCGAGAAAGGCGTTGGACGGAGGCTGCATTCCCAGGTCTGCCATGGTCACGGTGAGCGGTCCGCCGCACGAGCGGCAGCGGGTGACATGCCCTACCACGGCGCCGCTATCCTTCCCATAATTTCCACGGCGCCGCGCCACTTTCCCACAGGGCGTTCAGGAGCTGTTTATCGCGCAGCGTATCCATGGGTTGCCAGAAGCCACGATGCACCCATGCACCGAGTTGCCCGTCGAGGGCCAAACTTTCCATCGGCTCCTTTTCCCAAACTGTGGCATGGCCCTCAATGAGTTCCAGCACGCTGGGCTCAAGGATGAAGAACCCGCCATTGATGAAGCCGCCTTCGGCGCTTGGCTTCTCTTCGAATGACACCACCTTGGAGTTCTGCGTTACGATGCGGCCGAAACGCGCGGGAGGCCTGACGCAGGCCACCGTCGCCTTGCGTCCATGGCTGGCGTGGAAAGCGAGTTCTGCGCGAATATCGATGTCCGACAAGCCGTCCCCGTAAGTCATGCAAAATGGCTCGCCGACGGTGAGGTATTTGCCGACTTGCAGCAGGCGACCGCCGGTCATGGTCTCTTCGCCCGTATCGACCAACGTAACCTTCCACGGTTCGACGCGGCAATCGTGATATTCGACTCGGTTCTCCGCCATATCGAAGGTGACGTCGGCTTGATGCAGGAAGTAGTTGGCGAAATACTCCTTGATCATGTAGCCCTTATACCCTAGGCAGACGATGAACTCGTTGACGCCGAAGGCCGCATACAGTTTCATGATGTGCCAGAGCATGGGCCGCGTGCCGATCTCCACCATGGGCTTGGGCCGAATGTTGGATTCCTCGGCTATCCGTGTTCCTTTGCCGCCGGCCAGTATGACGCACTTCATGCGCGCAGCGCCTGCAGCGACCGATAGCGGTCGATCTGTGCTTTCGAAAACTCCACCATGTTCTCCCCTTGCGCGAAGGCCTTATACCAATCGGCGGTCCATGCCAACGATTCACGCAGCCCAAGTCGAGGATGCCATCCCAATCGACTCTCAGCCAACGCGGAGGACAAGGTGAGCGCGCTCGCTTCTTGCGGGTTCGCGCCCCGATCCGGACGCCAGCCCGGCTTGCCTGAAAACCGTGCGCTAAAGGCTTCCACCACTTCGTGCACCGTGCAGAAGGATGACGGGTTTGGGCCGAAGTTGACGGCGCGCGGCGCGCCGGCCGGATCATCGACCAAGGCTTGCGCGAGCGTCAAATAGCCGGACAACGGCTCGAGCACGTGCTGCCATGGCCTTATCGCATTGGGATATCGCAACACCACGCTCTGATTCGACTCAAGCGCCCGCATGCAGTCGGGAATGAGCCGATCGGCAGACCAGTCCCCTCCACCGATGACATTACCGGCGCGCACCGTGGCAATCGGCGCTGCGTCGGCGAAAAAGCTGCGGCGAAAACTATCCGTCACGAGTTCCGCACATGCCTTGCTGCTGCTGTAAGGATCATCACCTCGGAGGCGATCACCCTCACAGAATGCGGCACCCCCGTCGTAGTTTTCGTACACCTTGTCGCTGGTGACGATAAGCATCCCCTGCAGATGTTTGAGGGCGCGGCTGGCCTGCAACAAGATGGCCGTTCCCAGCACATTCGTTGCATACGTGCCGATCGGGTCGCGGTAGGATTCCCTCACCAGCGCCTGCGCCGCCATGTGGATCACGATGTGCGGGTCTGCGCCAATCAGCGCATCGCGCACCTTCGCCTCGTCCCGGATGTCACCGACATGCGACTGCGACATGATGCCGAGCAGGCCGAACATATTGGGGGTGGTGTGCGGCGCGAGCGCGTAGCCGGTGACCTCGGCGCCCATCTGTCGCAGCCACAGAGCCATCCACGCCCCTTTGAAGCCGGTATGTCCGGTCAAAAATACCCGCCGATCCTGCCAGAATCCTGGCCTAGGCTGTTTAATGGCTCATTCCGCCTTTTTGTCCCAGTACGACTTCAAAAGCCGCAAATACGGCCGAGCTGACCCTGCCTTGAGTGCGCCGCTCACTCGGATCTGTAAGGTCCATAGCTTAGCGAAGCCGCGCAACATTAGAAAAACATCCTTGTACTGCTTACGCCCTTGTGTCGCGTAGGCAATCTTGAGCGCATCGCACATGAGCGCCAGCGGCAACTTGTATATGCGCGAACGCGCAGCGAAAGGGTCGCGTGCACGTGCAACGAAACGAGGGTCAGTGGCCAAGATCCACGTCGCCACCCTTTCCATGAGAAATATTTTCATCTGCACCTCGCGGCGGCCGCGGTACCGGGTGGGCGCGCGCAATTGGATGCCCAAAGAATCACCGGGCAGTTCGGCAATGGCAAACAATTGTTCGGTAATTTTCAGCCACGCTCTCCAGAATCTCGGCTTGGCGATGAAGTAATTCGAATGCACGGTATTTCTCGAGTCCGACACCAGATCCTCGAGCAGCTGCGGATGCCCGATCCGCACAAAAAAACTGCCCGCCACCTGCGACAGCCCCGGATGTTCGGCATTGCCATGTTCGAATACATTCAAGAACAAAGCGCTGTTGTGGATACTGGGGCTGAACAGAACCACATCGGTATCGGGCGATGATGCATCGATAAAAGCGCGGACTTCGGCCGCGCCCAAATTGGTCTTCAACTTGAACTTGGGCGACAAGAATCCGTAGAACGCATTCTCATCCAGTGTCTGATTCAGCAAAAATCTTCTGATCGGCCAATATTCGTACCAGTCGGGCCGCTCGTTGGTCGAGTTGTCCAACACTTCGAAGCCAGGATCGAGTTCCTTAACCGACGTATAGTGGTTGAGGATCTGGTAGGTATGCAATGAATGCATTTGCGCAGCATACCGGCTTCAGCCACCTCCCGCGAGATCACCGGGATGCGATGCGGGCAAGCAACGATAAATAATTGTCGAGATAACTGCGCATCGCATAGCGTTCCTGCACGTGTGCTCGCCCTCTGGCGCCAAGGTTCGCGCGAAGCTGCGGCGCGACGATTAATCGCTCCAGGCATCGTTCCCACTCATCGACGTCCGTCGCGTGAAAGCCGTTGATGCCGTCCAGCACCGCTTCGGTATTCGCGCCGACCGGCGAGGCCACACAGGGGAGCGCCGCGGCCATGTATTGTAGGAGCTTGAAGGCGCACTTGCCACGCGACCAGGCATCGTCGCTCAGCGGCATCACGCCGAGGTGCGCGCCGGCCAAAGATTGCGCTTCGGTATCCGAGCTCCAGCGTATGCGCTCCACCGCCACATCACCCCACTGCGGGAATTCTGAACAGATCACGCGCAGCTTGAGCGCGGGGTGACGTTTGGTGAGACGCGCCAACGCGGGTCTGATCATATCCAAGTAAATGAGATTTTCCGGACTGCCAATCCAAGCGATGGTCGGTGGATCTGAGGCCCCGGCCGTGGTGGGATGGTAACTCGCGACATCGATCGACGTTGGCAGCACTACGACTTCCTTGGCGGAGTTGCGCGCGGCACCCGCGAGCACCTCATTGCCCGCCGCAACGACATCGGCCCAGCGGCAGGTGGCCGCAAATTTTTTCTTGCGCCAAGCGGATTCGTCCGGAACATCACCGAGCCGCCGAGGCTTGCGTACATAGATGGCATCATCCACATCGAATATGAGGCCGCGGCTGTACGCAGCAAAAAGGCGCGCCTCTATTGAACTCAACTTGATCTGATGCAGCACGACCACGTCCGCCCAACTGAACAACTCTCGCCGCTCCCAGGTCCGCAAGCCGTAGCGCCCGCTCGGGAAGCGCTCGGCGCGCACCTGCCAACCGGCCTCGCGCAACGGTTGCACCAGGGTGCGCATGCGGTGCCGAAAGGAGGGCTGCTCCGGTGCATATCCTAATAAAACTACATTGGACATGGCTACAGTCTCTCAGGCCGTTGCGAGCAGACTGGTCAAGGCCTGCAGTGCCACTTCGACGCCATCGGCCAATCCAAGGTCGGACGCTCGCCGGGCCAGGGCCGCCCGCGCTGCTTCATTTTGCAGGACCGCGCCGGCGACTCGCACGATGGCTCCGGTATTGAGTTCAGCCTGCAGCGCCACGCCCACCTTGACGCAGCGCTGAATGCGCCGGTACTGATCGTTGGCGATGGGTACGGCAATGCAGGGGCGGCCACAGGCAATGGCTTGCAGCAGCGTAGAGCCGCCGTTGGAAATCACCAGCCGCGCGCCGCTCATCAGCTCTGCAAGATCCGCTTGCGGCAGCGACTCAAAGCGGCGCAGCACGGCCGGCGGCGCCGCGGCCCTGCCCGGGGTCGCCGCGGTACTGCTTTCCGTCGGTCCCACAAAAGCCGTCAAGGTACCGGCGTTCGCCAGCGCAATTGCAGCCGAGAAGAACGTGGCCGTGGCATCGGCTGCGCGCGGATGCCCAGTCCCGCCGCCCGGGACCAGCAATACGTAGCCTTCAGAGGGCAACTCCGAGCGCAACGAATCCCGGCGCGATGCGTCGCGAGACAAAATCACGTCGAGATATCTCACCGCGGGGCGCCCCAGCGCTGCGAGCTTCCAGCGTTCGACAAGATTCAGGCCGCCAGCGATGACCCGCGGGTAAGCAAACCAGTGTTCATCAAGCAGGCGCATCCACTGCCAACGAAACGCCTTGCGTCTTTGGCGCGGGCGCGAGCTGATGAATACGGTTCGCGCCCCGGCTTGCGCGGCGGCGCGCAGTTGCGCCGTACGGCCGGCGTTATCGAAAATCACGACGTGGGGTTCGAATTTTTGAATGCATGCATTGACCGCGGCCGTTTGGAATGTGGGCGATGAGTCGAGCAGCGTTGCCGGGAATGGGGTGGCCGCTGCATAAGGCGCCTGCCGGCTCAAGATAAAGTGTATCTCGGCTTTCGGCCATTGCCGCCGCACGCCGAGCGCGATACTCAAGCTGCGCGCATACTCGCCCATGCCGAACGCGCCGGAAACCGGAATAAAGAGAATTCGCGGCGCATCAAGCAAAGGCGCTGAACCAGCTGTCGAGCACCAACAGGTACCAGGCACGTCGAAATTCAGTCCCTACCGTTTGGCGCAGCACGCCCCGGTCCATGAGGCGCCGCACGGCGCCTTGAAGCAGCGCCGGATGCTGCTTTATCCAGCGATGGACAGGCAGCCCAAAACCCGACTTTGGCCGCGCCAGATGATCGGGCGGCAATCGCGGCTCCATCAGCCGACGCACCAACAGTTTTCCTCGACGCCCCCGCTCATCGACCAGCAGATGCGGATCCACGCTCAACATATATTCCACCAGGCGATGATCGAGCAGCGGCGGTCGCACCTCCAGCGAATGTGCCATGCTCGCTCGGTCCACTTTGGTCAGCAAGCCTTCCGCAAGATCCGTGTTCAGATCCAGCCAGCGCAATTGCGCGAGCGGTGCTAAATCCGCGCGCCAAAACTGACGATAGAACCATAGGTAGTCGTATTCAGGTTCTTGCCACGAAGCTCCCAACAGCGAGTCGATTTGTTGTGCCGTCATACCGCCCAAGGCGGCGGCATAAGCGGGCAAGCCTACGTACCCGTGCCGCTGCATCGAGGATGCCAAGCGCGATAGCGGCGGTAGGTAACGAGCCAGAGATCGATTCAGTAGGTTCGAGCGCCCGCCCACTCTGGACCAGTAGCGCGGGTAACCGCAAAAAATTTCGTCGCCGCCCTCGCCGCTTAACGCAACGGTCACTTCGCGGCGCGCGAACTCGGCAATCAGATAATTTGACCACGCTGCGCTGTCGCCAAAGGGCTCATCGAACATTGCCGGAATTTTCTCGAGCGCGACGGCAAAATCCGACTGCGGTGCCACCATCTCTGAATGTTGAGTGCGTAGATGCTCGGCAGCCTGCCGCGCCGCCTGTGCTTCGGAACGGTTTCCCGCCTCGAACCCCAAGGTATAAGTACGCGGCGCATCCAGATAATAAGTGGTCAGCGCCGAGTCGACACCGCCGCTCAAGAATACGCCCACCGGCACATCCGACACGGTGTGTTGCGGAACGACCTCGCGCAGCAAGGCATCGAGCTGCGAAACCGTTTCATCCGCGCTGCGCGTGATGATGGCAGTTGACGGGCTCCAGTAACGTTGGATGTTGACGCGGCCCGAGCGCCAGGTCAGGGTATGCCCTGCAGGCAACTTATGGATGCCGCGGTAGATTGTCTTCGGCGCCGGAATGTAGCCGTGAAACAAAAAATCCCGTACCGCACTTCGGTCGATTTCGGGTGCGCCGTGCACCACCAAGGCTTTCAGTTCCGATGCGAAAGCGATTCCGTCGGGCATCAGGCGGTAATACAACGGCTTGATCCCCAGCCGATCGCGCGCCAGCAAAAGCGTTTTTGATTCGGTATCCCAGCAAGCCAGCGCGAACATGCCGACCAGACGGCCGAGGCTGGCCCTTCCTTCGATGGCCAGAAGCCTCAATAGGACTTCGGTATCGCCGCTCGAGTCCCAGGGGCCGGGCAGCGCGGCTCTCAAGCGTTCGTGGTTATATAACTCACCGTTGTAGGTCAGCACGTGCGAGCCAAAGAGCATCGGCTGCCCCCCGGCAGCCGTGAGATCTTGAATGGCCAATCGCCGAAAAGACAGCGCAGCGCCCGGGCGACTCCATACGCCATCGGCATCGGGACCTCGATGCGCCAAACGTTGCGCCATGGCTTGGGCCATCTCGGCACTCGCCGACGGCCCAATGATTCCGGCTATTCCACACATGTCGGCAGTCTAACTCGCGCGCTGCTCGATGTACCGTTGGGAGCCTATCCCGAGGAGCCAGGGCTGAGTATTTGCTCCTAGCCTTCAGCCAACGGTTCGTTTAGGGTGCACCTCGGAGTTCACTACATGGCCACACCCGCCGATCAACGATTGCTGGAATTACTGGGACGATGGCTCGAGAGTCTCGAGTTGCATACCAAGTATTCGTCGCTCGACGACGACAGCTATTGGAAAGTTCAGCCCTGGAGCGAGCATCAACGCCCCGCGCGTTGGATTGTCGAGCTGGCCAAACAAAAGACCCTGGCATTGCGTGCTCAAGTCGAACAGCGCGCCAAAGTCAACGACACTCAATTTTCGGATGCTCTGGAGTTGATGGC
>JANYAD010000251.1 GCA_025355165.1 Gammaproteobacteria bacterium | reverse complement strand
GGAATCGCTGCCGGGGACGCGTGGGATGCTCTCACCGGTCTGACTGGTGCCTTTGCGGGCGCTTTGCAAGCCAGTGCCGAATCAGGCAGGGTGAGCAAATGAACGGCACACGAGCCCCGATGGGCATTTTTGGCGGAACGTTCGATCCGATCCACTACGCTCACCTGCGTACGGCTTTCGAATTGCAGCAGGCGTTGCGTTTGAAGGAGATTCGCTTCCTCCCCGCCGGCAATCCTCCGCACCGCGACCAGCCCATTGCCGATGCAGAACTGCGGCTGCAAATGGTGCAGCTTGCGACCGCCGATCAAGCCGGATTTGTCGTCGATGATCGAGAGGTACGCAGGGAGGGACCCTCTTATTCCGTGGAGACGTTGGCAGAGCTGCGTCACGAGTACGCCGACCGCAGCCTCTGCCTAATCGTGGGTATGGACGCATTTTTGGGCCTGCCGAAGTGGCATCAATGGCAGGAGCTGCTGCAGTTGGCGCATTTGGTCGTGGCGCATCGCCCCGGCTGGCGCGCTCCCGGGATGGGGCCGCTGGGAGAGCTCTTGGTGGACCGTGGCACCGGCCGCATCAATGATCTGCACGAATCGCGCTCCGGCTGCATTTTCATCCACGCCGTAACCCAACTGGAGATATCCTCTACGGAAGTCAGGCAGCTGATCGCGATGGGGCGCGATCCCCGCTTCCTCATGCCCGATCCAGTGCGTAAACTCATCCTCGATACCCATTGTTATGATAGGGACCGGACAACCTAGTGCCAGCAAAGCGAAAGACCTCGAATAGTAAGACTCCGGACCGTCCCAAGGCCGTAACCAAATCTAGAACAGCGCACAAGGCGAAAAAGGCGGCGCCAGCCAAGAATGCGACCATAAAGCCCGTGCTCAAGACCGTCATCCTGGATGCCCTGGCGGACATGAAGGCACTCGAAGTGAAGTTTCTTGACGTACGCGGCCTTACCGACATAGCAGACTTCATGTTCATCGCCAGCGGAACCTCGGACCGGCACGTGCGATCGGTGGCGCAGCGCGTCGTTGAAAAGGCCAAGCAGGCGGGATTCCGGCCGCATGGCATCGAAGGCGAGCAGGACGGTGATTGGGTGCTCATCGATTTAAGCGAGATGATCGTGCACGTAATGTTGCCCCGCGTCCGGGAATTTTACGGGCTGGAGAAATTGTGGGACATGACGGTCACGAAGCGCGCCGCGCGAGCCTGAAGCCGGCATGAAATGCCGGTTGATCGCCGCCGGTACCCGTCTTCCCGATTGGGTCAATAGCGGATTTCGCGAATACCAAAAGCGCTTGCGGACTCCTCTAGTACTGGAGTTGCACGAGATATCAGTGGCCACTCGGAGCGCAGGCGACAGTCCGCTGCGCGCCGTGCAGCGGGAAGGGGCCGATATGCTGGCCGCGATCGGCCGAGATGACTATGTGGTGGCCTTGGAAATCACCGGCGAATCCATGAGTACCGAGCGGTTAAGTGCCTGGCTTGCTGAGCGGCTTAGGGATGCGCGGCCCCTTGCGCTGCTGATTGGCGGACCTGACGGACTGGCGCCGCCTTGCCGCCACAGGGCGGATCAGACTTGGTCTTTGTCAGCGCTGACGCTGCCGCATGCCTTAGTTCGGGTGATCGTCGCCGAGCAGATCTACCGCGCGATGAGTTTCCTGGCCGGGCATCCCTATCACCGCGCCTAAAGCAATGCCGCCTTTGAATCGGCGCACCTAGGGCAGCGCCTTTCGGTATCCTTGAGCCATGTCCCCAGAGTTCGTCTACCTCGCCTCAGGTTCTCCGCGGCGGCGCGAATTATTGCAGCAAATTGGCGTTTCATTTCGACTGCTTAGCAATGAATTGGATGAGACACCGCTGCGGGACGAGTCTCCCGCCGCGTACGTCTCGCGCCTGGCGGCCGCCAAGTCCGAGGCCGGATGGCGGCAGCAGAGAGGCGCTGAGGGAGCCCCGGTGCTGGCCGCCGATACCGCCGTCGTTCTCGATGGAATGATTCTCGGAAAACCGCAGCATCGGGCCGATGCTGAGAATATGTTGCTCGGTCTGTCAGGCCGCACGCATGAGGTTTTGACTGCCGTAGCGCTGCGATCGGCCGCCGGTGCCGTAGTCAGACTGAGCCGCAGCCTGGTTACGTTTCGCGACATCGATGCGGTTGAAGCCGCCGTGTACTGGGACACGGGAGAGGCGCGGGACAAAGCCGGCGCCTATGCGATCCAGGGGTATGCAGCCATCTTTATCACCGATCTTAAAGGTAGCTACTCCGGGGTGATGGGCCTGCCGCTGTTCGAGACCGCGGAGCTTTTGAAGGGCGCCGGCATTGCGCACTGGCGAAGCGGTGCCGCCCGATGAGCACCGAAATCCTGATTAATGCGAGCGCGCATGAAGCGCGTGCCGCGCTGGTCGAAAACGGCGTGTTGCAGGAAGTCTTTATCGAGCGCGCCAGCCGTCGCGGATTGATCAGCAACATCTACAAAGGTCGGGTGTCGCGGGTGCTTCCGGGTATGCAGGCGGCATTCATCGACATCGGCATGGAACGCACCGCATTTCTACACGCCTCTGATATTTACGATCCGCGGCATGCCGATACCGGCATTGAGCCGCCGCATGCTGAAAATATCCGCTCTCTTGTCGCAGAAGGAAACGAAATTCTGGTGCAAGTGGTCAAAGACCCTTTGGGAACCAAGGGTGCCCGCCTCACCACCTACATCACTTTGCCCTCCCGTTACCTCGTGTACCTACCGAAGGGCAGGGGCGTGGGCGTCTCGGCAAGAATTGAGGGTGAAAGCGAACGCGAGCGGTTGCGGGCAGCGGTTGAGGCCGGCATCGAACCGCAAGACAATGCCGGTTTCATCGTGCGCACGGCTGCGGAGGATTCGACGCCGGAAGCATTACTGGCAGACATGCGGTTTCTGCGCAAGCAATGGGAGCTCATCCGGCAGAAAGGATTACGCACGCAACCTGGGAATATGGTGCATGCCGATCTGCCGCTGCATCTACGCGTGCTGCGGGATTTGATGCGTCCGACCGTCGACAAAGTTCTGATCGATCAACCGAGCGCTCACCGCGAAATGCAGGAATTCGCGGCGGCGTTCATGCCTGAGGCTCTGGCGCGCATAGATTTGTACAGCGAGCCCCGCCCGCTGTTCGAAATGCATCACGTCGAGGAGGAAATACAAAAGGCCTTGGATCGCAAAGTGCCGTTGAAGTCCGGCGGCCATCTGGTCATCGACCAAACCGAAGCGATGACCACCATCGACGTGAATACCGGCGCGTTCGTCGGTCGCAGAAATCTAGAGGAGACGATATTCCGCACTAATCTGGAGGCCGCTGTAGCTATCGCGCGGCAACTGCGTCTGCGCAATTTGGGCGGAATCATCATCATCGATTTTATCGATATGGAAGAGCCCGAGCACCGTCGTCAAGTCATCCAAGCTCTGGATCGGGCTTTGCAGGAAGACCACGTCAAGAGCAACATTTCCTCGGTATCGCCGCTGGGCTTGGTGGAAATGACGCGCAAGCGCACGCGTGAGAGCCTGGAGCATCTGTTGTGTCATTCGTGCCCGACTTGCGAGGGCAGGGGATTCGTTAAAACGGCGGAAACAGTTTGCTACGAGGCATTTCGCGAGATTGTGCGTCAAGCCGGTCAATTCGATTGCCGGCAATTGATGGTGCTGGCGCATCAAGATGTCATTGAGCGGCTTCTGGATGAGGAAGCATCCGCGCTCGGAGATTTGGAACTCGCTATCGGCAAACCGATTCGCCTGCAGACCGAAGCGCTCTACACCGTCGATCAATATGACGTCGTCCTGATGTAAATGACTCTACGTAGTATCGGCAAAATCTTCGGTGTGTGTTTTGCGGCACTGGCAGCTCTCGTGCTCCTGCTGATGCTTGCGCTCAAGCTGGTGCTTGATCGGGCGCCGCAATACCAGGCAGAGATCAAAGACTGGGTGCATGCGCAAACCGGATATCACATCGGCTTTGCGCGCGTTTCACCTGCATTTCGCTGGTACGGCCCGGAACTTTATTTCGATCGGCTGGAATTGCGCTCCAAGGACGACCAGCGCGTACTGGCGCACGCTGCCGGCGGTCGCCTTGCGGCGGATATCTGGCAACTGATTCGCAGTGGAAAATTGCTCGCCGGCCGCATCGAGATCGAGTCCCCAAACATTTCAATTGTGCGCTTGGGTCCAAAACGTTTTGCGATCGCCTCTGAAATCGAATCGGACCAGGACGCGTCCGCGATCAGTACAGTAAAGCTGGATGATTTACCCGCAGGCCGGGTGGTGATCCGGCACGCGGTGGTGACGGTGCAAAATTGGAGCGTCGCTTTGCCGCAGCTGATCGTGCAGAACCTGAACCTCGACGGACGTCGCAATGGCAATGATATTGCGCTCGATTTCGGAGCTTCTCTGCCGTCGTTGTTGGGCGGCACCGTGGCCTTTTCAGGCCATGCGCATGGAGGTGGAGATATGCCGACGCTGGCTTGGGACGCGCTGCTGCGGGTGCGCGACATTTCCTTTCCCGGATGGCACCAATTGTTGCCGGAATTGTTGGCCAATCTTGACGCAGGTACCGGCTCTGTCGAGCTGGCGGCGCACGGCTTAGGTCCGCGGCTGTCACGTGCCGAGGCCGATTTTAGCGCCCTCAACGTCGTGACCCGGTTGCCTCAGGGTCCGGCAGCCAAGCTCGACCAGATGAGCGCTGCGTTGACGCTGTTGCATACGGGCGATCGTTGGACCTTGAGCGGCAAGCGCGTGCGCGTGCGCGTGGGGCGCCCTGATCCGGAATCTGCTTTTGATGTCAGCTGGCAGGATAGCGCCAGCGGTTTGTTGAGCGTGCGTACCCGCGCTAGCTATTTGCGGGTGGAGTCAATTCTGCCCCTCATAGGACTAATACCTCAAAAGGAGCTGCGGAACCGGTTACGCGAGATTGCTCCGAGCGGCGAATGGACCGACGCCGCTTTCGCCGTCGAGCGAGATAACGTGAGTGAGCCCTGGCGCATGCAGGTGCAGGCAAAATTTCGAAATGCAGGGTTTGCCGCGGTCGGCGCCTTACCCGGTCTGCGCGGCATGGCCGGATCGATCGGTGGCGACGAGCGCGGGGGACACATCGTTATCGACACCAGCAACGGCGTGTTCCATTGGCCCGCCCAATTTCCACGCTCGCTTGATTTGGTGCGGCTGCAGGCACATTTGTACTGGAAGAGAACGGCGCAGGAGCTGCTAGTCGCATCTCCAGACTGGGAGGTGAAAACTCATGACGGTGATCTGCAGGCGCAACTCGCCTGGCACCAACCGAGCGATGGCACTTCGCCTGAGCTGACCCTGGTTAGCAGCATCGAGGCTGGCAATGTCGCGAATGCCCGGAATTATTTGCCGAACGGTCTGATCGGTGCCGGCGCCCTGGCCTGGCTCAATCGCGCCTTTTTAGCCGGGCACCTGCGCGCCACGGTTATTTTCCAGGGGCCCGTGAAAAACTTTCCGTTTCGCGACGGGAGCGGATTATTTTTGGCGCGCTGCAGCGTTGAGGGCATGACTCTGGATTACAGCGAGGGCTGGCCGCCGGCAGAAAATCTCAACGCGACGGCAGAATTTCGCAATCAGGGCGTGAGTGCGCACGTGTCTCAAGCGCGCGTAGGGCAATCGGCGTTGGAATCGGCGGATGCTCATTTTCCAGACTTCAGCAACGGTGAATTGAGAATCCACGCATCGGTGCGCGCCGATGCATCGAGCGCGCTGGCTTACTTGCGTGCCACACCGCTCGATGAGCTCTCCGACCACGCTTTCTCAGCCTTTGAAGCCCGCGGACCGCTTCAGGCCACGGTCGATCTGTTCCTGCCCTTCAAGGATTTTGCACGTCGGCAGGTGCTGGTGCATGGACGCTTGAACGGGGCCTCGCTCAAACAGGCAAGCTCCTCGGTGGTGGCGAGCGATGTTGCCGGAGACTTCGACCTGGAGAATGGCCAGGTAGCTCGTGCCGATATGCGTGGCCAATTGTTGGGCGGAGGATTTCAGATGCTGGCGCGCACGGCGCGCAACAAACCGGTGACGCGCACGCAACTGGAGTTCCGCGGCACGATGGGCGCCGATGCCTTGCGAACGGCGCTGTCTATTCCTGCCTCCATATCCTTCAGTGGTCAAACCGACTGGCGCGCCGTTTTGAAAATTGCGCCCGAGCCGGCTCGAGAGCGCTCGTTACGCATCAGCAGCACTCTGGTCGGCTTAGAGATGAAATTGCCGGCGCCGCTCAATAAGGCGGCTGCTACCCCGCTGCCCTCGTGGTTCGAAATCCAGTGGCCGGCCGCGGGTAGCCCTAAGGGGAGCTCCGCGCTCGGATCCATCGTGAGCAGTGCCTATCTTCTGGAATCGGACGCCGGCGGCATGCGGTTAGGCCATGCCTCGTTAACCTTTGGTGCCGTTGACCCGGAGGCAGTCGGGTCTCAAATGCTCACCGTGGGAGGGTCCGTCGAGCGCTTGGATTTGGGCGGCTGGCTGCGCTTGCGTGCACCGTCCGACAATGGCGGCCAGCCTCTTTCGTACTACCTGCGTCAGGCCAGCCTGCACGTGGCGGAATTGGATTATCTCGGACTTGCATTTCGCGATGTTTCTCTGGATTTGGCCGTCACGGATCGAATCTGGCGCATCAACGTCGGCGGCCCCAACGTGATTGGTGCCATCGCCGTTCCCAGCACGGCGAACTCAACCGAACCGTGGAATTTGCAGTTCGACCGTCTGCGCTTCGATGTGGCGCAGGACTCGGACCCCACGCCCGATACTGCCGTGGATATGGCTGGCGAGATGGATCCGCGCGCGGTTCCACCGGTCAATTTCCGAGCGGCCGAACTATTCTTCGGCGAGCGTCAGTTGGGCGAGGTTTCGGCGCGGCTCGTCAAAGAAGAGTTCGGCGTCGGGCTGCAATCTTTGAGCGTGGCCGGATCAAGTTTTACCGTGAACGCCCAGGGTAGATGGCGCGCGAAGGATGCCGGTGTCAGCCGCACGAACGGTACATTAATCAGTACCGATGTCGAAAACACGCTCAAGGAGCTGGGTTACGCGGACGTCATACAGGCCAAGGCCGGCAAGATGGAATTTGATCTCACTTGGGAAGGCGCACCCACAGCTGCGCTACTCGCCCAAGCGATGGGCCACGTGCAGCTAGGGTTGGAAAAGGGTCAGGTGACCGGGATCAAACCCGGCGCCGGGCGGGTGCTGGGACTCGCGAGCATTGCCGCACTGCCTCGCAGATTGGCGTTGGATTTCAGCGACTTAACCGACAAGGGCCTGGCCTTCGATAGCGTCCATGGCGACTTCGACCTTCGGGATGGCAATGCTTACACAGAAAACGTGCTGTTGAAGGGCCCGGCCGCGGAAATCGGCCTGATAGGTCGGGTTGGCTTGAAAAACAGGGACTATGACCAAACTGCAGTGGTGACCGGCAGCGTAGGGAACTCACTGTCCATTCCCGTGGCAAGTGCGCTGGTTGGCGGGCCGGTGGTGGGGGCGGCCGTGCTGTTGTTCACACAGGTGTTCAAAGGGCCGCTGAAGGGGTTGGCACGAGGGTATTATCACATCACCGGCAGTTGGGATAATCCCACGGTCGAACGCATCAAGAGTGCAGACGCCGCCGCGGCGACTGCAGAGGCACCGAAATAAATGGGCAAAGTAGCCGCCATTCAAATGACCTCAAGCCACGTGGTGGCCGAAAACCTGGCGGCCGCGGAATCGTTGCTGCGCGAGGCGAAGGAAGCCGGCGCGCTCGTCGCATGTCTGCCCGAGAATTTTTCGTTCATCGGCCTTAAGGATGCGGACAAGCTGCAAGTGGCGGAGCCGTATGGCGATGGCTTGGTGCAAAGATTCTTGAGCGATACGGCGCGGAAATTCCAGATGTGGATCCTGGGCGGCACTATTGTGGTCCGAACCGATGACGCGGAGCGCGTGGCCAATACTTCGCTGCTGATCGACTCGGACGGCCGGCGGGTCGCACGGTACGACAAAATTCACCTGTTCGATGTCACCATTCCGGGACGAAATGAGCAGTATCGTGAGTCGAATCATGTGCTGCCGGGCCGCGTTCCGGTCATTGCCGACACGCCGGTTGGAAAGCTCGGACTATCGGTATGCTATGACATGCGGTTCCCGGAACTGTATCGGGAGCTGGTGTCACAAGGTGCAGAGTGGCTGGCGATGCCGGCGGCTTTCACTGTGCCGACCGGCCATGCGCATTGGGAAACGTTGCTGAGGGCGCGGGCCATCGAGAATTTATGTTATGTGGTTGCGCCGGCGCAGTCCGGCTTACATACGAGCGGGCGTGAAACATATGGCGATTCGCTTATCGTGGACTATTGGGGTCAGGTGTTGTCGCGCCTGGCAAAGGGTACTGGAGTGATCACAGCAGAAATTGATCTTGCGAGCCAAGCCGAATCACGGGCTCGTTTTCCAGCACTGGACAACCGCCAGCTGGGCTTGGCCGGCGCCGCGACGGCCCGTTCCCAGGTTATGGCATGAACGCGCGCAGCGCTGAGCTGATACTGCCGTCCCTAGACATTGCCGAGAAGACGATCCTGGCACCCTCGGGGCTGGATGAGCGGCGCCTGAGTCAGGTGCTCGACACGCTCATGAGCCGCGGCGTCGACTATGCGGACCTTTATTTCGAGCTGTCTCGCGAGGAATCCTGGTCGCTGGAGGATGGCATCGTAAAAGAAGGCTCCCACAGTATCGAGCAAGGCGTGGGCGTACGCGCCATCAGCGGCGAGAAGACCGGATTTGCGTACACGGACGAGGTGCTTTTGCCGGCCTTGCTCGAGGCTTCCGATGCGGCGAGGGCTATTGCGCGCAGCGGAGGAAATAAAGCGGTCAAGACTTGGCAGCGAGCGGTGACGCACCGGCTTTACTTGCCCATCGATCCGCTTGATGCCATCAAGGATGAGGACAAGGTGGCTTGGTTGATGCAAATCGACGCCGCTACGCGCCGGCTCGACCCCAGAGTCAAGCAAGTGATGGCTTCCTTGGCGGCGGTTCATGAGGTGGTGTTGATCGCGTCGAGCGACGGCACGCTGGCGGCAGACGTGCGTCCCCTGGTGCGCGTGAATGTCTCTGTCATCGTTGAGCAGAACGGCCGACGCGAACAGGGCTATAGCGGCGGGGGCGGCCGTTTCGGACTCGACGAGTTATTGCGCGGCGACGCACCATTCGAACATGGGCGCGAGGCTGTGCGCCAGGCACTGGTTAACCTCGATGCGGTAGCCGCCCCTGCCGGCGCCATGACCGTGGTGCTCGGGCCGGGCTGGCCCGGCATCTTGCTGCACGAGGCAATCGGCCATGGATTGGAAGGCGATTTCAATCGCAAGGGCACCTCGGCGTTCTCGAATCGAATCGGGCAAAAAGTGGGCGCGGATGATGTCACCGTGGTCGATGACGGAACGCTCGACCGGCGCCGAGGTTCTTTGAATGTTGATGATGAAGGCACGCCAACGCAGTGCACGACGCTTATCGAGAACGGCGTTCTGCGCGGCTATATCCAGGACAAGATGAACGCTAAACTGATGGGCATGGCGCCCACGGGAAACGGGCGGCGCGAATCGTTCGCACACATGACATTGCCGCGCATGACCAATACCTACATGCGGGCAGGTTCGCGCGCTGCGCAAGAAATCATCTCCTCGGTGGAGAAAGGCTTGTACGCGGTGAATTTCGGCGGCGGTCAGGTCGATATCACCTCCGGCAAATTCGTATTCTCGGCAAGCGAGGCCTACTTGATTGAAAACGGCAAGGTTACCGCTCCGGTGAAAGGCGCAACCCTGATCGGCAATGGGCCTGATGTGTTGACTCGAGTGAGCATGGTCGGGAACGATCTGAAGCTCGATACCGGGGTTGGGACCTGCGGCAAGGAAGGGCAATCGGTGCCAGTCGGAGTCGGTCAGCCCACCCTGCGCATCGACGCGTTGACGGTGGGAGGCACCGGCTGATCGTAAGGTCACCCGGGGCAAGACCTTTGGCGCGATACCGGCATTTCTGCATAATTGCGACGAGTTACTCCATGTTGCAAACGATCATGGCGTGGAAAAATCATCGCGCGGCCCTTCCAGGGAGGAATCCCGAACTTTCGGGTTGACAGGATGCCAAGCCGCGGCGCGGGTGAGGCGTTCAAGGCAGGGGCGGCTTACCCGCGCCTCTACTCCGGAGACGAGGTATGACGCACAACCTGGCGGCGACAGTGATTCTGGGCTTGAGCGCTGCATTAAGTTCAGGCGAATCCCTCGCCGCGGATGTAGCAGCGCAGTTGGGGCTTGCGCCCGGCGTGGCTTTCTCCATGCAGGGAATCGAGGCGCGTCGTATCGGCGAGCATGTTCGTTTCCTCGCCCATGATTTGCTTGAGGGGCGCGCCCCAGGCACCCGCGGCGGCGATATTGCCGCCAATTACATCGCCTCGCAATTCGCCCTGTACGGCTTAAAGCCGGCCGGCGACAACGGCGGCTATCTGCAAAAAGTGGATTTCGTGGGGGTCAAAACCTTGCCTGCGACGTCGGCTTCGTTGCTCCCTGTGCAGGGGGTCGCGATGGAGTTGAAATTGGCTGAAGACTATGTGATTGGCAACCAGTCGCAGACCGAGAGTGTGGATATCGAGGCGCCCGTCGTCTTCGTAGGCTATGGGATCGAAGCTCCCGAGTACCAGTGGAATGATTTCAAAGGGGTCGACGTCAAGGGCAAGGTTGTGCTGGTCATCGTCAATGAACCCCCGTCGAGTGATGCGCATTTCTTTAACGCCGAAGCGCTGACCTACTATGGGCGCTGGACCTATAAGTTCGAGGAGGCGGCGCGCCAGGGCGCCCTCGGTGCCCTCATCATTCACCGCACCGATTTGGCGAGCTACGGCTGGGACGTAGTGCGCAACTCCTGGAGCGCCGAACAGGTTTACCTGGCCAACGACAATGAGCCCAAGCTCAAGGCCGCCGCATGGATTCAGCTGGACGTGGCGCGCAAATTACTCAGCGCATCGAATCTGAATTTGGACGAGATGATGTCCGCTGCCGGAACTCGGCAATTTCAGGCCCGAGAACTGCCGGTGCGATTCAAGGCGCACATCATCAGCAAGGTGCGCAAGTTCGATTCATACAACGTGCTGGGGCTGTTGCCGGCGAAGGGCGGTCAGGCCGTTGTGTACTCGGCCCATTACGATCATCTGGGCGTGGATCCGCAGATAGGCGGTGACAATATTTACAACGGTGCGGTCGACAATGGCACCGGCTGCGGCATCCTGCTCGAGTTGGCACATGCCTTCAGCGGGTCCGCATCACGCCCGCCTTCTCCGGTATTGTTTGCCGCGGTTACGGCTGAGGAAAAAGGTCTGCTCGGTTCGAACTACCTCGGCAAGCATTTGCCCATATCCGCAGCGAAGATTGCCTTGGATTTGAATTACGACGCCATTCTGCCGACCGGTATGCCGCAATCGGTCAACGTAACCGGAGCTGAAAGGACCTCTTTTTATCCTACCCTCGCGAGGACGGCCGCCGCATTTGGATTCGACATTCAGGCAGACGCCGAGCCGGGTGCAGGTCACTATTATCGGTCGGACCATTTCAGCATGGCCAGAGCGGGCGTGCCCGCATTTTCAATCAACACCGGTGTCAAGTTCGCAGGTCATTCGTCGGAATGGGGGAAAGCGCTGCATGAAGAATACACGGCCAAGCGCTATCACCGCCCCGGCGATAAATTTACGCCTGACATGGATTTCACCAGCAATGCGGCGGTGGCCAAGTTTGGATTTGTCTTAGGCTGGCAAGCAATGCTTTCGAAGGCGACGGTAAACTGGTTGCCGGGCGATGAGTTTGAAGCAACAAGGGTGCGCGGGGCGCAACGCTAGGAGCCTGACTGCGTATTGCGCCGAAGGGAGATTCTCCTAGTGCGGGTTGGCAGCGCTGCAACATAACGCCAGCACGCTGCGACATAAGGAGCGGGGCGCAGTATTTGCGTCGCCGCGCGGCGACTACGGCCGGCGCTACGAGCACTGAATCGGGCGGGGCGTGCGGCACGTCTCATTGCGCGGCACCCAGGATGGTTAGTCTGCGCTTCGTTATCCCACGACGGAGTTTTCATGAACGACAACACGATGACTGGCACATTCCAAATCCCGAAGGACCTTTTATCCGAAGCCAGTCGTGCTTCAAAGCCCAAAAGCGATCGATTGAAAGTGGAAGGCTGGGGTCACTCCTGGTTGTCGAGAATTGCCGAGATGGTAGTCGGGAAGGACTAAATGTCCGAAGGTTAAGTACAGTGAACACTGTAGCCTAGGGTCCACTGGCCGTTTTAAGTAAAATGCGGCAACCGTCGCGGGGTATTCCGCATTAGTATCGCGCCTGGAGGGAATACCATGCGCCTGGCTCGACCTGTCTACGCAAGCTTGCCTGTTGTTTACATGGTGATCGGCGTCTTCGCAATATTTCTGTCCTACCTAGATCCGTCGGGGCTGAGCGGCAAGGCCGCCTTTTTCATCGGCCTGGTGGCCGAGACTGCTGCCCTTACGGTGTTCTTGCGGCGTAAGGATGAGCGCGAGCTAAGCCGTAAATATTCGGGTGTAAGCATCGAGCGTCCACCGACCGCCGGGACTGAACGAATAACCAACAACTGAAGATCAAGACTCCTTCGGAGTTCCGCCGAGCACCGCGGTTGCGACCGCGGTGTCGATTGGTTCGGGCGCGGGTCGCAAACGCGGTCCGATTGGCTCAGGCGAGTTGCGGACGCGCGGCGATCGCTCGTCGATGTACATGATTTCGTGTTGGCCCACCTGCACCACGTCGCCATCGTTGAGGTTATGTCGGCGCACCCGCTTCGACTGAACAGAAATGCCGTTGGTGCTGTTGAGGTCTTCGATTACACAAGAATCGGGCTGGGTAATGATTTGGCAATGATGTCGACTGATGAACTTGCTGTCGATCTGAATGTCGTTGTCGGGCGTTCGGCCAATCACCAGACGTCCGGGCGTTAGCTGACGCTCTTCCATGGTCTTGCCTTCGCAAGCGAGGAGAATCCTGCCGACCACTTGCCCCGAATCGATCTGCCCGCTATCGGTCTGGCCGGTATCGATGTGCGAGGGTAGGACGTGGTCCGCTTCCAGGATCTTCATCTGGTTGGTGCCGGATGCGAATTCGACCCATTGCAACTCCTCCACCGCGGCCTCGAAGTGGGACATGTTCACGGTGTCTTGATCTTTGCCATAGGCGGCCATTAAACAGGTATCGCAAAGCGTGTTGATGAGACGAGGCACGCCGCCCGTGTATCTGAAGATGGCTGGGTACATGTCCTCGGCAAATATTCTTCGCCCTTGAGAGCCGGCAACTTCGAGCCGATGGTCGATGTAAGCCGCAGTCTCTGCCTTATTGAGGGCGGTAAGGTGAAAGCGCAAACGCACACGCTGAGTGAGCTGTATGAGACCCGGAGAGTTGAGCTTCTCATTCAACTCAGGCTGCCCGGCAAGAATGATGCGCAACACTTTTTCTTTGGTGGTCTCGACCCCCGACAACATGCGCACCTCTTCGAGCACTTTGTTACTCAAATTCTGCGCCTCATCGATGATCAACAGCACTTTGCGGCCGTTACCGTGCTGCTCCACCAAGAACTGATTTAATGTCGCGAGCACTTCCGGCTTCTTCATGCCGAAAGGCGAAAATCCGAACTGTACCAGCACGGACTGCAAAAAGCCGGTGGCCGACAATTGCGTTTGATTGATCTGCGCCACCACCACGTCGGCTTGCAGCTCGCGTAGAAATGTTTCTATCAGTGTAGTTTTGCCGGCGCCGATATCGCCGGTAATCACGACGAAGCCGTCGGTGAACCAGATGGTCGATTCCATGTACGCTTTGGCGCGCGCATGCTGCTTGCTCAGATACAAAAATTGCGGGTCCGGACTCAAACGGAACGGCAGTTCGTGAAGTTTGAACAGGTCTAGGTACATTTCGCCTAATGGTCTAATGATTGCACCCGAAAATTGCGCAGTTTAAGCCCATTTAATCAATTTTAGTGCGTCCGCGAGCACCTGATTGCGCTCGCGGGGTCGAGCCTTGAGGATGGTGCAATGACCTAATTTGCGGCCCGGACGCGGCTCTTTTCCATAATCGTGAAAAGCCAATCCTTCGATGGCCAAGAGGCGCTCGCGGTCCGGCATCTTTCCTAAGAAATTGATCATGGCGGCGTGTCCCAATGGGCGAGTGCTGCCGAGGGGCAGGTCGCAAATGGCGCGCAGGTGGTTCTCAAACTGACTGGTAATGCACCCCTCGATAGTCCAGTGCCCCGAGTTGTGCACGCGCGGCGCCATTTCGTTGGCCACCAGTTTTCCATCGACAACAAAAAATTCAACGGTCAGAACGCCAATGTACTTAAGTTCATTCATGATGAGCTTCAAGTAACGCTGTGCGGTGCGTTCCAAGGATACATTTGTAAAAGGTGCAACGCTGTATCTTAGGATGCCTTCGCTGTGGGTATTGGCTGACAAAGGGTAGAACACAACGTGGCCAGCCGCTGATCTGACGCTCACCAGGGAAACTTCGCGCGAGAAGGCCTGGAACTTCTCGTAAATCAGGCCGGTGCCGCCGATCGCCTGCCAAGCTTCTTCGATATGCGAGATTTCTCTCAGCACGAACTGTCCTTTGCCGTCATACCCTAGGCGTCGCGTTTTGAGAACGCCGGGGAGTCCGATTTTCCGAGCAGCGCTGACCAATTCTTTGAAGTTGTCAACTGCCGCATGCGCTGCGACGGGAATTTTAAGCTTCGTAAAAAGCTTTTTTTCGGCCAGGCGATCCTGTGATACCTCGAGGGCGGCCCGCGGCGGTCGGACCTTGGTGACGCTTTCGAGCGGCTGCAAAACGCTGCCGGAAATGTTTTCCCAGTCAAAGGTTACGACATCGCTGCGCGCGGCCAACTCGGCGAGCAAGGCCGCGTCTTCCAGATCGCCGATGAGAGTGGAAGCCACCTGAGCCCCGGGGGACTGGGCGCTGCGGTCCAGAAACAGGCACCGCACGCCCAGTGAATATCCGGCGAGGGCTAGCATGCGTCCGAGTTGGCCCGCACCAACGATACCCACATTCAATAACTTCAAGAGGCGCGCGGATCCGGCTTCGCTAGGACCGCTTCCGTCTGCTCCTTGCGGAAGGTATCCAAGGCCGTACGTATATCCGTACTCTCGTTGGCGAGGATCGCTGCGGCAAACAAGGCGGCGTTTTTCGCACCGGGACTGCCGATGGCGAAGGTGGCGACGGGGACACCGCTGGGCATTTGCGCGATCGAAAGCAAGGAGTCTATGCCGTTCAACACTTTCGATTGAATCGGCACCCCCAGTACCGGAAGCGAGGTTTTCGCAGCGGTCATTCCCGGTAAATGCGCCGCTCCACCGGCCCCGGCGATGATGACTTTGAGTCCGCGCTCGCGTGCGGAGGCAGCATAGTCAAATAATAGATCCGGCGTTCGATGCGCCGAGATCACGCGGACCTCGTGCGCAATCCCCAGGCGAGTCAGCATATCGGCCGTGACCTGCATCGTCTCCCAGTCGGACGAGGATCCCATAATGACACCGACCAAGGGTTTCATCGCGCCAAGTTTACCAATCTATCCGAGCAGCTGGCGCAGAAACGCAAAAAGTTCGCGCGCGCCGACCGGAGAGCGCTGTTCCAAGCGCTCTCTTTCGGCCTTATCGAGCAATCTTGCCAAAGCCGCTCGATCGGCATCTGGATATTCCTCGAGCAGTTCATCCAGCGCTACGGCAGGATCCGACAGCAGCCGATCCCGCCATCGCTCTATTTCCTGAAAATGTCGAATTTCCACATCGTGGCGCTGCTTACGCTCGGCCAGCTTTGCCAGCACGGGTTCCGGATCAATCGTCCGCATCAGCTTACCGATGTACTGGCGCTGGCGGACTTGGGCCCCATGGGAGGGCAAACGACGCAAGTCTCGCAAGGCCACAAAAAGATTCTCCGGCAGCTCCAGCGCCTTGATCTCCTGATCAGGGAGCGCAGAGAGTTTCACCCCTAACTCCTGCAAAGAGGCCGCCTCCCGCTTGCGGGCGCTTTTGCTTAGCCGCTGTTCCTCGGTTTCGCCCGGATCCGGGGTTTCATGCTCGATAGTCATATTCCCCATGCTATCACTCGGGCCGGTAGAATCATCTCCAGATTCCCTCACCCCAAGGTGGAGACGACGATGGCCGTGACCAATACCCCCGTGCGCCTTACCCAACCAGACCTGGAGTCGATCATCGAACGCGCCCTGGACGAAGCGCGCGCCCGTGGAGCCTCTCAGGCCGAAGCGGCTGTCAGCCAAGATACCGGCCTGTCGGTCGGGGTGCGGCTCGGGGAGGTGGAGACCCTGGAACACCAGCGCGACCGCAGCATGGGAATCACCGTGTACTTTGGCCAGCGCAAGGGTTCCGCGAGCACGGCGGATTTCTCGCCGCACGCAGTCAGTGCAACGGTAGCCAAGGCTTGCAGCATTGCGCGGTTTACCGCGGAGGACGCAAATGCCGGCCTGGCGGATGCAGCCCTGATGGCGCGCGCGCCGCCGGATCTGGACCTCTCGCACCCTTGGAGCATTACGGCGGACCATGCCATCGAGATCGCCAAGTCCAGTGAAGCGGCGGCCCTCGGATTTGACCCGCGCGTCAATAATTCGGAGGGAGCATCGGTCGCCACACATCAGGGATTACACGTATACGGAAATACGCACGGTTTTGTCGGCGGCTACCCCACCACATCGCACACGATAAGTTGCGTGGTGCTCGCAGGAAAGGGCGACGACATGCAGCGCGATTATTGGTACACCAGTTCGCGCGATTGGCAGGAACTGCAAGATCCCGTGGCTGTTGGCCTTGAAAGCGCGCGACGAACGATTGCACGTTTAGGCCCCCGGAAAATCAGTACGCGACGTGCGCCGGTGCTTTTCGTTCCAGAGCTGGCGCGTGGGCTGATTGGCCATTTCGTCGCTGCAATCCGCGGCAGCAGCTTATACCGCCAGGCGTCATTTCTCTTGAATTGCGCAGGGCAGCAATTGTTTCCCTCGGATGTCTTCATCGCCGAGCGGCCGCATCTCTTGAAGGCCATGGGCAGCGCGCCCTTCGATGAGGAGGGCGTGGCAACCCATAATCGGGAACTGGTTGCTGCGGGTGTGGTGACCGGATACATCCTATCCAGTTACTCGGCGAGGAAGCTGGGGCTTCAGACCACGGGCAATGCCGGCGGATCTCACAACCTGTTGGTCACGCCTACTTTGGGCGGCGGCCTTGACGCCATGCTTGCAAAGCTGGGATCCGGCCTGCTGCTGACGGAACTGATGGGTCAGGGTGTCAACACCGTAACCGGTGATTACTCGCGCGGAGCGGCGGGCTTTTGGGTTGAGAATGGCGCGATCCAATATCCCGTGGCGGAGATCACCGTCGCCGGAAACTTGCGCGCCATGTTGGGGGGGATCGCCGCCATCGGTGATGACGTCGATGTCCGGGGCGGGGTGCGCGTAGGATCAATATTGGTTCAGGAAATGACCATCGCCGGCGAATAATCAGTCCCTTAAGGTCAAATCCTTGAGCGAGAGATGACGCAAGGGCAATCGCATCGCCGCCTCTACCTCCCGCAGAAGCGCGAGTGCGGGCGCGATGCCGCGGATGCCGACGGCTAGGCGGCCGCTGTACAAAGTGCGCACGGTGTCGAACACCTCGGCGAGCTGAATTGCTGCAATGTCACGGCCCGGAACGAATCGTTGCTCCTCAGTCATGACTAGCAGACCGGCTTTCTCTAGGCAATTCAGTATCGGTGCCAGGAGAATGCTCGGGATGTCGAGTTCCGAGGCAAGTGCATTGGCCGTCCAATGGATTTCGCCGGCCGCATGATCGCGGCCGATGAGATACATCACCGACAGAGCGACTTGCTCGCGATCCCTGCCAGTCAGTTCGATGCGCGCTTGCCCGTGACGCAAGTACTGCGGAAATTGCACGTAGAAGGACAGCTGAGCGCCGATGAGCAAGATGAGCCAGCTCAAGTAAACCCAGATCAGGGTGGTGAGGACGATGGCAAAACCGGTGTAAACGGCGACTAAAGTCGAGGAGTACACGATGAAGGCGGTAAATACTTTGCCGACCAAAGCCCAGATGAGGCCGGCCGATATCCCCCCGATGAGCGCGGCGCGTAGTGCAACTTTGGTGTTGGGAATGAAGGCGTACATAAAGGTGAAAATAGCGGTAACGATAAGGTAGGGAAGAACTTTTCCGGTCCCTCCCATCAGCCAAGCAAGCGGCTTGACTGCGTCCAGCCACAAAGCAAACGGACTGCTTTCGGCGCTTGCCAGGAGGCCGAGGACCACGGCGAGCAGGATGGGCCCCAAAATCATCACGCTTAAGTATTCGGTGAAGCGGCGCGCAAAGTTTCGCCGCTGATCGACGCGCCACAAAAAATTAAAACTTTTCTCGACTTTTTCGATTGTGGTGATGACTGTGTAAACGAGGAAAGCCAGGCCGAGCGTGCCTAGTAAAAGTCCGCTCATATTGCCGACGAATTGCAACACGCTTGCCGTCAACTGCTCCGAGGAGGCCCCCAACGGCTGGAAGAAGTGATCAAGAATAAATCGCAGACCGCCGCGCGCGCCCAAGCCTTTCAAAATCGAGAAGCTGAACACCATCAAGGGGACAATGGAGAGCAGTGTCGTATACGCGAGGCTCATGGCCTGCACGCTGATTTCGCCTTGCAGCCAATCGCGCAGCAACGCCGCGGGATACCGCACCACGCGCAGTACCGGTCCCCACGGCGGCGGCATGGCGCGCGATCCCGTGAACAGGCGATCTTCGAGCTTCTCGAACCAGCTAAACATGAGCCGAGCCTTGCATGCCGGATGGGGTATGGCAAGATCGCGGCCCTGATGTTTCCGAGATTGCGGCGTGGGCCTAAGGTAAGAAACCGACCGAAACTGCGGACATGCGGGTCGCGACGGCCAGCATCATGGGAGCAAATCATCGATTACATGGCACCTTCGGATCGGCGGTAAGCGCGGGCGGGCACGCCATGCGCGCCTCGTGCGCTCGGCCCAGTCTTTAGGCCGTCAGCAGCTTCAGCGCTTCGCGGTAATTATCGCTGGTGCGGGCCAGGATCTCGGGTGGTAGATGCGGCGCCGGCGGTTTCTTGTTCCATTGCAGCGACTCCAGATAATCGCGCACGAATTGCTTGTCGAAACTCGGCGGACTGATTCCGCTCTTATATGATGCCATCGGCCAGAATCGCGAGGAGTCCGGCGTCAGCACCTCATCGATCAAATACAGTCGTCCGGACTTATCGACGCCGAATTCGAATTTGGTGTCGGCGATGATGATGTCGCGAGAACGGGCATGTTCGGCGGCAAAGCCGTAAACCTCGAGAGCAATGCGGCGCACCTCGGCCGCGCAGTCCTTCCCGAGCAATTTCACGATGGCCGCAAAATCGATATTTTCATCATGGGAGCCGGCCGGCGCTTTGGAAGCGGGCGTAAATATGGGCTCCGGCAAGCGCTGCGCCATCCTCAACCCCGGGGGCAGGGAGATACCGCAGACGGAGCCGTGGGCGATGTAGTCCTTGTAACCCGAGCCGATGAGATAGCCTCGCGCCACCGCTTCGATGGGCAATGCGGTCAATTTTTTGACCACCATGGCGCGGCCCGCCAGTTGCGCTCGTTCTTCGCTGTCGCTGATCACCTCCTCGACGCGCAGATCGGAAAGATGGTTGCGGGTTATATGGCTTGTTTTCTCGAACCAGAACAGCGATATCTGGGTCAGTACCTGCCCCTTGAATGGAATCGGGTCGGGAAGCACCACATCGAATGCGGACAGCCGATCGGTGGCGACGATCAATAAATGCCCGTCGTCGACATCGTAAATATCGCGCACCTTTCCCTGGTGAATTTTTTTGAGACTGCCAATGCGGCTTTCGAAAAGCGGTGCCGATTGCGAATACTGTTCCATGTGTAAGCGCCCGCGACTGCTACCATTGAAGGTCGGCGATTGTGTCGCGGCGCAGCGGATAGGTCAACGCGAATGAGTTGGAAGGGCTTTTTTTTTGGGGCACTGATCGGCCTTCTGATCACCAAGAGCGCTTGGGGCGCGGTACTCGGAGCCCTCATCGGCTATATGCTCTACCCAAAGAGCGCAGCGAGGATGCGGAGTTCTAGAGGATCGATGTCGATCTCGGGCGAGTTCTTCCGCACCACCTTCGAGATCATGGGCTACCTCGCCAAGTCCGACGGGCGAGTGTCTGAGGCGGAAATCGATGCGGCGCGCAGACTCATGCAGGAGTTGGAGTTGGGTGCGGCCGATGTCCAAGCCGCCATCGCCTGCTTTAGGACCGGGAAATCGCCAGGCTATGATGCGGACTCGAGCATCGAGCGGTTGCGCGAGTCTTGCGGTTTGCGCGATGACCTGTTGCGCGCCTTTGTGGATTTGCAGTTGCGCGCAGCGCTCGCCGGCAACGGCATGCCGCCGCCGGCGCGGCGGATTTTGGCCGGGATGGCCGAACGTTTGGGGCTGTCAGGGGTCGAATTTGCGCACATGGAGGCATCGCTGCGCGCTCGGCAGGCAGGGAGCAAATCGGGCAATTTGGCAGAGTGCTATGCTGAACTCGAAGTAGATGCCGAGGTCAGCGATCAAGAATTGGTCAAAGCTTATCGGCGCCAGATGAGCCGCCACCATCCTGATAAACTGGTCGCCAACGGTCTGCCGGAGTCGATGGCACAAATGGCGAAAGAGAAAACCCAGCGCATCCAAGAGGCTTATGAGGCCATACGCGCGGCGCGAGGGATGCGCTAAGTTTTATGGGCGTCATCATTGCCCCATCGATTCTTTCAGCCGATTTTGCCCGCTTGGGCGAAGAAGTCGAAGCGGTGCTTGCGGCCGGCGCCGATTGGATTCACTTCGATGTCATGGATAATCATTACGTTCCGAACCTCACCGTCGGGCCTGTTGTTTGCCAGGCCTTGCGCAAAGCCGGGGTTAAGGCCCCCATCGACGTGCACTTGATGGTGACGCCTGTAGACCCTTTGGTGGTTGATTTTGCGAAGGCTGGCGCCACCAATATCAGCTTCCATCCCGAGGCCACGTTGCACGTCGATCGCACCATTCAACTGATCCGACATTCGGGCTGCAAAGCGGGTTTGGTATTCAATCCCGCGACCTCTTTGAATTGGCTGGACTATGCGATCGACAAAATCGATATCATTTTATTGATGTCGGTGAATCCGGGTTTCGGCGGCCAGGAGTTCATTCCTGAAGTGCTTGCGAAGCTCGGCGAAGCACGCGCGCGCATTCGCGCAAGCGGCCGCGACATTCGCCTTGAAATCGATGGCGGCGTCAAGATCGATAACGCCGCCGACATCGCCAAGGCTGGCGCGGACACGTTTGTCGCAGGCTCGGCGATTTTCGGCAGTTCCGATTATGCGCGCACGATTACGGACATGCGGGCGCAGATAGAAGAAGGCTGCAAATCAGCCTGAAAGACGCTTACTCGTCGTCCTCGTCATCCTCATCGTCATCCTCATCGTGCTGCTCGGTGCGGATGTTCTTCGCGCCCACGGTATTCACTCCGGCTTTCACCGGAACGATCAGAGGACGAGTCTTGACTTTCGGTCTGGCGTTGAACACCACGATGGTTTTCCCGGTGGCGCGCAGCAGTCCTTGCTCCTCCAGAACCTTGAGGACCCGACCGGCCATCTCGCGTGAACATCCAACCAAACGCGACAGCTCCTGGCGGCTGACTTTGATCTGCATCCCTTCAGGATGCGTCATCGCATCAGGCTCGCCGCACAAATCCATGATGGCGTGCGCCACCCGGCCGGTGACATCGACAAAGGCCAGATCGCCGAGCTTGCGGTTGGTGCGATCGAGACGCGTTGCCAATTGCGTCGCCAACTCAAAAATCAAGCCCGGGCTTTCGGCAGCGATTTGTCGAAAGCGCGGATAGGTCATTTCGGCCAGTTCCGATTGCTGACGGGTGCGCACCCAGGCACTGCGGGTCGGCTGCTCGTAGAACAAGCCCATTTCCCCGAAGAATTGGCCCTTGTTCAAGTAGGCGAGGACCATTTCATTGCCATCTTCGTCCTCGATCATGACTTCGACAGAGCCCGAAATAATGTAATACAGGATGTCCGGCAAATCGCCGGCGTGAATGATCACGGTCTTGGAAGGGACTGTCCGGATGCGGCAGTAGCTCAAGAAACGATTGATCGCTGGGATATCGCTTAAAGCTTTTGCCCCTTCTTCCATGGTCACTCCCTTAAATTTTTTCGTCGGTTAAACGCCGGTGCTGGCGCACGTTTTATTACATAAGTCCCGGAATCGCAAGCACTAGCGGCCTGCGATAGGCACCGGAGAGGTCCCAAAGCGCCATTCGATACGCCCCAAATCAGATCCAATATGAGCCCCGGGTCATCAGTTGCGATGTTGCGCGCATAGCTAGAGTGATGGGAAGGGGCAGGGCTTGATCACCCCCCAACGACGCGGCTTTCGCCCCGTGCCGAACCTCATCGTCTCTCATCTGCTCCAGTATGGCGCGGCTGCGCAAATCGTGCGGGCTTAGCCGCTGCATGTGCTCGCGCAAGTGGGATTCCACCTGTTTTTCCGTTTCCGCAATAAAGCCCAGGCTGGCGCGATCACCCAGTGCGCCTGCGAAGGCCCCTAGCGCAAGAGAGCCGAGGTACCACAGCGGATTTAACACACTGGTGCTGCCCTTCAGCTCCGTCAGGCGCTGCTCGCACCAGGCCAGATGATCCACCTCTTCGGCAGCGGCCTGCTGCATCGCGGACCTGACTTCGGCGTCGCGCGCTGTCAGGGCCTGTCCCTGGTAAAGGGCCTGCGCGGCGACCTCTCCGGAATGGTTCACCCGCATCAGACGCACCGATTCGGCGCGGTCCGACTCTGAAAGGGTACTGGGATCCGCGGTGGGCGGTAGCTCACGTGAGGCGTGCTGCCGCACTGATAAGTTCTTGATAATCTTATCAATTTCGCCAATTACGCGATCGACGCCACTATATGCACGAATATCCATGGATACATTATATTATAGGCCTTCGGGCGCACCGTCGCGGGACTGGCATCTGCGCGCGCTGTTCTGTACACTTTCGCGCCTTTCGGCAAGACCCTATAACTCCTGAGAATTTCATGTATACCGTATTTTCAAAGCCTGAAGAAACTCGCGGCGACTGGTTTTTAGTCGACGCGGCAGGCAAGACCCTTGGCCGTTTGGCATCGGAAATAGCGCACCGCCTGAAGGGCAAGCACAAGCCAAATTATGCGCCGCATCAAGATCTTGGCGACCACATCGTCGTGGTCAATGCCGGCGAGGTGAAGGTCACCGGTGCGAAGCTGACCGACAAGTTCTACCACCAACACACCGGCTACGTCGGCAATCTAAAGAGTATCTCCCTGGGCAAATTGCTGCAGGAGCATCCCGAGCGCGCCATTCAATTCGCCGTCAAGGGTATGTTGCCGAAAGGGCCCCTGGGACGTCGCATGTATAAGAAATTGCATGTGTTCGGTGGCAAGGATCACCCCCATCAAGCACAGCAGCCCAAAGCGCTGGAAATCTAAGTAGGACCATCAATGGCAAATACAGCCAACCCATTTTACGGCACCGGCCGACGAAAATCGTCCAGCGCGCGGGTTTACCTGCGCCAAGGATCGGGCAAAGTTTCAATCAACGGCAGAACCCTGGATGAATTCTTCGGCCGCGAAACAG
>JANYAD010000183.1 GCA_025355165.1 Gammaproteobacteria bacterium | reverse complement strand
CTTGGTTCAAACCGTGCAGGTCCAGCTCATCATCGGTCGGATACAATCCTCGCCGCAACCGGCGCATCACCTGCGAGCGCACGCCGGCCCGCTGAAACGAGGGCGCTCCAGCATCGCTCGCGGTGCTTTCGCTGCTCTCGGTGCTGATCAACGGCATGATGTTGTCGAGATTTTCCAGCGCTGTCGCGGTTGGCTTGCGGCGCCGCGGTCGGGCCTTGGGCGAGGTGAGCCCGGTGGCCTGCGGTAGCTGCATCAACGGTTTGACATCTCGCACCGCCGCTCGGAACACGCTCGCTTCGCTCGACGGGTTTTTTTCGAAGGGTGCGTCGTTCAAGCTCTTTTTGCGCATGGATCTGCAGCTTCAGTCGGCTATCGGGGTTTTCGGCATTACAGTATAGTCGCCACGGCGATACCCGCCAGCGCCGCGCAGGCTTAACAGTGAAGATCCTTCTTTCTAATGACGACGGTTACCGTGCCGAGGGCTTGGCGGCACTCGGGGAAGCGATCAAGCCGCTCGCTGACGTTACCATCGTGGCCCCTGACCGAAATCGCAGCGGCGCAAGCAACTCCCTCACCCTCGATGTGCCGGTCCGCGCGGTGCGCTACGACACGGACGCCTACTACGTCAACGGCACACCCACCGACTGCGTGCATTTAGCGATCTCGGGTTTGTTTGATTTCGAGCACGACATGGTGGTGGCGGGCGTCAACGATGGGGCCAATCTCGGTGATGACACCCTTTACTCCGGTACCGTGGCCGCCGCCGTCGAGGGCCGATTCTTAGGCTTGCCCGCGATCGCCGTGTCGCTGTGCCTGAACGCGGAGAGCCCGCGCAATTTCTCGAGCGCCGCGCAAGTGGCGGCGCACCTGGTGAGGCGCATGTCGCTGCGCCCGCTGTACGGGCCCAAGAGCAGTCCGGTCATTTTGAATGTGAACGTGCCGGACTTGCCGGCGGGGCAATTGCGCGGTATCAAGGTGACGCGGCTCGGAAATCGGCACCGCGCCAAGCCCATCGTCAAGGCAAAAGATCCGCGCGGCCGCGATGTTTATTGGGTGGGAAATGCAGGTGCCGGACAGGATGCAGGTCCGGGAACGGATTTTCACGCTGTCGCCGAAGGCTTTGCGTCGGTTACACCCCTGCAAATCGATTTGACGCGGCACGCGGCGCTGCCTGATTTGAAGCGATGGCTCGAGCTTGAGTAACTTTCCAGAAGGACCGCGTCTTAGCGGTATCGGCATGACCTCAGCGCGGACCCGGGAGCGGCTGGTGCAGCGTCTGCAGGAACAAGGAATCACGGATCAGCGGGTACTCGATCGGATACGCACCGTGCCGCGGCATCTGTTCATGGACGAGGCATTGGCGACGCGTGCGTATGAGGATACTGCGTTGCCGATCGGATTCGGGCAAACGATATCGCAGCCTTTTGTGGTGGCGAAAATGACCGAGGCTCTGCTCGCAGGCGGGGGAATCGAGAAGGTATTGGAAATCGGCACAGGCTGCGGCTACCAAACCGCGGTGCTCTCACCTTTGGTGAAGACGATTTATACCCTCGAGAGAATTGATCCCTTGCTCAAGCGGGCGCGGCGCACCTTGCGGGAGTTGCGAATTCGCAATGTCAATTTTCGTCACGATGACGGGAACATTGGCTGGCCCGCTCGGGCACCGTTCGATGGAATATTGTTGACGGCTGCCCCGCACAGCGTGCCTCAGGCGCTGTTCGATCAGCTCAGGTTGGGAGGGCGTTTGATTGCGCCGGTGGGACCGGAGGGACGTCAAGAATTATTCCGTTACGTAAAGGGGGAAACTCGCAACGAGCGCCACTCGCTCGGTCCGGTGAGCTTTGTTCCCTTGGTCTCGGGACTGCAGCGGTAGGCGCCTGATTGAGCTGGCAGCGTGCGATTGGCAGCCTCGGACTTGGCTGTATCATCGCCGGTTGTGCGGATCGGGCGCCACAAGAAGCTTCCCTCTATGTCGTGAAACCGCAGGACACGCTCTATAGCATCGCTTGGCGCAATGGCGTCGACTTTCATGACTTGGCACGCTGGAATGGCATCGCTCCGGATTTTCACATCTCGATCGGCCAGCTCTTAAGATTGGTACCGGGCGAGTCCGCGCAGCCCTTTGCGAATCGGAACATCGAGTCTCGCAACAACGCCAAACCCGCGACTGCTGCCGTGCCCTCATCGCTCGCATGGGCGTGGCCAACCGACCGGCTGGCCGCACCGCAGCCGGTAGCCAGCGGCGGAATTATCCTGCAGGGGCGCGTAGGCCAAGATATCCGAGCCGCGTCGGCAGGGCGGGTGGTTTACACAGGCACGGGCATCCGCGGCTATGGCAATTTGATCATCATCAAGCACGGTGAGAACCTGCTTTCTGCCTACGCGCACAATCGCGATGCCCTGGTGAGGGATGGGCAGGAGGTTAGCTTGGGGCAGCTGATCGGACACATGGGCGAGGGTGCGCCGCAGAAGCCTGCCTTGTATTTCGAGATTCGCCGCAATGGCAAGCCGGTCGACCCGCTGACCTTCCTACCTAGTTCTAAGTAGATGCGAGATTAACGACGTAAGTCGTTGAGGACAAACGGAATGTTATTTTATTATCGCTCTGTCGGGGACTTGCGACAGTCTATGCGGTGTGTTCTACTGCGACCCGTCGGGAAGGATCCATTGCGGGGCGCTAGGCTTACACGGTACATTGAAAAAGAACAACAAGATCAAGCAGAAGAAGAATATTCCTCGATAACAGATTGGTTGTGTATTTTCGCTTACCGCCCTGCTATTTTTTTTCACCTACTTCACAGCAGCAACATGGCCACTACCCGCCGCTGCTCGCCTGCCAACACGTTAAAGGTTCTACAGGCCGCCCCCGTATCCATGGTCTCAAAACCAATCCCGGCGCGTAAAAATTGGGCGCTGAATGAGGCCGCAGGAAAGATTTGCTGCGCTCCGGTTCCAAGCAGCACCACCTCCGGCTGTAGCGCGAGCATGCTCGATGCGTCAAGCGCAAGCAGCTCATCGAGACGGTGAATGTTGGGCTCGGCAATCACGGTTGATGCGCTCAGGATCACGGCGCCGCGATAGATAGTGTCATTCACGCGCAATTCCCCGGCGCCGTAGCCGCGGATGATATTAATGCCGGAACTCGAGTCCTGGGTGAATCGCATGTTCTTAAGATACGCAAAATCGTGCCTGAGCGTTCGTGGCTAGCCAGTATTTTCGATTCCGTGCGAGCGCCCCGGAGCAGCCCCACCGTTGCGTTATCCTCGAGAAATTGACCGCACGGGCTGATGCCGAACGGCGCACGAGGGACTGGCGCGCAGATGCATTTGTTGTGATGGCCCCGGACGCCGCGGTCGTGCCGACGGTGGCCGGCGCGGCGCTGTTCGCGGATTGTGGAGTGGTGCAGGGCGCGTGGGTGTGCCTGGCAACGCCCGTCAATTATGTTGCGCAGATGAGCAGCGTGCGCTTGCCGCAAGACGGTATCCTAGCGCTCGCGCCGCGAATCGCCGAAACGCTGACGGCGGATTTTAACCGCATCTGGCACGGCTCAGGAGTGCGGTTGATGGCCGGCGCAGGATCTGCGGGCGCAGCGGCTCAGCTATATTGTATTTTTGATGAGATCTTAGATGTCACGACACGCGATCCTGAGGATGTGCTGGGCCGGAATATTGAACAGTATCTGCCTTCCGGTCGCGACGCGCCGCGCTTGACGCGATTGATGAGCGAAATCGAAATGTGGTTGTTTGAGGCAAGTCGCGCGGATGCATCGGCTCTCAATGCGTTGTGGCTGTGGGGCGGAGGCCAGCCGCTTGAATCGCTGCCCAAGGTATCCGGGTGGTTCGCCGGCGATGATGTGTATTTCAGCGCCCTGGCTCGAGGCTGCGCCGGAAGTGAGAAATCCGGCAACGGAGTGATTGTCACCTCCAAAATCCCCGGCAGCGATGGATGGCATGAGATCGAATCGCGTTGGCTCAAACCCGCGGCCGCGCAGCTGCGCTCACGGCGTATATCGCGGCTTGAACTGTCGGGCGGGGAGCGCAGCGTTAGCGTAAACGCACGCCTGCTGCCGCGTTTCTGGCGCAGGCGCACGCCGTGGTGGGAGTCTTTCGCGTGAGGGCTGTGCAGATTCGACGCAGGCTGGGCGAAGGCGCACTCGATCTTGCGGCTCCAATGCATCCGGTGCTGCGTCGAGTGTATGCCGCCCGGGGCATCGGAAATATCTCTGAACTGGACCTGTCCTTGGACCGATTGCTGCCGGTTGCCTCTCTGGAGGGACTCGATGCAGGAACGCGGCTGCTGGCGGCGCATCGCTTCGCCGGCCGTGTGCTGATTATCGGCGACTTCGACGCCGAC
>JANYAD010000181.1 GCA_025355165.1 Gammaproteobacteria bacterium | reverse complement strand
GCTGACGAACTACCAGCCGGGCATAACACGGGTCACTCTTCGCGGCCAGAACGCGGGCGGAGTCGGCTCCACGGTAACCACCTACATCGACGATACGCCCTTCGGCTCGAGTAACGCGCTCGCCAACGGCTTTGGTTTCAGCGGCGATTTCGACACCTGGGACCTGCAGCGTGTCGAGGTGCTGCGTGGACCCCAGGGAAGCTTGTACGGCGCAGGCAGCGAGGGCGGTCTCCTCAAGTACGTGACCAATCCGCCAGATCCGACAAAGTTTTCCGCCGCGGTCCAGGCGGGGGGCGAAGATGTCGCACACGGTAACAAAGCCGGCTCTGGGAAGGGCATGATCAACGTGCCCCTAAGTGACCGCGCCGCGCTTCGCGTGAGCGGCTATTACGAGGGGTTACCCGGGTACATCGACGATCCGTCGCTCGGAGAGAAAGGCATCAATCACGGCTATCGCGCGGGCCTGCGCGCAGCGCTGCTGGCCAACTTGACCGACAACCTTTCGATACGGCTGAATGCCTCCGGGCAGAACCTGCATACGAACGGGTCCCCAAGCACCGATGTGATCGGCTCACGAGGGTTTCCGCTTACGCCGCCGGCCAATCAGCTCGAGCCGCAAACGGGCAGTTTCGACCAGCAGCGCTTCATCAATGAGCCGACCACCTTCAAGTACCGTATCTACAGTGGCAAGCTCAACTGGAATGTCGGCTGGGGAACCTTCACCTCGATCACTAGCTACGGGACCACAGACGAGAATGGGTTCATTGACTTAAGTTCTCTCGCGCTCGCGCCGGGAGTGCCCGCGGCGGGCACATATGGCGGTCTCGCTACGAGCCTCCTCCCGCTCGTCACGCCACCGCCGCCTGCCGGGGCAACCGCGGTCGCGGGCCTCGGCGAGACCGAGGTGATTAACATCAAGAAGTGGACTCAGGAGTTTCGTCTTGCCTCCGCACCTAATGAAACTCTGGAGTGGCAGGTCGGTGCCTTCTATACGCGCGAGTCCTCAGTACTTGCTCAGACGCTGCCGACTTTTTATATCCCAACGCAGGTATTCACCTCTCTCGCTTCGCTCGAAAACGTCGCGCTCGACGCCCTGTATCGCGAATGGGCCGGCTTTGCGGAGCTGACCTACCACTTCAATGCTCAGTTTGATGTAGGCTTGGGCGGTCGCTATTCCCAGAACAAGCAGTCCTCCAGCCAGGCCATCACGGGCCTGCTGTTCGCGAGCCCCCCCAATCCCCCGACGATCACATCGGGAGAGTCCACCGACAAGGACTTCACGTACTCCATTGCGCCACGTTGGCACGTGAGCGCCAACACCTTGGTGTACGGCCGGATCGCGAGCGGATATCGCCCGGGCGGCCCGAATGACCTGCCGGCGGCAGCGCCCGCAAGCGTTCCAAGAGCGTATACGGCCGATCGGACGACGAACTATGAGGTCGGCGTACGCACGGACCTGCTCGAGAAGCGTCTGTCCATCGATGTCGCTGCATTCCTCGTCGATTGGAAGAAGATTCAGTTGTTCGAACTCCTCCAGATACCCGGTCAACCGCCGTTCGGGATCAACGCAAACGGGGGCGCCGCGCGCAGCAAGGGTGTGGAGTGGACGCTGGGTCTGGTGCCGGTAAACGGCCTTACTTTCTCGCTCACCGGTGCATACGTTAATGCCCACTTGACTTCGTCGGCGCCCGATGCCGGCGGCAATAATGGCGATCGTTTGCCGTACGTGCCGAAGTGGAGCACATCGCTGGACGGGGCCTACACGTGGCGAGCGTTCAATGATTACAACGCTTTCACTGGGGCGACTTGGAGCTATCTCGGGTCGCGCCTTAACGATCTTTCCGCCACTTTCGGTGCAACCGGTTTTGCGCCAAATCCGCGTCCGGAGCTAGGGAGCTACAACACGGTCAATCTGCGTGCCGGCCTCGAGAACGTTCGCTGGACGTTCGAGCTTTATGCCAAGAACGTGCTCGATAAGCGCGGCATCACTTACTACACCAGCTCGGGTTCGCCAAACTTCGGGGGCACACTTAACTACGTTCAGCCACGCACGCTGGGCGCGCTCATCACCGCTCGATTCTGAGGGTTGCGTGCGTGCCATGAGCTCGGTGCGCTCGCCGCGCTCAGGCTGCATACCGCGTCAATGGCGGCACATGCTGCAGCCCGTCACGCTTGAGCAGTATGCAGGTTGGCTATCCGATGGACCTGGTCGCTGCGAGCCGCGGCGCCACAATCGCCAAGGGTGTTCGATACACGCGGCTGCCCGAACGTGTGGGTCGCTCATCTCATGCATCAGCAGAATGCGCGACCGTCAGGGGAACGACGACTACGATATCGAGGCCCTGCAGTACATGATATCCACCGCAGTGAGATGATTTTGCCGAACGAGACTCACAATCTCACACGCTGCCCCTCATCGATGAGCTTCTTTGAGGCCGCGGTTCATCATTTAGACCGGCATCTGCACGAACACGACGAGAAGCTGGGTCAGCAATGAATGTATCCACGAGCTCAGGCTGGGAACGTGCGCCATTGAGCCCGCCCTATCTGTTATTTCTCGGCGATATCACCGAGCCTGCGTTTGCAAAAACTGCGTTCGGAATGCGCGACTGGATACCTGAGTGCTGCGTCGGTGAATGGGGCTGTCCCGAGTCGACTGTCTCTACCGGACTGCCGCGCATGACACCCTCGCAGGCGCGCGCGCAGGGCGCACGTGCACTCGTCATCGGGGTTGCGAATGTTGGCGGCCTGATCGCCGAGCGCTGGGTGCCGCTGCTCATCGAGGCGCTCGAGGCGGGGCTCGATCTCATCAGCGGCATGCACGCCAAACTCAGCGATGTGCCGCAGCTGAAAGCCGCGGCCGGAACGCATGGGCGCCGCCTCATCGATGTGCGCACTCCACCTAAAAATATTCCCATCGCCACCGGTGCAAGGCGACGTGGTAAGCGCCTGCTGACGGTAGGCACCGATTGCGCCATCGGCAAGAAATACACCGCACTCGCCTTGGCGCGTGCCTTCACTCAGCGCGGACTTGCGACGGATTTCCGTGCCACCGGTCAGACGGGTATCCTGATCGCCGGTGGCGGCATGCCCATGGATGCGGTGGTCGCGGACTTCGAAGCCGGTGCCGCTGAAATCTTAAGTCCCGATGCGGCACCCGGGCACTGGGACGTGATTGAGGGGCAAGGCTCCTTGTTCCATCCCGCCTATGCGGCTGTATCGCTCGGGCTTCTGCACGGCAGCCAGCCCGATGTAATCGTAATCTGTCACGACCCGCAGCGCACGCATCTGTTGGGCAACACTCACTTTTCGCTGCCGAGCATCGCCGATACGATCGATCTCACCATCCGCCTAGGACTGCGCACTAATGCGGCGATCCGCTGCGCCGGTATCAGCTTGAATACTTCCCATCTGGAGGCTGAGGCGGCGCACGAACTGCTGAGGCGACACAGCGCCGATCTCGGAGTGCCGGCCGCGGATCCGATGCGCGCGGGCCCCGAATTTGATGCGCTGGTTGAATCGTGCCTAAAATAATTTGCGTAGGAGTTAGAACCGTGAGCGCCTGCCAATCCCTTTGGACCTCTTGCTCTCCTGCTCAACGACTAAAGTCTGGCCATCCTTATAAACGCGCGAGAGCGGTCCATTCCCGGTGCCTTTCCCGCCCCCACTTTCCACTGTACTCAGATAGCTCTACACAACACCCCGTTCAACAGATCCCTCGCCGTGGCTGGGCTTTCAGCGAGTCGCAGGACTCGGGTTGCGCCCGTCAACTCGCTGCTCGCGGGTTTCGGATCGCCAGATTGCTGGCGGCGTTGGCGATCAGCTGGGTCACCGGTGTGGCGATGGCCCAAGTGCCCACGCCTAAGCCCGCCACGCCCGCCCCAATAGCTTCTTCGGCGACTCCCTCGCCTATCGCGGCTGTGGCAACCACGGATCCGCAGGGTGTATTGAGACACGAGCTGACAGGCGAGGACCTGTCCGCGTTTCTCGACGGCGTGGTGCCACTGGCATTGGCTCGCGGCGACGTCGCCGGCGGAGCGATCAGCGTGGTCAAGGACGGCAAAGTACTGTTTGCAAAGGGCTATGGTTATGCCGATCTGGCGAAGCGCATGCCGATCACCGCTGAGGGCACGCTGTTTCGGATCGGCTCGACCTCCAAACTCTTTACCTGGACGGCGGTGATGCAACTGGTCGAGCAGGGCAAGCTGAACTTGGACACTGACGTGAATCAGTACCTGGATTTCAAGATCCCGCTGTACGAGGGCAAGCCGATTACCCTGCGCAACATCATGACCCACACGCCGGGCTTCGAGGAAGCCGCAAAGAATTTGATCTCCACTGATGGCAAGCTCGTAAACCTTGAGCGTTATCTGAAGACACATCTGCCCGCACGGATTTTCCCACCGGGCGCGGTCGTGGCATATTCGAACTACGGCTGCGGACTGGCCGGCTACATTGTGCAGCGGGTATCCGGCCAGGATTTCGATGACTACATCGAACAGCATATCTACGCCCCTCTGGGCATGCAGCACTCCACCTTCCGGCAACCGCTGCCGGCTGCTTTGGCGCCGATGATGGCCAAGGGTTACAAGACCGCATCCGACGGCAAGGAACAGGCTTTCGAGATCGTCGATCCGGCGCCCGCCGGTGCGATGAGCACGACGGCTACGGACATGACCCCTTTCATGTTTGCCCAGTTGCAGCAGGGCCGCTTCGGCGACGCGCGTATCCTGCAGAAAGCTACGGCCGTGGAAATGTATACGCAGCAGCGCACCGAAGCGCAGGGTCTTAACGGTTTTGCGCTCGGCTTCTATCACGAAGATAGCCATGGCCAGCGCATCGTCGGCCACGCGGGCGACCTGAATTACTTCCACTCCGATCTGCACCTGATGCTGGATGCGAACGTCGGCATCTTTATGTCCTTCAACAGCCTTGGCAATGCGGGCGGCGCTCACGTTATTCGCACGGCGGTGTTTGACGCCTTCCTTGACCGTTATTTTCTGACTAGTGTGACCGAGCCACCCACGGCAGCCACGGCAAAGGCTGACGCAGCCAGGGTCGCAGGCTGGTATCAGTCGAGCCGCCGCAACCAGAGTGCTTTGCGCATGCTGTACGCTCTGACCCAGAGTCGAGTACTAGCTCTGGCGGACGGGACTATCACCGCGGCCGGCATGAACAATTTTGCCGGGACGCCGCTGCACTGGCGTGAGATCGGTCCGCTTCAATATCAGGAGGTGAATGGTTCTCACAAACTGGATTTTGTCGCCGATCCAAACGGAAATCTACGCTACTGGGCCACCGATGCCCAGGTGCCGGTGCTGATTTTCCAACGCGTGAATGGACTGCACACGCTTGGCTCGGTGAAGCTCTGGGGCACGTTGGCGCTGCTGTTCCTGTTGGCGACCTTGCTGAGTTGGTTTATCGCCTGGTGGGTTCGCCGCCACTACAAGCGAGGGCTGGAGCTGCTGCCTCAGCAGCGTCGCAGCCGACTGTTCTCGCGGCTAGGTGTGCTGATGTTGTTTGCCACACTGTTGGGCTGGCTGCTCCTGCTCATAGCCATGGGCGGCAATCCGAGCTTGTTGCTGCAGGGCACTGCAGTGCCGTGGATGTACTTGCTCTATGTGTTGGGAGTGCTAGCTTTGGTAGGCGTAGTATTGATCGTGTTGCACCTTGTGCGCAGCTGGATGGCGCCGCGGCGCGGTGGTTGGGTGCTGATGGGCGAAACCTTGCTCGGGTTCTCTGCCGTCTATCTTGCCTGGGTAATCCTGGCGTTCGGGATGATCAGTTTCAGCGTCAGGTTCTGAGAATCAATTCGCGCCCGCGGCGCAAGCCTCCGCATGTTTTTCCCCCTAGAGGAGCAACCATGAATACACATGCAAGCGGGCGGCTGCACCTGCAGGCAAGCCTCATGAGCAGGCCGACTAAGGTGCCATTCCACATTACCGGCTACACGTTCACCGCGTTCGACTCATTGGTGGTGAGCCTGGAAGACGAGCAAGGCCATGTCGGCCGCGGTGAAGGCCTTGGCGTCTATTATTTCGATGACACGCCGGCAAAGATGCTTGAGCAGGTCGTGGCCATGCGCGGACAGATCGAAGCGGGCATTACGCGCGAGCAACTGCAGCAGGTGTTGCCCCCCGCCGGCACGCGCAATGCACTCGACTGCGCGTTGTGGGAATTGGAGGCTAAGCGCAGCGGCAAGCCTGCTTGGCAGCTTGCCGGCCTGAAGGAGATCAAACCGCTGGTAACGACGTTCACGGTTGGAGCTGACGATCCGTTGGTAATGGCCGAGCGCGCGCGAGCTTATGCGCAGGCGCGCGCGATCAAGCTCAAGCTCACCGATGATGAGTTCAATGCCGAGCGCGTGCGTGCCGTGCGCGCTGCGCGACCGGATGTATGGCTTATGGTCGATGCCAACCAGGGATTCACGCGCGAGTCGTTTGCAAAATTGTTGCCGACCCTGCTGCAATCCCGTGTGTCGGTGATCGAACAGCCGTTTCCAATGGGCAAGGAGGACTGGTTTGATGGTCTGGAGCGACCGATTAAGCTTGCAGCCGACGAAAGCGTGCAAGATCGGCGCGACCTGCAGAAGATGGTCGGCCGCGTCGATGTGATCAATATCAAACTGGACAAATGTGGTGGCCTCACCGAGGCGTTGGCGATCGCCGAAGCGGCGCGCAAGCTGGGCTTCGAATTGATGGTCGGCAACATGTCCGGTTCCTCACTGGCGATGGCACCGGCGTTCGTGGTTGGGCAGCTGTGCGAGGTGGTGGATCTGGACGGCCCGACCTTCCTGACCACCGACTGCTCGCCAGCCGCCTCCTACGAGGATGGCCGGATCTGGTGCCCCGAAACTTTGTGGGGCAGCGTGACCGCGGTTACGGCGTAATCGGCGGTATTGGCTTCGCAGCGAGGCGGGGGAATTCGAAACGCATGTCGACTCTGATGAACACCGAGCAGGACAGCAACTGGTTTGGCCATCCGCGGGGTCTGACCATCCTGTTCCTGACGGAAATGTGGGAGATGTTCTCCTTCTTCGGCATGCGCGCGATCCTTGTCTATTACATGACCCTGCATTTGGACATGAAGCAGGCGTACGCGTCGCTGGTTTATGGGGCCTACGCGGCCTTCGTGTACTTCACGCCGGTGATCGGCGGCATGATCGCCGACCGCTGGCTGGGCAAAGCACGTGCGGTGGTAATCGGGGGTACGACGATGGCCCTGGGGCATTTCATGATGTCCTCGGAGCCCTTGTTCTACCCGGCGCTGAGCATGATCGCGGTAGGTAACGGGCTATTTCTACCCAGCCTCGCAAGCCAGATCGAGGGGCTCTACCGCGACGGCGATCCACGCAGCAAGAGCGCATACAACATCTACTACGTTGGCATCAATCTGGGCGCTTTCATGGCGCCATTCATTTGCGGCACGCTCGGCGAGACGTATGGTTGGCACTGGGGTTTTGCCGCGGCCGGCGTCGGGATGCTGCTCTCGCTGCTGATCTATCTCGGCGGTCGGCGCTATCTGCCGCCCGAGGTAGTGCGCGGACCAGCCGCGCGCGCGGCGCGCCCACCGATGGATCGAGCGGCCCGTGATCGCTTTGCACTGCTAATTGGCATTGCCGCAATCGTGGTGATATTCCGTGGGGCCTACGAGCAGGTCGGAAACACGATCGCTTTATGGGCTGACAGCGGTATTGATCGCCAGCTAACTTCCAGCTGGACCATACCGATGACCTGGTTTATATCCATCGACTCGCTCGTGGTCTTTGCGTTCACCCCCTTGCTGGTGGCTCGTTGGGCGCGACTGGCGCGACAAGGCATTGAGACCTCGTTGTTGGGCCGCATGGCCTTCGGCGCCGCCATCGTGGCGGCATCCTACGTGGCGTTAGGTCTCGTTGCCGGCTGGAGCGAGGCGCATGGTACGCGCGCCAGTTGGGTCTGGTTGGCCGGCTGGTTCGTGGTGTTCACCATCGGCGAGCTTTACATACTGCCGACCGGTCTGGCACTGTTCGGGCGCATGGCTCCGGAAGGCTTCCGTGCAACCAGTATTGCGAGTTGGTTCTTTGCGGGCTTCTTCGGGAATCTGCTTGCTGGCGGCCTCGGTACGTTGTGGGGCCAGTTGGCCCACGGCTGGTTCTTTGTACTGATCGGCGGCGTGTCCGCGCTATCCGCCGTGCTCCTTTATAGGCTTTCCCGCCGACTTGGCGATGTCGGAAAGCATGCAACCGCCGGCGCGCAAGCCCTTCTTTCCCGATGAACATCGCGGTAAGCGAAGACTTGCAGAACAAGGTGAACGCCAGTGGCAGACCTTCACAACGTCCGGCCAGAAGATCTGCGCCCTTCTGTGCGGTATTGCCTCGAGACCGTCGCCTCGCTCATCCAGCCTGTCAACTTCAGACCGATGAGTGTAGGCGGCTATCTTGACCATCCTCGCGCGGCGGGCTTCGTGGCACTTGCAGACCGAGGGGCTGCTCGACGCCGATTTCCTGAAGTCAATGACGGCATGACCGAATCGAAAGCTGCCGCCAAAGGCTGTTCGTTCCGACATGCGATCAAAGTTCTGCGGTAGGCTATCGCTATGTTTTATCTCGCGCTTCGCACCCACATTAGCCGCCCGGCTTTCACCGGGAGCCGGGGCATCGCTTTGGCATGCGTTATCTATTCTGGCGAGAGTGAAGCATCATGGTCGAGCGTGACAATCAAGACGATGAAGATCTGGTCGTAACCCGATGCCGCCTGCGCGTCACTGCGGAGTCGGATCCGAGTGTGTTACCCCAAATTTTGGCCGAACTTCTCAACCAGAACATCACCCCTCGTCGCGTGGTCGCGGAGTTTGGCATCCGCGGGCAACTGCACGTTGAGATCGAGGTGACCGGCCTACGAGCCGAGCGTCTGTCATTGGTTGCAAAAAAGATGGCACGTGGTGTCTACATTCTTGATACACACTGGCATCCTATGTAACGGTGCAACGACAAGCACCATCAACCCCATTGCGAGAGGGACGCGCACGGACATTCGGCAAGAGCTAGAGAGACTATTTTAGGATTAGCGAATATATAAGGGGAAACGTATTAACAAATTCAATAAGGGGTTGATTGCTGCCGCTGTCGCCGCATCTGCGGCTCTCACGGCGCAATCTAAACCGCCTGACAGTGGGCATCTGGCCGCATCAATCGACAAAGCGGCCTCCGCAGCAATAGCCGCGCACGAGAGCCCTGGGCTGCAGGTTGCTGTGATCAAAGATGGCAGAGTAATTCTGATAAAGAGTTACGGCTCTGCCAATTTGGAGCAAGCAGTCCCCGTTTCAAATGACAGCGTTTTTCGCATAGGCTCCGTTACGAAACAATTTACCGCCGCGGCTTTGCTGCTTCTCGCTGAAGAGGGCAAGCTATCTTTGCAAGACAAACTGTCGAAGTACTATGCAAATTTTCCGCGCAGCGATGAGATTACCTTGGAAGAAATGCTGCACCACACTTCCGGGATCCATAGCTACACCTCAGAGCCTGCCTTTGTGAATGATGGAATGGTGCACCGGAGCACCGATGAGATGGTCGAGTACATCAAGAAGATGCCGAAAACTCAGGATTTCGAGCCCGGAACTGATTGGTCCTATAGCAATTCGGCCTATTTTATCTTAGGGGGTGTAGTGGAGAAAGTATCCGGCGCTCCCTTGGCACAGGTATTTCAGACCAGATTTTTCACCCCGATCGGCATGGCTCATAGCGCACTTGATGATGAGGCCGATATCGTTCTCGGTCGGGTTAGAGGTTATTCTGGTACGGCTCCTGGAAAGTTCAGCAACGCCCCCTTCATCTCGATGACGGTTCCCGGCGCCGCGGGTTCAATCCGTTCCACCGCGAGTGATCTCGCCAAATGGAACGCGGCTCTTTTTGGAGGCAAAGTTTTGAAGTCAACGTCGCTGGCTGCGATGCTGACGCCTGGCAGGCTGAGCAATGGCGAGGCCACAGGGGCGGTCATGGCGAAGATGATGGCAGCTGCCGGTGCGCCGGCAGATGCGCAATCTGCCAAAAAAGAATATGGCTACGCGGTTGTCATATCGCAAGAGGAGGGTCATCGGAAAATTGATCACGGCGGTGGGATTTACGGTTTCAGCGCTTCTTTATCAGAATTTCCCGATGACAAGACAACCGTTGTGGTGTTGTCCAACGCAATTGGCAAGGATGTTGGCGTTACGGCAATTACTGACCGAATTGAGCGTCTAGCTGTCGGCCTGCTGCCGAAAAAGTGAATCAGCATTGCTACTTATCGCTCGGATGTATTTAGCTTTATCCTCGATGAATCCGCCATCGGCCGCATCCCCTAGCGCCGCTGTGAGTTTTCCTACTGAATGTCCGCAAGCGTTCAGGCGTTTTGGGATCAATTGCATTGCCCGCGCGTCAGAATTCCCGAGAATCACAGCGCAACCCGACTCTCGAATCCGTCGCTCGGGATTGTTAAAAGATCAAACACTTGGCCGCGCCTAGCGTATGCAATGATCCCAATCTTGAGCCCACCCCTATTTGCCCGTTGGTAGTATCCGCGTGCCGATCGTCACTGCTAGGCTGCGGCGACCATGGCGGGGCTAAGCGGGAAACTCTATCGTGAAGCACGATCCCCTGTCGATCGGCTTGGAGCCCGCGATCATGTGTCCGCCAAGTTGTTTCGTGAGGACCGAGACTACCTTCATCCCGAGACCCCTTATGCTTTTCTCAGGCTCGAAGCGGGTTGGCAAACCTTCTCCTTCATCGCAGACACTGAGTGTATGGACGCCGCCGCTGATCCTGTAGCTGACGTCAATCTTTCCGATGCCGTGCTTTGCCGCGTTAGTGACAAGTTCATTGACTAAGAGGCCGATTGGCTGGATTTTTGTCGTGGGCACGTTGCCATCGTCGCCGTGAATTTCGATGGGCTTTCCCAGGATGTCCGAGAGGTCCGCGCAGAGGCGGCGCAGAAAGGCAATGCAGGACACCGCGTCCGCGTCGTGCGAGTAGAAATTCTGGTGGACTCGGGCGACAGCGGCGACGCGGTTTGCGGCTGCTTGCAAATGACCTACCGCATCGTTCAAGTCCGACTCGCGACTCTGCATTGTCAGTAGGCTGGAGATGAACTGCAAGCTGTTCATGACCCGGTGATCGATCTCTCGGGCCATGAGGTTTGCTTGAGAGACAGCTTGACGTGCCGACAGTCGCAGTTCCATCTGATCCATGACCACGGACGCCAGGTCTTTGAGATCGTCAATCTGCTTCTGCTCGATGGGACGTGGCGCTTTGTCTATGACGCAAAGAGTACCGAGATTGTAGCCATCATTGGTCCGCAGTGGCACGCCCACATAAAAGCGAAGACCGAACTCTCCGGCGACCAGGGGGTTAGCGAGTGAGCGCGGATCGGTTAGGGCGTCGGCAAGAATGTAAGGATTGTTGGACAAGATAGCCGATGCGCACAGTCCCGGGTCACGGCCGATTTCAGTCGCCGAAAGTCCGTGATGGGATTTGAACCAGATGCGATCCTCGTCAACAATGCTGATAATCGAGATTGGAGCGTTAAAAAGGCGTGCTGCGATCGCAGTGAGGCGATCGAAGGCTCCGTCCGGAGGCGTATCGAGAATGTCGTACCGCTTCACCGCAGCCATACGCTGCAGTTCATTTTCGGGAATAATACTGGCGATAAGCGCGTTCAAGGGATAGTTTCTTCTTCGGAACGGTAAATATCG
>JANYAD010000082.1 GCA_025355165.1 Gammaproteobacteria bacterium | reverse complement strand
CCCCGCCATAGCAAGCGTGTTCCGAGACCAGATCGGGCGCGCTCATGAGACTTGCACCACGCCGTGCATGAAATCGAAGCAATGCGTCAGGTCAAAGGCTATGTTGAGGCCCGGCCGCACACCAACCCCGATGTCCGGGTCATCGTGCATAGAGAAGGCAGGAAATAAGCCCTCTGGATCCGCGTCGGAGCAGGTAAACTGCGCTGCGTGACACATCCGATTGGCCTTGATTTCGACCCCTCTCTCGCCGGCGCGCGCGCCCTCCAAGTCAACGCCGAGGAATTCGGGCGCTCTGCGGGCAGCGATCGCGATGGCGGCTTGGGTTTTCATGGCGGAGTGTCCTGTTTTTCTCGTGTGCTGAAGGTAGTTACCCTAAAACATCGCGCCCTGAAGTGGAAGCTGTCATGAATATCGAATTTTTGCCTAACGAAGCGCGCGTCATCGGATGCCTGATCGAAAAGGAAATCACCACTCCGGATCAATATCCCTTGTCGCTGAATGCGCTCACCAATGCCTGCAATCAGAAGACCAATCGCGACCCCGTGCTCGAGCTCAGTGAGCGTGAAGTTCAGCAGACGGTCGACTCGCTGATGAAGAAATACATGGTCAGCGATAAGTCAGCAGGGTACGGGGGCCGAGTCACCAAGTACAAGCACCGCTTCTGCAACACCGAATTCGGCTCTTTGAAATTCTCCAAGCAGGAGCTCGGCATCGTTTGCGTGATGCTGTTGCGTGGCCCGCAAACACCGGGAGAGCTGCGCTCACGCACCAATCGGCTATGCGAATTTGCCGATGCAGAACAGGTCGAGGCTACTTTGAAAGCCTTGATGACGCGCGAGGACGGTCCGTTCATCGCGCGACTGGCCCGCGCGCCGGGAGCGCGCGAATCGCGCTATGCGCACTTATTTTCAGGATCCGTCGAGTCAGCGCCCGAAGAGCCGTTCGAGGAAACCCGCGCCGCATCGCCCACCGCGAGCTTGGTGCAGCGCGTGAGCGCACTCGAGGCGCTGGTCGAGGAGCTGCGCGCCGCGGTTCAGGCACTGCGGCAAGACAACCGCTAGTTGGCAGCCGTCGTCTTGGCGATGCCGTCGCGTTCCTGCAGCCATTTGTCGAAGGCATCGATGTCCTGCGCACGCATGCCGTTCGCCGCGGCCCGGTGCTGCTGCAGCCAGGCTTGCATGCCCGTCATCAAATGATCGGCCAGCGGTCGCGCATGGAAAAACAGGTCCATGTATGCGGCTTTGGCTTCCTCGAGATGATCGATCCCTAGGTACGCCTCGCCGCGATATTCGATTGCCTCCAGCAGATCGGGCTTCAAATGCAGCGCATGATTGTAATCATCGACTGATTCGCGATAGGCGCCAAAGCGCAGATGTAGATAGCCGATCTGGCTCCACGCTTCGTACATGTCGCCCTTGTTGCGCAACACCTCCGTGAACTGATCGATCGCCTTTCCGTAGGTATCCTCCAGCTTCGACATGGCTTTGGCTTTCTTGTCAGGGTCGGTGGCCTTGGCCACTGCATCCTCGAGCTCATGCGCTTTGAGCATGGTCTTGGTGCCAGCGGCATAAGCCTTGGCCGCCGCCTTTTCCGGCTTGACGTCAGCCGGCGCGGATGGCACTTCGTGCTCTTGCTGCGAAGGCCCTCGGCCGCCACCCCTGCCTCCGGCCGGATAACCCTGCGCGCCCGCCGGCATTCCTCGAAGGTCGGCGATGAGCAAGACAAGACAACAGAATAAAAAACGGCGCATGTCGCCCCCTTAAGCGGCTGGTGACCAATATATGCAATACTCGGGCATGAGCCGCAATTTTAGAATTTTAACGGCATGCGCGCTGGTTATTTTATCATCGCAACCCGCGCTGGCCGCCAAGCACTTAAGCATGCCGGAGATATTGTCTTCATCCAGCGCCTCGGACTGGCGTCCTTTGGACCTTGAAAACACCTTATACGTCGAGCTGCCGACGGGGCGGGTGGTCATCGAACTGGCCCCCCGGTTCGCGCCCCTGCATGTGAGCAATATCAAGACCCTGACCCGGGCCGGGTATTTCGACGGGCTTTCGATCATCCGCGAACAGGATAACTATGTCGCCCAGTGGGGTGATCCGGAGAATTGCCATCCGCTGCCGGCCGGCATCGGCAAGGTCAAAGCGGAATTCGATTCTTCTCTACCGCCGCACATGCCTTTCACCCGGTTGCCGGACGGCGATGTCTATGCGCCCGAGGTGGGTTTCTCCGAAGGCCTCCCGGTTGCCCGCTCGGGCGCGTTGCACAAAATATGGCTCGCGCACTGCTATGGGATGGTCGGGGTGGGACGCGATTTGGATCCCGAAAGCGGCAGCGGCGCCGAAATGTATGTCGTGATCGGTCACGCGCCGCGCCATCTTGACCGCAATGTAGCCTTGGTTGGCCGGGTGATCAAAGGCATCGAGTTGCTGTCGAGCTTGCCGCGCGGCAGCGCCGAAATGGGCTTTTACACCCAGAATGAAAAACCTCTGCCGATCCAGTCGATCCGCGTGGCAGCGGATGTGCCGGCGGCGCAGCGGTCCAATCTGCAAGTGATTAGGACCGACACGCCGACTTTTGCCGCATTAATCGAGTCGCGCCGCAATCGGCCCGAAGATTTTTTTAAAATGCCCGCAGGACGCATCGACTTGTGCAACGTGCCAATTGCGGTGCGCGAACATCCCCCGCTATAGTCGTGCGGCTAGCTGTTGCGCGACGCAGCCTCGATCCCGATCTGCAGCGTGGTCGTTGCGATGCGCACCTCGATGAGAAAGGCCATGAGCGCCGCTGCCAATGCCAACATCGACAAAATAAACAAAATGGCGATGAAGGCGGAGAATTCCCAGGGCGCGAACGCGTTGACGAACAGCATGACCACGACCAATGCGATCAGCAGGGCCGAAAGCGTGATGAGTGTGATGGCCGCGTTGATGTACCGGGCGCGCCGCGCCAACACCGCCAATGCGGCATTGAGATCTCGACCGACGGGCTGATAATCCGGCCGCAACACGATGGCTTCCATGCTGCGTGCCCGATCGACAATGCGCGCCAAGCGGCTGGTCAATACGTTGAGCGTCACGCCAATGGCTGAAATCAAAAATATCGGCGTCAGCGCAACTTGAATCAGGTGCGCAACATCGGTGGCTTGGACGGCGCTCGGGATCACACTATGGCCCCTTCACTGTCAGTGGTGCGGCGTCGCGAAACTTCAGCGAGGGCGAAAATTCGCTTCCCAGGATGAGCACAAAGTGCAAGGCGCCCGGCGCCGCATGCACGGCGGCGCCCGGCGGACAATTCACCGTATTGAGCTCCCGCATTTGAGCGAAGCCTGCGCGAAACGGCCTTCATAAATATTAACCCTACTCGCAATCGGTGCTCAGGGAAACTAATCGATCCGCCAGAGCATCCCGGCTGGTCATGGAAACATACACCACGCCAAAGCAATTTCCGGCTGTTCGCGCGCGCGCCGGCGAGAATGAGCTTCGCGCTACGTGATTGAAGCGGCCTGCCCTTGAGGGATGCAGCCACCCAGCACTGCGTCACTCGCAAAACAGGTTCGCGCTTGCGCTACCACTTGACCAGTCCAAAGTGCCAGGTCGCCAGAATCACGACTCCGAACACAATCCGGTACCACGCAAACGCCTTAAAATTATGACCGCTGACGTAGCGCAGTAATGCCCGAACCGCAATCATCGCGCTGATGAAAGAGGCTACCGACCCAACGCCGATCACCGCCAAATCATCGGCGTTCAACAGGTGTCGCGCCTTGTACAGGGAGAAAACCGTCGCACCGACTATGGTGGGGATGGCGAGGAAGAACGAAAATTCAGTTGCGGCGGGGCGCGAGAGTCCGCGCAGCAAGCCCCCCATGATGGTCGCACCCGAACGCGAGGTGCCGGGAATGATGGAGAGGGTCTGCGCGATGCCGATCCAGAGCGCATCCGCAGGCTTGACGGCATCCACATTCTCAATACGCGGCGTGCGCTTGCGGCTCTCGATCCACAAGATGAGGATGCCCCCGACGATGAAAGCAGTCGCGACCGGAACCGGCGCGAATAAGTATTTTTTGATCGTGCCGATGAAAATCACGCCGATGATGGCCGCGGGCAGAAATGCCAGCAGCAGATTCAACGTGAAGCGCTGCGATTTTCGATCGCGCAACAGAGTCGCCATCACAGTCCATAGCCGCTGCCGATACACCCAGCAAATGGCGAGGATCGCGGCAAATTGAATGACGATTTCGAACAGTGCACCCTTCTCGTCGTTCCAATTGAGCAGGCTCCCGACCACGATCAAGTGTCCGGTGCTCGACACCGGTAGGAACTCGGTTAGGCCCTCGACCACGCCTAAGATCAACGCCTTTATCGCAACGATCAAATCCATATATTCGCCTCTCGCACCCAAAAAAAAAGCCCCGGCCGCCGTGAAGCGGTCGGGGCGTTATACCAATAATATTACTTGGTTGTCGAAGCAGCGGTGGCTTTCTTGTGCTTCTTGACGGCGTGTTTATGAGACTTGGCCGCGGGCGCAGTGCTGGTGCTGTCGCTGGCGGTCGGGGTGGTCGATTGCGGGCTGGCGGCCATCGAGGCGGCGGCGAGGCCTAGCGTCAGCAATGCGGTGGTAACGAGGGTCGCAGATTTCTTCATGAGATCTCCAAACGGTGATTGAGGCTCGAGCGGTGCGCAGAATACGATGTATTAAAGAGTTTGCGCCGAGATGAAGATCATTTCACGTTGACTGCGCTCACCGTGTCGACTGAGCGATTCTTGCTACGCACATGCCACACCAGGTATGCAACCACCGCCGCGTTGACGAGCAGGATTAAAACCTTGCCTATGGTCGGCCGATAAAAGATTTCCCACGCTTCCAGCGGAATGAGCGAGGCGGTGATGATCACCGTCAACCACTCCGCCCAGCGCTTCTGCATCCACAAGCCGACACCCTCCACCGCGAACACGGCCGCGTAAGCGAGGGTCACCAATTGCATGGCATGGATCCGAGTTACGCTCAACCCGCTGAACCATTCCAGCAGCTGAGTGACGATTCGATGCTCCAGACCGTAGGGTCGGGCCTGGGCCCAAGACAGGAGCCTCGCGGCGAGCGAGGCATCCCGGAGCCGCAATTCGCCATAGGCAACCGCGAGCAACAGAAACACTTTGACAATCTTGTAAAGCGCGATGGTGCGCAGTATCCCAAAGCGCGGCTTGGGCGCGGGCGATGGCATGCCTGTCATGCGGTTTTACGCCTGACCTGCAGGCGGCTGGAATTCCAGGGTGGCATCCAGCAACGCCGGTATGTCAAAAACCGCCCGCTCGTTATCGATTACCAGGGGTGCGACGCCCGCGGCGGCCACCAGTGCGGCCGGAACTTGGATGCGATCATGCTCGCGAGTCACCGTCCAGGTTTCCAGGCGTTTGTCCTGGAACGCCAGATTGAGCGCACCCCATCGCAACAGGGCAGCACGCGCCAGCGGTGTATCCCCGCCCCAGTGGCGCCGCGCCAAGGTCATGGCCGAGCCCGCCGCGATCTCCCCGTGCGGCAGGGTCATCAGATCCTGAATGTATTTCACCATCTCGTCCGGTGGAACGTGCAAGGTCAAATACTGCGCCGCGTCGCTCATGGCTTCATTTTAAGTCGGATTCTCCAAGCTGAACATGGCATTCTCGTCATCATAAGCAAACGCTTCGGCATATCTGCCCCAACTCACCGCTGCTCGCAGGCTCTGTTCGGCGGCCTCCTCCGACATAAAGTCCTCCAATTCGTCGATAAAACGGCTCTTTCGTGCGGAATGCGAAGCCCGCTCGTCCAGCACCCTGCGGATATGCGCCGCCAGCGGCACGTAGGTCAGTAAATGACGCAAAAATATCCGCTTGCGCTCGTCCAACGCCGCATGGGCAAACGCCAGACCATCTTCGGTCAGTCTCAGATCGCCCCCTTCAAGCTCAGCGAAGCGCAGCATTTGCAGCGTCTCGGCCACAGGAAACAGCTCATCGATCTCCATGGTGAGATCCGAGGCGATTTCCGGAAGATCGGCCTTGCCACTGAAGGGAGGCGCGGCGACCGCTTCCATCAAACCGGCCAGCAAGTTTGAGGACACGTGGGGCAGTATGCTGCCGATGCCTAATCCCGGAAAGTTCTCCTTGCGCCCCGCCACCCCGCCGGCCGGACGCGCAGTCATTTCAACGTAAATGCGTTCCACCAATTCCCTGAAACTGGGGTCCAAGCGATTGCGAGGTTGCGGCAACGTGACCTTGATCTCGCTCAATATGCGCCCGGGATTGCTGCCGAACACCAGCACCCGGTCGCACATCAGTACTGCTTCTTCAATGTTGTGGGTGACCAAAATCACGCCCTTGATGGGCATTCGGCCCTCGGCCCACAGGTCTAGAAAGTCGGTTCGAAGGGTCTCTGCGGTGAGCACGTCCAGCGCGGAAAAAGGCTCGTCCATCAGCAAGATGTTCGGATGGACCACCAGCGCGCGGGCGAATCCGACCCGTTGACGCATCCCGCCCGAGAGTTCGCGTGGATAGGCGGACTCGAATCCGTCCAAACCGATAAGGTCGATGGCGGCCAGCGAGCGCTTGCGGATTTCCGGGCGCGACATGCGCTGCGCTTCCAATCCCAGGGCAACGTTTTCAAATACCGTCAGCCACGGAAACAAAGCGAAGCTCTGGAACACCATGGCAATCCCGGGGGCAGGTCCGTGGATCGGCTTCCCCATGTAGCGCAGATTCCCCGCCGTGGGTTCGGCCAAACCGGCGATCAAACGCAACAAGGTGGATTTGCCGGAACCGGAACGCCCCAACAACCCGACGATCTGTCCCCCGCGCAGTTCCAGATTCATTCCCTCCAATACCAATAACTCCGCGCCGTCGGGTTTTGGAAAAGCCTTACGCACTTCGGTGCATTGCAGTAGCGGAGAGTCATTCATGGCAAAAGCCTACTAGGTAAGTCGATATTTACGCTCGGCGTAGTAATACAGGGGGCGCCAAAAAAGACGGTTGATGATTACGACAAAGAGGCTCATGGCGCCAATCCCAAGCACAATGCGGTGAAAATCCCCCGCCGTGGTCGCCTCGGCGATATAGGAGCCCAGACCGCGTGCCTGCACCTGCGTATCGCCCCACGTCGCAAGCTCTGCAACGATGGCCGCGTTCCAAGATCCGCCCGATGCCGTGATTGCCCCCGTGACATAGAACGGCAGAATTGCCGGCAAAGCAACTTTGCGCCACCACAACCAGCCAGTGACGCCAAAATTGGCGGCGGCGTAACGCATCTCCGCCGGGATAGAGGATGCCCCTGCGATGACATTGAATAAAATGTACCACTGCGTTCCCAAAATCATCAGCGGACTTAAGTAGATGTCCGGATTTAGCTTCCAGCGAACAATCCCGTAGACCGCGATCGGAAACAGTAGGTTGGCCGGAAATGCCGCCATAAACTGCGCGATGGGCTGCACGATTTGTGCGGCGCGGGGTCGCATGCCCACCCAGACGCCGATCGGCACCCAGAGCATGCTAGCGAGCGCGATCAGGATGAACACCCGGAGCATGGTGAGCGCGGCCAGCCCACACACCTGCAGCGATTCGCGCCAGGAGGTGTTTTGTATGAGCACCACCACGATGTGCCAAAGTCCTGCCACCACCGCGACGACGATCAGCGATACCCACAACAGATCGAGCGATCGCTTCGGTCGAGCCTCGGCGGGCTTGACCGGCTCATCGCGGCGCTTCACGGCGCGACTGGTGAACATGACGATGGAGTGAAACGCAAGACTCGCCGCCTGAATGAGACGCGAGCGGCGCATCATGGTGAGCGCCCAGGAGTCAGGTACCCGAACGCCGGGTTCTTGTTCGACGCGAAAGCGGTCCGCCCAGGCCACCAGCGGCCGGAACAGCAGCTGATCGTAAAGCAGAATGACGATCAACATAGCCGCGATCGCCCAGCCGATGGCAGCCAGATTCTTCTCTGCGATGGCGGTCGCAATGTACGAGCCGATGCCCGGCAGCGCCACCGTGGTGTGACCCACGCTGATGGACTCCGATGCCACCACGAAAAACCAGCCGCCCGACATGGACATCATCATGTTCCAAATGAGGGCCGGCATTGCGAAGGGAACTTCAAGCTGCCAAAAACGCATCCACGGCGAGAGTCGAAACGATTCGGCCGCTTCAACGAGTTCGATCGGAATGGTTCGCAAAGACTGATAGAAGCTGAAGGCCATATTCCAGGCTTGACTGGTGAATATGGCGAAGATCGCCGCGAACTCCGCACCCAAAACTCGTCCCGGCGCCAGCGACATGAAAAAAACCACGGTAACGGAAATGAAGCCCAAAATAGGCACCGATTGCAGGATATCCAGCAGCGGGACCAGCAGCTTGCCGGCGCGCTCGCTTTTTGCGGCCCAGGTCGCGTACGTCAGCGTGAACAGCAACGACAGGGCGAGTGCTGCGAACATGCGGAACGTGGTGCGCGCCGCGTATTCCGGCAAGTAGGCCGGATTCAGCGAGATGGGGGTTGACTCGAGCGCCGTAAGCGGCGCAAACAAGCCCCGCGAGGTTTCTCCCAGAAACACGATCAGCCCGATGACGACGATAAAAGCCAGCACGTCCCAGCGGCTGGCGATATCGCTCAAGAACGCAAACGGCGCGAAGCGTTTCATCGACGCATTCTCTCAGGACAGGCAACGAAGTAGCTAGTAGGGTAGGCAGATTGCATAAAAAAGCTGCACATCCGAGAGTTTGAAGCATGGTCAAAGAGTTCGCCGCCGATTCTGAAGCGCTGGTAGCGCCGGTGCCAACGGGCGTCGAGCAGATGCGCTTCAAGTTGCTGGGCGCGTTGAGCCTCTCGCACTTCCTCAACGACATGATGCAATCGCTGATCGTAGCGATCTACCCGCTTCTGAAAGGTGAGTTTCACTTGAGTTTTGTGCAGATCGGTACGATTACGTTGACGTACCAAGCGTGTGCCTCCCTGCTGCAACCGCTCATCGGCATGTACACCGACAAGCACCCGAAGCCCTATTCCTTGAGCCTCGGTATGTGTTTTACCTTGATTGGCATCGTGACCTTGGCCTTTGCGCCGAGTTACGGCAGCGTGCTGGCGGCCGCGGCCTTGATCGGCGCAGGCTCCGCGATTTTTCACCCTGAGTCCTCGCGCATCGCACGATTGGCTTCAGGCGGCCGCCACGGTCTGGCTCAATCCATTTTTCAGGTGGGCGGCAATGCAGGCAGTGCCATGGGGCCGCTGCTTGCTGCCTGGCTGATCATCCCCCAAGGTCAAAGCAGCCTCGCCTGGTTCGCGATCGCGGCGCTCATTGCCATCGCGGTGCTGGCTCGCGTTGGCGCGTGGTACAAGCGTCAGCACATTGAGCGTGCAAGCAAGGTGCTGCATGCGCCGGTACGGCGCGCGGTATCCGCAAGCCGTGTGCGTTGGTCCATCGTGGTTCTGGTGCTGCTGATTTTCTCGAAGTACTTTTACGTTGCGAGCATCACCAGCTACTTCAGTTTCTATTTGATCGAGAAATTTCATGTATCGGTGCGATCCGCCCAGCTTCACCTGTTTGTGTTCCTCTTAGGGATGGCGTTGGGCACATTATTCGGCGGTCCCTTGAGTGATCGAATCGGACGCAAGCGCGTGATCTGGGTCTCCATTTTGGGTATCGCCCCGTTCACGTTGCTGCTGCCCCATGTCGATCTGATGTGGGTGGGAATTTTGACCTTCATCATCGGCTTGATCCTGTCTTCGGCCTTCTCCGCGATCGTGGTATTCGCGCAAGAGCTCATGCCCGGAAACGTGGGGGCCGTATCGGGGCTGTTCTTCGGATTCGCGTTTGGAATCGGCGGTATCGGCGCGGCCGTACTCGGAGGGCTTGCCGACCAGCATGGAATCGAATACGTCTACCGGCTTTGCGCGTATCTGCCGCTGCTTGGCATGGTGGCGGCCCTTTTGCCTGAAATTGAAAACTAAACCGACTGTGCAATCTGCATTGAGCCAGCATCTGTTCTTCGATTTTAGGCACTACGGCGTGATCGTGGTGGCGCTTAACGTTTTGCTGAATCAAATCGGACTGCCCGTCTCCGCGGTCCCTTCGATGGTGCTCGCCGGAGCACTCGCCGCCAGTGGAGAATCATCGCTCGCTTGGCTTTTCGCGGCCGCGGTGGCAGCTTGCTTCTTGGCTGATGCGCTCTGGTACTGGGTCGGCGAAAAATATGGCATCCGCGTCTTAAGAACGCTCTGCAAGATTTCCCTCGAGCCCGATTCCTGCGTCAGCCAAACTCAGAGTCGCTTCGACCGATGGGGCGTCAATTCCTTGCTGATCTCGAAATTCATTCCCGGGCTGGCCACCATCGCGCCGCCGATGTCGGGGGCCATGCAGATTGGCTGGATACGCTTTCTCAGTTTGAGCACCATCGGGGCGATGCTGTGGGTGGGGGCCGCACTGGGCGCCGGCATGGTGTTCAAGGCGCAAATCGATGAGCTGCTGCTGCATTTTGCCCACATCGGCGGCACCGCCCTGGCGGGGGGCCTGGTCGTATTGGCGGTGTATGTCGGCTACAAATGGATGGAGCGCGCTCGGTTCTACAACATGCTGCGCATGGCCCGCATCACAGTCGCGGAACTCTACGACTTGATTCAAAGCGGCGCAGCGCCGCTTATCATCGATGTGCGCTCCGCGAGCGCGCGGCTGCTCGAGCCACATTGGATTCCCGGGGCGCTGCATATCTCCCTCACGGATGTCGATGCGCATCTGAAGGATCTGCCCCGGGAACGGGACATCATTCTTTACTGCACCTGCCCGAGCGAAGCCTCCGCGGCGCGCGTCGCCAAGATTCTCATGAAGCACGGCTTCAAACGCGTGCGGCCGCTGCATGGCGGGCTCGAGGCGTGGGTTGCCGCAGGTCACTCGGTGGTCACAGCTGCGCGGCCCCACGAAAGCGGCGCCGCGGCAAGCTAAGAGAAGGCTTGGATGCCGGTCTGGGCTCTGCCGAGAATCAGCGCATGAATGTCGTGCGTTCCTTCATACGTATTCACGACCTCCAAGTTGACGACATGGCGAATTACGCCGTACTCATCCGAAATTCCGTTGCCCCCTAGCATGTCGCGCGCCATCCGCGCGATATCCAGCGCCTTGCCGCAGGAGTTTCGCTTCATGATGGAGGTAATTTCCACAGAAGCGGTTCCATCATCCTTCATGCGCCCGAGCCGCAAGCAGCCTTGCAGCGCAAGCGTGATTTCAACCTGCATATCGACCAGCTTTTTTTGGATGAGCTGATTGGCCGCGAGCGGCCGGCCGAATTGCTTGCGGTCGAGGACATACTGGCGGGCGGTGTGCCAACAGCTTTCCGCCGCACCCAGCGCGCCCCAGGAGATACCGTAGCGCGCCGAATCGAGGCACGTGAAAGGGCCCTTAAGTCCCATGACGTCGGGTAGCAAATTCTCTTCCGGGACGAATACCTCGTCCATCATGATCTGCCCGGTGATCGAGGAGCGCAGGCCGACTTTGCCATGCAGCACCGGCGCCGTCAGCCCCTTCCAGCCTTTCTCGAGAATGAAACCGCGAATCACGTCATCTTCGGTTTTACCCCACACCACGAACACATCGGCAATGGGGCTGTTGGTGATCCAGGTTTTGGCCCCCGAGAGACGATACCCCCCGCTCGCGGTGCGCGCGCGAGTGCTCATGCTGCCGGGATCCGAGCCATGATCAGGCTCGGTCAGGCCGAAACAGCCGATCGATTCACCTCGCGCCAACGGCGGCAAATATTTTTGTTTCTGCGCCTCGCTCCCAAATTTAAAAATCGGCAGCATCACCAGGGAGGATTGCACGCTCATCATCGAGCGAAAACCCGAATCGACTCGCTCAACCTCGCGGGCGATGAGACCGTAGCTCACGTAATTCATGCCGCCACCTCCATAGGTTTCAGGGAGGGTGGCGCCCAACAAACCGATGCCGCCCATCTCCTTAAATATGCCGGGATCGGTGCGCTCGTGCCGGAATGCCTCGAGAATCCGCGGCGCCAATTGGCCCTGCGCATAATCACGGGCTGCGTCCCGGATCATTTTCTCCTCCGCCGTCAACTGCGTATCGAGCAGCAGCGGATCGTCCCAATGAAACTGTTGGCGTGCCATGTTGAGTGAACCCTTAGAGTAAAGCCCGCGCAGGATCGCATACTATCGCCAGGCCGACGCAGGATACGGCACTTGACAATAAGCCCGCTGTCATCTTGTTCCTACACCGACCCGTGTTTCTTCCGAGACGGGTTCGGATATTTACCTACATCCGCCCCGCCTGAGGGGTTTTATCGTGGCGTTGCATTGACTACCAGGAGGTCCTGGCGCACACAACAAGGGCTTAAAGCGTCCTGACCCAAAGGGGTCAGCTCGCCTGATCGGGGAAGCAGGTGGAAGTCAAGAAATCGAAACCGCTGCTCGCCTCGGTGCGCTGGCTCCTCTACGGGGCCATAGGCACGCTGCTTTATTTCGGACGGGCCGCCTTCATTCCCGTCGCGCTCGGCTTGCTCATTTTTCTGGTGCTTTCCGGGCCGGTCGAGGCATTGTATGCGCGTCGCGTGCCTCGCAGCTTGAGTGCCGCACTCATGATCGCACTGATCATCGGCGCCTTCGCCGCTCTAGGCAATCATCTGTCCGAACCCGCGCAGAAATGGTTTGCGGCCGCCCCTCATACGGTGCGGCTTATCGAGAGAAAAATCAGACCCTTCGCACAGGTCATGGCACGCATCGGCGAGCTGCGTCTCGCCGCCGGGAACATCGGTTCCGCGCCCCCTGCCTCTGGACAACCCGTGGCGACATCCGTGCCGGCGGCGGCGCCGGCCCCTCAAGAGAGCGCGCCGGCGATGCTGCTCGACGTCACTCGGACCGTGGTGTTGTCGTTCGTCACCATCATTATTCTCACCCTGTTCTTGCTCGCCGGTGGCCCGCCCATGCTCGCGCGAATGACGGCCGCATTTGCCAGCGATCTGAAGGCCGCTCACATCATCGCGTGCATTGAAGAGGTGCGCAGCGAAGTGGGCCGGTTTTATGTGACCACGGCGCTGATCAATGTCGGTCTCGGCATTGTCACGACCATTGCGATGATGTTGTTGGGGATGCCCACTCCTTATCTGTGGGGGACCATTGCGGCTGTCCTTAATTTCATTCCCTATGCCGGCGCTACGACTTCGCTGATCGTATTGACCATCGTGGCAGTCATTTCCTTCGATGGACTGGGTCACGCTGCAGCCGTGGCTGCAGCGTATTTAACCATTGCAACCATCGAGGGCCAGTTTGTGCAGCCCTTGTTGGTCGGCCGCCGCCTGCAGCTCAATCCGATGCTGGTATTTCTCGCTTTGTGGTTCGGCGGCTTTTTTTGGGGGATCGCGGGCGTCATCCTCGCGACGCCCGCCCTGGTAGCCCTTAAGGTGGTAGCGACCCATTTCGCCAACGGCACGCAACTGCTGGACTTCCTAAGCCCCCACAACGATGACAGAAAGCGCGCGCGCACGCAGAAGGCGGAACCGGCGCGGCCCGCCCGCCGGTTCAGGCCGGTAAGGCAGTAATACTCAGGCAGGTGTGAAACTAAAGCGCCGTGCTGTCATAGAATGACGTCTATGAGCACATCAGCGGCCGAGTCCGATGGCTACCTGAGCGGATTTGGCAACGAATTCGCCTCGGAAGCCCTGCCGGGCGCATTGCCGGTAGGTCAAAATTCTCCCCAGCGCTGTGCATACGGACTGTATGCCGAACAATTCTCCGGGACGGCATTCACCGCACCGCGCGCGGCGAACCGGCGCTCTTGGCTGTACCGGATTCGGCCTGCGGTGACACATCAACCCTTTGCGCCTTATGCACACCGGCTACTCGATGAGCGCTCTAACGAGTCCAGAGTGGCGCCGAACCAATTGCGTTGGGATCCTTTGGCAATACCCGTGCATCCGACTGACTTCGTCGACGGATTGGTCCCGATGGCGGCTGGGGGCTCCCTCGAGGCGGCGACGGGCTGCTCGGTCTATTTATTTGCAGCCAACCGCTCGATGCAGCAGCGATTCTTCTATGACGCGGACGGTGAGCTGCTGATCGTGCCGCAACTCGGGACGCTGATTGTGGATACGGAGCTCGGCCGGATACACTTAAGCCCCCAGGAGATTGCCGTGATTCCGCGCGGGCTGCGCTTTCGAGTCGGCCTTGGGCAGGAGCACGCGCGGGGCTATATTTGCGAAAATCACGGTGCCCCATTTCGATTGCCGGATTTAGGCCCGATCGGCTCCAACGGGCTCGCGAATGCAAGAGACTTCCTGACGCCGCGGGCGCGCTATGAGGACCTCGATGAGTCCTGCGAGCTCATCGGAAAGTTCACCGGCGCGCTATGGACTGCGACAATGGCTCACTCCCCGCTGGATGTGGTCGCCTGGCACGGTAATTATGCTCCTTACAAATATGATCTCAGGCGCTTCAACGCCTTAGGATCGATCTCCTATGATCATCCCGACCCCTCAATATTTCTCGTGCTGCACTCGCCGAGCGATACGCCCGGCACCAGCAACATTGATTTCGTGGTTTTTCCGCCGCGCTGGCTAGCCATGGAGAATACATTTCGGCCGCCCTGGTTTCATCGCAATGTCGCCAATGAATTCATGGGCCTCATCTGCGGCGTCTATGATGCCAAGAGCACCGGTTTCCTGCCCGGCGGCTCCTCGTTGCATCACTGCATGAGCGGTCACGGTCCGGACGCTGCCACTTTCGATAAGGCAACGGCCGCCGATACTTCCGTGCCTGCGCGCATTGCCGACACCATGGCCTTCATGTTCGAATCTCGATCGGTGCTCAAAGCAGCCGTCACCGCATTAAAAGGCACGCCGCGGCTGCAAGATGACTACATGACCCACTGGCTGGGGCTGAAGAAGCACTTCGACCCGGCGCGACCGTAAAAATCGCCAAACGAGCCGCAGTCCTATATCTCAATTTGCCTGGCAATCTCGATCACATTCGCGGGCTCAAGATTAAATCGATCGACCATCTTCACTGAGTTTCGATAGAGAAACGCAAATAAGCTCAAGCGCCAGCGGCCAAGCCTCGGATTTTTCTGTTTGGACACCACCAGATCGCGCGCGCCGATGAAAATAGCCTCGTCGAAATTGATGGGCGTGTCGAACCCCTGGGTGCGCGATAATGCCTGGCGTAAGTCCGGAATTTCAAGAAACCCGAAACGGGCAACCACGTGCCACAGCCCTTCTCCCAGGGTATCCACGACGATGCAATTCGGGGCCGCGACTCGCGGGGTTGTCTCGAACACCACGCTGAGCGCGATTGCGTGCCGCGGCAATACGCCGACGAAGTGAGCGTGATCCATGATCACGCGCGACACCCTTTGGGTACTGCGCGTCAGGAACACCGTCGTACCGTTGACGCGGGGGATGATGCCGTTCTTGAGATCCGATAAAAACCGCTCGGCCGTCTCGGGAGCTTGCTTGAACGTCGCGCGTATCGCTTCGTTGCCGGCGCGCCAAGTAATCATGATCACAAACAGGAACGCGGCAAAGCTTAAGGGCAGCCAGCCTCCATCGGCTATCTTCATCAGATTGGCGAGGAAGAAACTGATATCGACCACAATGAAAATGGTGATGACGGGAATCGCAGCCGCCCGAGACCACTTCCAGAGATCGCGCATCGCGCGATACAACAGGAACGTCGTTAGCAGCATCGTGGTGGAAACTGCCGTCCCATACGCGCCTGCCAGGCGATCCGATCGTTCGAAGCCGATGGTGACGGCGATGGTCGCCACCATCAGCAGCCAATTGACCGAGGGGATGTAGATCTGCCCGTAGACGCGATCCGAGGTTTGCCGTATCGCCACGCCCGGCAGCCAGCCCAGTTGCATGGCTTGCCGCGTCATCGAAAAGGAGCCGGTGATGATGGCCTGACTGGCGATGATGGTCGCGAGCGTTGCCAACACCACCAACGGATAAATCGACCAGGCCGGTGCGATTTGGAAAAACGGATTGCCCGCCACCACACCCTTCTCGAGCAAAAACGCCGTCTGGCCCGCATAACTCAACAACAGCGATGGCAGGACGACGAAATACCAAGAGCGGCGAATCGGCCTCTTGCCGAAATGGCCCATGTCCGCATACAGCGCCTCGCCGCCGGTGATGCAGAGGAATACACCGCCCAGTACCAGAAATCCCGAAAATCCCGACGCCAACATGAATCGCACCGCAAAGCGCGGGTCCACGGCGACCATCATGCCCGGGTGTTTGATCACAGATCCTAAGCCGAGCACGCCGATCACCACGAACCACACCAGCATGACGGGCCCGAATGCGCGTCCGATCTTTTCCGTGCCAAATCGCTGCGAGGCGAAGAGGCACAAAAGAATCACAACCGCCATGGGCATCACAAAGGGTTTGAGCGTGTCGGTAACGACATTCACGCCCTCCAGCGCGCTCAATACGGATATGGCAGGCGTGATCGCGCCGTCTCCGTAGATCAAAGCCGCGCCCATCAGCCCCATGCCCGTCAAAATGCGCACGCCTGGGTTGAAGCCGTTCGCCCCAATCAGGGACATCAAAGCCAGGATGCCGCCCTCGCCGCGGTTATCCGCCCGCATCACGAACAGACAATACTTGATCGAGACGGTGACGATCAGCGTCCAGAACACCAGAGAGAACACGCCGAGTGCAATCTGCGGCGTGAATCGACCATTGGTCGCCTGCACCACGGACTGCAAGGTATAAAGCGGGCTGGTGCCGAGATCGCCGAAAACCACTCCCAAGGCGCCGAACGCCGCCCAAGTGGTACCACTTCCCGCGCGCCTTCCCAGCGCCGCCGTGGGTTTCTGTATGTCCGAGTTCGTTGCGCGCATCCCATAATCATACTGGACCTCACGCCTCTGTCTGGTGAATGCCCTCAGGCGAAGGGTGTAGGCGGCGTCCTAGTCGAACCCCTGGAGCGCTCGACCTTAGGCAGCGTCTAGCGGCCAGGACACCCACGAGGCCGAGCAGCGTCTCAACCCCGGTTGCGCCGCCCCCGCCCGAGCCGCCGGCGGCAGGGGACATAACCGCTGTCACATTCAATGCCACCGAAGAGGCCGCGGATGAGCCGGCCGCATTCGCGCACAGCAAGGTGTAAGTACTCGTTCCAACGGCGCTCGGCGTGACGGTTTGGGTGCCCGTGCTCGCCAAGGCCCCGGACCAGTTTCCCGAGGCAGTGCAGCCGGTCGTGTCGGCCGAGGACCAGGTGAGCGTCGTCGAACCGCCCAGAGCGATTGAACTCGATGCCAACGAGAGCGTGGGTGCGGCGGGAATGCTCGGCGGGATCTTGCCCGCGGCCACATCGGCTTGAACGAAACCGAATCCGGCCATGTAGTTGGGCGCCGCCGCCGTGGGCGTGGCGCCGATCGGCACCGCGCTTTGCTGTAACACTGAATATATTTGCGTAGGCGTTAAGGAGGGATCGGCCTGCAAAAGCAATACAGCAATGCCCGCCACGTGCGGCGCCGCCGCCGAGGTGCCGAAAAAGTTAGGATAGCTCGGCGTGTTCTGACAGCCGGGGACCGTGCTGCCGTCCGTGATTCCCCCGTCAGCCAAAGTGAATCCCAGGAAGGTGTCATTGCCGCCGTCCGGAGCGACGAAGTCCGGCTTCTGACGGAGCACTGGAATCGCAAGCCGTGTTCCGTTGACATCGAACAGCAGCGGATCTCCACCGGCTGACGAAAAGCTCTCCACCAGCGGCGCGGGCATTCCGCACCTTGGCGTGTTCGCAAAGAATGCCGCACCTACCGCGGCGGCGCCCGCCGCCGTCGGATGGCCCTGCAACGTCCCGCTCATCGTCGCGAATTGATTGATCTTGCTGCCCCTGCCATCATCTTCCACCACCACTTTGATTCGGCCCGGCGTTGCGCCGTTGGCGAGTCCGACCACGATGTTCAGTGTCTCTGCCTGGCTATTGCCGGCCGCATCCGCTCGGTTGTAGACAAACATCACTTGCACGGGATCGACGCCGAGCGCGTTCGCCCCGGTGCAGGTGCCTGACCCCAAAGCTCCGCTCGATGTGAGGTTGTTGATGACATCATTGCCTACGGCCCCTGCTATGCAAAGATCGATCTGACTCGTGGCACCGCCGCTGCCGGGCGCACCGGTGACATAGGGCTGATCCCACTG
>JANYAD010000055.1 GCA_025355165.1 Gammaproteobacteria bacterium | reverse complement strand
GCACAATGCCGATCGCCGTATCCCCCCGAGTCTCAGCGAGGGATTTGAAAAAAATGTCCACGGGGTGATGCTGTCCCGGCGGGCGCGGGGCAAGCTTGAAGCGAGTGCCCTCGATGGTCAGCGTGGTATTTGGAGGAATGACATAGACGTGTTTTGGCTCAATGAGCCCTTCATCTTCGATCACGAGAACGGGCAGCGTCGTTCGCTTAGCCCAGATCTCAGCCAACATACTTTTGTGGTCCCGATCAAGATGCGAGATGATTACATAGGCCATTTCACTGCCGGCGGGCAGCGCCCCAGAAACTCGCCGACCGCTTCAAGTCCCCCGGCGGAGGCGCCGATAGCGACGATGGGAAAGGCCATGCATTGCTCCCTTGCGGCCTCTTTCGGTGAAATTTGGATATGGGGCGAGGGCGCTCGCTTTTCATGATAGCTCTTACGTCTGGGGATCGTTCATTCCTTTGTGATCGCCTGTACGCAATCTTGTCAGAGGGATCGGAGGCCGGCTTCAAGAGAAGTAGTCGCCCAGGCGCGGGCGTTACGCGAGCGGATCGGGCGCGAGCTTACGCGATACAAGAAGTGGGTCGCTGAAGCAGGATGTGACCCGGGCGGCGGGGAGGATGGTCAACGACGCATTCAAGGGGTTGCAGGGGGACATTGAGCGCGCGCGGGGCGCCATGACCTGGTTCTCGTACCGGTGGATTGTCATCGTCGGGGTGAGTCTGCTGGGGCTGGGTGCGTGGCGGTCGGCCTGATCTGGGCCTCGCTCACGTGGCAGCGGCATGAGGTGCTTGTTCAAAATTTAGAAAGAACAAATGAGTCGAGGACACGGCACCGAACACTCCCATTATTATTGGGAATTTCTGGTGTTACGTCGCCCACTCGCAACGAAGATCAGCTAGGTAAACCGTTGCCAGCTGGCGTCTATCGCTCGAACTGATTCTTCCGGTAAACACTTTTTCCATCGCGAAATGTTTTTGGCCTGACAACTCAACGTCAGGCGCTGCAGTGTCGCGCGAGCTTGGAGAATCGCGTGAACATCCACTGGACGGAGCTATCTTGGCAGCCGCCGAACGCACTGTCGCGCTGCTTTTTGGTAGCAGTGGACGACCAGCCCGCCGCTAACGCAAGGCCTCCCTGACTTATCGCATACCGATTCGCCATTTTACCCCCTGCGTAGAATTAGTCATGTACGTTGCCGTACTGACGACCCTGGCGCAATCAAGGCTCAATAGAGCACTGCGGCGCCAGGTTCCCGGCAATGAAGTCATCAAGCGAACTTGTGTAAAGGGGTTCCCGTGGCCGAGAGAAATCGAATTGCATCGACTGGCATCACGAGAAGAAGGCTCCTCGAGAGAGCCGCTGCGCTTGGAACTATCACGGGAATGGCAATGACAACGGCGGCCTGCGCTCCAACCAATCACTTTGAGTTAGCTGCTCGCGCGATGCGCCATCCTCTTCGCGAATCGGCGGATCCTGCAACGCTTCTACAGGAAATTGTGCGCTGCGCCACATTGGCTCCGAACGGACACAATGCGCAGCCGTGGATGTTCGAATTATCGCCTGACCAGATTTGCATCAGGCCTGATTTCTCTCGCCGCACGCCCATCGCCGACCCCGACGATCATCACATTTGGGTCAGCTTGGGCTGCGCGACCGAAAATTTAGTCATCGCCGCGGCTGCGCTCGGCAAGCACGCGGACATCGAAGTCGGCCCGCACAACATTCAAGTCACTTTCCACCGTGGCCCATCCGCCCCCTCGCCGTTAGTCGAGGCGATTTTCCAGCGCCAATGCACTCGCGCCGACTTCGATGGCCAGCCGCTCTCGAACGACGTTCTCAAAGACTTGCAACGTGCCGCCGATCGCGGTGGTGTGCGGCTACTCTTTCTGACCGAGCGCACCAGGATCGAAGGCGTGATCGAGTACGTCACGCGAGCGAACAGTGCGCAGATGCGCGACCAGGCTTTCATTTCCGAGTTGAAACATTGGATTCGCTTCGACGATCACCAAGCCGTTTCCACCGGCGACGGTTTGGCGACGCGATCGTCGGGCAATCCAACCTCGCCGCCCTGGATTGGCGGTCCGTTCTTCAATTTATTCTTCCGCGAGAAATCTGAGAACGATCGATACGCAACGCAGCTCCGCTCATCCGCGGCGGTTGCGGTTTTTGTCGGCGCGCGCAGCGATCCGGCCAGCTGGTACGAAGTTGGGCGAGCATACGAGCACTTCGCGCTGACGGCTACGGCCCTTGGCATACGCACCGCATTTGTTAATCAGCCGATTGAGGCCCCAGCCGTGCGATCACCTTTCTCCCGATGGCTTGGCATCGGTTCGCAGCGACCGGACTTGGTTGTGCGCCTCGGCCGCGGCCCGCAGCTGCCCTATTCATTGCGGCGGCCTATCGCCGCGGTGATTGGTTGATCTGGGCGCGGGTGTGACTGTCATAAATCATATCGATTGATATCACCAGCGAGCGTCAGAACTTGCCTGGCTTTCTAGGTGAGTCCGACTCCAGCGCCGATATGCCCAAAATGTGACCGTGTCGTGCAAACGTTGCGTCAAATCACTTTGTCATTGAATCCTCTCCTTAGTCAGATGCGGCGATTTTTGGCGAATTGCGGATTTCCGCCACGAGAAATCATTTTTGGATTTTTATATCCGATTGTGGCCGCGATCAGCGGAAAAAAGACACAATCTAATGACATCTACAAAATGAGGGAGGAGCCGACGGCAGCTCGAAAAACCTTTGGCGTGGCACTCTCACTATCTTGAAAGGATTGCCTACCCAATATCATCGTCGGTCCTACATCGGCGACGCGCTTTAGCTGCCGCGGTTGATTTCCTGTGAAACGTGTTGTCTTACGTGCGCTAGCGCAACAGACTTAGCGATATGACCCAAACGATTATCCGCAACCCGAGCTTTAAGCATTTTGGAACGGCGATTGCGCTCATCTGTTTAGTAGTTCTGCTCCTGCCCGACCCCCTATCGAACGCTGCGACACCGGAACGCAATGCGCAACCTGGGGCCCTCGCCGCTGCACTAGAGGAACTCAGTACGAAGCCGCAGTTCCGCGCCTTGGCGGCAGAAGCGATGCTGGTTCGCTCCATCTATGGCCGCTCGAACTCGACGCTGTTATGGAGCACGCGGGGGCGGCTTTCCGGACAAGCCCGCGAACTCGTCAAGATACTTCGAGCCACCGATGAGTTGGGCCTCGAGCCAAGCGCCTACAGCGCAGATCTCCTCGCGGCGACTGCCACGCAGCTCGGCAGCCAGTCCTCAGAGGAGGACTATGCGAAATTCGATAAGTCGCTCACCCAAGCTGCTGTCCGCCTGCTCAGTCATCTGCACTATGGTCGCGTTGACCCGGCAGCGGCTGGCTTCGAACTCACAGAGTCCCGACATGATTTGGATATTGCGTCCGCCGTCGCGGCGCTGGCCTCCAGCGCCAATGTGCCCGACGCCGTGGCTGCCGCGGAACCACATTTCTTCCACTACTCGTTGCTCAAAACCGCACTACGTCAGTATCGCAGCCTTGCAGTCGACCCCGCCTTGACGCAGTTGCCACCCCTGGGTAAGCGGACACTTCACCTCGGCGACGCCTATGACGCCGCCCCGGCGTTGCGCAAGTTGCTGACAGCAGAGGGAGACCTCCCAGTTGCTGGGAACGACGCGGTCGATCTGAGTCCGACACTGGATGCGGTATTGGTCTCAGGGCTCAAGCACTTTCAGGACCGACATGGCCTGATTGCGGATGGGACGCTCGGCGCGACGACGTTTGCGGCGCTACGTACCCCCATTACGCAGCGCGTGCGCCAGATCGAGCTTACACTCGAACGCTGGCGTTGGCTGCCGGCCTTCCAAACGCCCCCGATTATCGTCAACATTCCTGAATTCAAATTGTTCGCATTCGACACGACTGCCGATCGCGTCGCAAGTATGTTGCAAATGTCGGTGATCGTCGGACAAACCAATCCGAGCAAGCGTACGCCGGTTTTCCTTGGTGACTTGAAGTATTTGATTTTCAGGCCATATTGGAATGTGCCGCGTAGCATCACAATGCATGAAATGCTGCCTGCGATACGTGCTCACTCGGATTATCTGGAACGTAATCACTTGGAAATCGTCCGCGGCGAGAGCGACGGGGCAGAAGTCTTGAAGACCACACCGACAACGATAGCGGCACTGGCGGCCGGTCAATTGCGACTTCGCCAGCGTCCCGGAGATGACAACGCGCTCGGATTGATCAAATTTTTATTTCCAAACGCGCACAACGTTTACCTGCATTCCACGCCCGGTCATGGCCTTTTCCTGGCCTCGCGACGCGCTTTCAGTCATGGCTGCATCCGCGTGAGCGATCCCGCAGCGTTGGCAGCTTATGTGCTGCGTAATGCCGACACACGCTGGGATAGCGCACGAATCGAGGCGGCAATGCACGATAGCAAGTCGCTGCGCGTGGACTTGCGCGAGCCCATTCATGTGATGATTCTCTACGGAACCGCCATGGCCATGGAAGACGGCCGGATGGAATTTTTCGACGATATCTACGGTCATGACCGCAAGCTCGAGCAGTTGCTGAGCCTTCGAGCGGTTCACAGCGCAGCGGTGTCACGCTAGGGTATCATTGAGGCCGCTGAGCCTACCATGTATCAAAAAACCCGCCCACCGAATTCTGTAGTCCCGATGGATCGGCGGGGGTTCCTGTGCAAGGCCGGGGCCCTGTGCGCGGCTTTAGGCGCCGCCCCCGTTTTAGCGATGGCGCGTGAACGGCCGCGAAGCTTACGGTTTGTGCACACGCACACGGGCGAGACACTGACGGCTCCTTACTTTTGTGGCGGCGTTTACATAGAGGCGTGTCTACACGATGTGAATTTTCTAATGCGTGACTTTCGCACCGGCGATAGCCACCTAATCGACCCCCTCCTACTTGACCTCCTCTATGATCTGCAGACTCTTGCCGATCACGACGCTCCCTACGAAATCATTTCGGGCTACCGTTCGCCGAAAACCAATGCGTTGCTGCATCGTAAGTCTGGTGGAGTGGCCGAGCACAGCCAACATATCCTAGGCAAGGCAGTCGACGTGCGACTCAGTGGCTATTCCACACGGAAGTTGGGCGAGCATGCTCGCTCGTTGTCTCGGGGTGGAGTGGGCTATTACGGGAGCTCTGATTTCGTGCATGTTGACACTGGCCGCGTCCGGTACTGGTAGCGTTAAATCGCACCTCGTTCTCGACGGCTAATATCAAACGCGTCGACGTAATGGGAGAGTCAAGACTTACTGCGAGGCGCTTGCGCGCGCGGTGCGCCGACACCAAAGTGCGACCTCACTTTCGCAACGATCTGCGGATCAGTCATCTTATCCTCTGTCTCTATCGCCTCAACATGTGCGCCTCGCTTCTTTAGTTTGAGACGCTTATGCAATTCGTGCTTGGCCTCACCTGGGCCGAAGAGTAGAAGTGGATCAAATGTTTCCACCGCCAGAATCACGGCGTCGTAAAAAGTATTCAGTTGCCCTGTGAGTGCTCGTTGCTGACTATCGTCCGCGGGCACTTGGCGAGGTTCAAAACGGCCATCTAATGGACGGTCACCACCCCTCTCTAGATGGGTCACCGCTTTCGATACAATTACCGTGGTCCTCGCCGTATCGGCAGTCAGCGCTACCACAACGGCTTTGCGATGATCTATCCATACTCCGGCATGGTCACTCATATCAGTCTCCGAAATTGCCGTATCGATCAACCAGACGGTATACCCAACGGAACGCGAATGATCAGCAGGTTGCTCGAATCCAAGGGTAAAGGGGTCCGAATAATCAGACCCCTCGGATAGCACTATTAAAAAACAGTGATGTTGTCGACTACGCTTCGCAAGCCCGGCGTTTCCCAAGCAGTGTGGGTAGCCAACTCTCGTTCCGACCAACTGTGCACTTTACCGGTCAAGGTCTCATCGGTCCCCTGGACAGTGACCGAAATCTGGTTCGCATCTCTCTGCGCACGTCGCTTCAATGCCGCCTCGATATCGGCTTTGACCACAGGTGCCGAGATACTTGGTTTGATCACGATCTGGTCATTGACCCCCTTGACTCCCATCAAATAGCGAACCGCGCCAACGGCGGCTTTGCGTTGATACTCCCAATGTACTTCGCCGGACAGGGTAACCCATCCGCCTTCGACCATTATCTGCAAAGAATCCTTCGGCAAATAGGTTGTCCACTGCAGCACGTTGTCGACTAAGCGGGCAATATCTGCGTCAGTGCGGGTGCTCGATCCAGATAACCTTGCGTCCATTTCCACCGCGAGCGCCTTCACGCCCGATACCCGCATCGTCGCGCGCTCGGCATCGAGCTTTTCTGCGTAGGTACCTACGTGCCCCGCCAAAGTGACGATGCCCTCTTTGACCTCCACACCAATCTCGGCGGAATTGATTGACGGTTCCCACGCTCGTTCGGCGGTTACGTCTTTCTGCAATTGGCCGTCTGTTTTCATTACCGGTGGTTCCAGATGATATTTGGAGGTGACGTTGAACGCCATACTAGTGATTGTCTGTACGTTAGAGCGCTTAGCAAAATAAAGGCGCAAAATAATAAAACTGTCGCAAGCAATGCTCTCATACTAGCTAATTGTCCCTAAATGCGTACCCGCAGTGCTATCGTTCAATATCTATGCTAAGCCGATATCAGCTACTTCAGGCTCTGTTCTTTCAGGCCGTTTTGATACTACCGATTGTTAGCGTCGCGCAAGCGGCCTCGATGTCGGACGGAAGCCGGCTTTATGCGCCTTGCATAGTTTGCCATCAACCAAAAGCATGGGGCTCCCCGGATGGACTTATCCCGAACCTTGCCGGCCAGCAGAAGCGCTACTTGGCAAAGCAACTCGCAGCGTTTCGATCGGGAGCGCGGATTGATTCGGCAATGCAGGTCGTAACAGCGCACTCAACCTTGAATGACGAAAAGAACATCGTCGTGCTTGCGGATTATCTTTCGGATCTTGATGCGAATCCTAGGCCGGTTAATGGCTCAGGAGAGCATCTGCGCGTAGGACAGGAATTGTACACGCGCATCTGCGCTGCGTGTCACGGGGCCGACGGTCGAGGGGAGCAGGACAATCATGCGCCACGCATAGCCGGCCAACATTATCCCTATCTGAGGCGACAGATCGAGGAGGCTGCAGACCTACACAAGGATCTCGCGCCGCCCGAAATGACCAGCGCCCTTCGGGGAATGCGCAATCAGGAAAAAGATCGGCTTGCTGATTACATCTCACGTCTTGCTAAGTCCGAACCGCTGCTAGACTCCGATCGTCGCGACGGATCGGGGGCACATTAATCGTCGCGACCGCTCTAGATCCTGCACCGGATACGCGAAATTAGCGCATGCCACGTCGCGATCAGACTCCTTTCTTCGGAACGACTACATCAGATCAATTCGCGTCTGACGGCGCTCAGCACTTGTCACCGGAGCAACTGTTCGCTGGGAGGATTACTGCCGCTACCATTTTGTGCTCCGAATGCCGAGTGCATACGATAAGTGGTTGATTGCGATATCACCTGCAAAAGAAATGACAAGGATTACCAGAACTTCCAGCCATGTCACATGTGCCCAGGGACTCACCAAAATCAGGGCGCCCACGACAAAATCCAATTGATCCATCGGAATCCACGGCTGCCCTGGAGCAATTTTGCACAGGCGCTTGAAAAAGCTTTTTAGGCTGTCGCCGCTCATGGCCCCGAAACCAAATGCCAGTCCCAGCATAGGCCACTGAGCGTACGGAACTAGAACATGCCGCCAATTGTCCTTTGACTGTAGGAACACCACCGCCAGCGCGACAATGATGCCGCTTATAAACCCCACGACGGTCTTGTGATCGCCCAACCAGCGGCGACTGATCGGACGGTTCCACCCCTTCCAAAATCGGACAAACGGCGGCGTCATATTGGCCAGATAGGCGGGCAGCATGAAGTACATCAATTGCATAATGTGTGCCACGTGCGAGCAAACGAGTTTTCGTTCGATCATGGTGGCACCGCCTTCTCTGAGTGTCTTTCGGAGTCTGTCCGTGCTTTGCTATGTCGATCACGCACGGTTCGATGCGTCTCATCCAGAACACCGTCGAGCTTAATCGCTACGCTGCTGAGGCATCGGAGCTATTGTTCTGTTCGCGTGGGCATGCTCGTTAGGCGCAAACAAACACTTGCAATGCGCCGTGAGGACCGCTTCGTAGAACCAGTAAACCGGTGGGAGAGGGAACGAATCGGCGCCGATCGTATCGCTGTTCAAATGAGTGACCCCTCTAACGTCACATGACTAAGTATAGGTTGCTTCAAGCAGATTGAATCGGTGGACACTACACACTCGGGTAAAATTCTCATAGCGCGGCGCTATGCGCTAATTTATTTGGGTTCCACGCTCGGACCGGCCCACGGAGTTTGACTACCTGCAAGTGTTCGTTACCGCACAGACGCAAATGCACCGCGACGCGCATAATCACCGTATGGCTCTTGCTCGTTGCCGGTCGCGCCTGAAGGGCGTCGGGCGATCCTTCGCGCTGAACGTTACCGCGAACTCGCCGAGACCGTTGACGCAATTTCCTGCATTTTCCGCATTCAAGCATTTTGATAAGAGCTCAAAATTGTGAACATCAATCTCGGACGCCGACACCTCGTTTGTCAAGCTCTAGCGGCAGTGACGGTCGGCGAGCTTTTTAGCAGCCGGTTGAGCTTCGCTGAATCACCAATGCTCGATCCAAACGACCCTACAGCGAAAGCCCTTGGCTACATCAATCAGTCAACGAAAGCAGATCAGAAGTGCAGCAACTGCACTCAATACCAGGGAAAGGGCGCCGCGCAAGGTCCTTGTGCGATCTTTCCAGGGAAAAATGTGGCGTCCGCGGGATGGTGCACGGCCTGGGTTAACAAGCCTGCTTGATGGGGCAAATATGAGCCACGGCGAGATGCTCTGGTATCCATGGGTACGCCATAGCTCGTTCTATGCAAACATTTTTTCGTATCCACAGAGAAAGGGCTCTGGTGGAACTGCGGTTAGTTGGGATATTGTTTGTCTCTTTATGTGCTATGGACGGACCAATGACCAAGCCGATTGCCCGTGACCCCATCTACCGCAAGCGTGGTTTCAGCTCCGAGATCATTGAATTGTGCGTTCGCTGGTACGTGACCTACCGGCTCTCCTATCGGGATCTGGTCGAGATGATGGCCGAACGTGGCGTGTGAGTCTCGCATTCGACGATCCTTCGATGGGTGGTGCGCTATGTTCCTGAGTTCGTCAAGCGCTGGGCGCGATTCGCCCGACCGGTCGGCACTTCCTGGAGAGTCGAGGAGACGTACCTTCGAATCGAGGCGCAGTGGCACTACCTGTACCGAGATGTCGACAAGCACGGCAAGACCGTTGACTTCCTGCTGCGCCGAGACCGAGGCATCGCCGCTGCGCAAGCATTCTTTCGCAAGGCACTGGCGGGCACACTTCCGCGCGTGCCGCGCAAAGTAACCCTCGATGGCCACATTCCCAGTCATCGCGCGCTGTGGCTGCTGCGCCGTGAGCACCCGTGCTGGAGGAACGTGAAGGTGCGAACGAATAGATATCTCAACAACCTGATTGAGCAAGATCATCGGGCGATCAAGCGACGCTGTGCATCGATGACTGGGTTCAAATCCTTCGCCACCGCCGCCATCACGATTGCGGGCATCGAGCTTGCGCACCGGATTCGCAAGGGACAATTCTTTTTCGGCCGCAGCCGCCGTCGGCGGGACTGGTCGCGCAAGACGCAGTGGGTGATGGCGCTCGCGTAAGGTTGAGTCGAAATCAGAATAGCCTACATGCGGTCTCAACATCCCGCGATGCACCAGAGCCACGCAGGCAGCCTTATCCGCACGAGCCCGGTCCCGCTGGCGGTTCTTTCCGTAAACATGGGCCGGCCCAATGCACAAGAGAATGGAGGTCTGGTCCCGAACGCATCCGTACTCGGCTTACAGTCGCGAGCGCGCGCATGGCAGTCGTGGTCCGAAACCTATTTCGTCATGGCGATGCTCACCATTCCAAGCTTCATCCGTCTGTTTCCAAATGTCGGTGCCGATAGCACCGATATGTTGCTCGATCTCGGGGCAATCGCCGGGGACGCTGCGGCCCATTCCTTGACCGACGATATCGGCGCCGATCAGGGGCCGAGAACGATTGCGGCCATGCTGGATAAGTGGCTGATCGCCCGATTGATGAGCACTTCGCCAATTACAGAACTCCGGCAGATCACTGTCGCACATGACATTTTGCGGCGCGGCGAGACGGTTGAACGAGCGGCGAGGACTGCACAGGTGAATCGCCGGCAACTCCATAGACTGTTTCATCGGCACCTCGGCGTTGGGCCGCAAGAGCTTGTCGTACTCGAACGGCTGCATTCCAGCTTGAGCGCCGTTCAGACAGGTCGCGGCGATCCCCTGCATGGCTTCGGCGATCAGGCGCATCAGATCAGGAGCTGGCGGCGGCGTCTGGGCGTTATGCCTGGAGCCTATTCGCGCGCGGCACGGATGTTGATGGCGGACCATTTCAGTCGCGACGGCAACGCGCTTGGTCCGGCATTCTATCTCTGAGTCGTTTGTCCCATTCGTTCAATACCGAGTTGGCTTTTCATTCCATGATCCGGCTTCGACCGATCTGGAGTTTGAACGATGCCGTCAGGAAGCCCTTACCCTCTGTATACCGAAGTGATAGCTTACGGATCGTCCACGAACTGGCGGACGCGAGATTCGACCGAATGGCGAGGGCGGCCGCGAACAGCAACAGTCCGCCCCTCATGCTCGCCGCCTGACGCGGCAAGTCTCACCCTGGTCGCTCGAAAGCATGTGTGATGATGATGACTGCAACGCGTGAAGTCACCTATGACGTAGACGGCCTGAGCATGGTCGCCCATCTAGCGCGGCCGGACGGTGAGGGGCCTTGGCCAGCGGTGCTTATAGGACATGATGGGGTCGGCCTTGACGACTATCAACGGCATCGCGCCGACGATCTGGCCGCGCATGGCTATATAGCGTTGGCGATGGATTATCACGGTGGTCAGGTGTTCTTCGGTAGGCCGGACGCGATGCTAGCCCGGACCATGCCCTTGCTTGCCGATGTCGAGCGGATGCAAGCTATCGGTCGCGCCGCGCTTGATATTCTTCTCGCGGTGCCCGGTGTTGACCCTAACCGCATCGCCGCTCTCGGCTATGGTGCTGGTGGCCGGATCGTGCTCGAACTTGCTAGGATCGGCGTGCCGTTCAAGGCCATTGCGGTCGTTCATCCCGCCTTGCCAGCCGCCAGTGCCGAGGACTGGAACGATGTGGCCAGCACTTTCCTCTTGTGCACCGGCTCCGAAGACCCCCTTTGCACCCCTGAGCAAGTCCTGACGTTTGGCCGTGCGCTCCAAGATGCCGGGGTCGACTGGCGCGTGAATATCTACGGCGGAGCCAAGCACGCTTTCTGGGCTCGGCCGGCAAACCCGGATGGATCGCCCGCTGGGGGGATCACTCACACCCAGGCCACTGTGCCCGGCGTCGGCTATCACGAGAAGCACACGGTGCGCGCATGGCAGGCGGTGCTCGATCTATTCGGCGAAACCTTCCAGACTTTCGGCGAGGGTGCTGGGCTGGCGCGCTAGTCGGGGTCGTCTTGATTTCAGTGCCCAAAGTGCCGGTACTTTGTCCGCGAAATCCTCGGCGAAATCGCGTCGGGTATCGGGGGTGCTACCCAGCGAGCCGTTGTGATCCGCAAGAATCGGAGTGAGAGCCAGACACACGTGTCACGCGTGAAGCGAAGCGAACGTGCCAATCTTGGGAACTATCAGGTCCCGAATTCCTCGCGAGGGCGCGGGCCAATTTCTTTAATACCAAGTGGGAAGAGGCTGGCGTGCCTTGCGATCCTCACCATACCCTGCAACATCAGATCGGTCACCAATGCCTGACGAATTGGTAACGCGGCGACCGGGGGGGGGGGGGGG
>JANYAD010000046.1 GCA_025355165.1 Gammaproteobacteria bacterium | reverse complement strand
GCGATGACGGCCCATTGCTCGGTGGTCGATGTCAGCCACACCTTCAGTTGCGGCCACTCGGTTTGCCGGTAATCCTCCATGAGTGCCAGTACTCGCGGTGCCCCGCCTGTGGTGGTGGTGACGTGAAAGCGGTCGGGGGCCAGACGTGCGACCACGCCGTCGTCGTAAATGAATCCGTCCTCGCGCAGCAAGATGCCGTATCGGGTGCGACCGACGTTTAAATTGGACCAATTGTTGATGTAGAGGCGGTTCATGAACTCCGCCGCATCTGGACCAGTCACTTCGATTTTTCCCAACGTCGAGGCATCGAACATGCCGACGCGCTCGCGCACGGTCCGGCATTCGCGCGCCACTGCCGCGTGCATGTCTTCGCCGGCCCGCGGAAAATAGTGCGCCCGCTTCCACAATCCGACATTTTCAAAAAGCGCGCCCTGGGCGCGCGCCCAGGCGTGACTGGGAGTCGCGCGCACCGGGTCGAACAGGTCCTTGCGCGACAGGCCTGCGAAGCTGCCAAAGGTGACGGGGGTGTAGGGCATGCGGAACGTCGTCAGGCCCACTTGCGCAATGGGAACCTTGAGTGTATCGGCCACCAATGCCATCGCGTTCAAATTCGAGGTCTTGCCCTGATCGGTCGCCATGCCCGTGGTGGTGTAGCGCTTGACATGCTCGATGGAGTGAAAACCTTCGCGAGTTGCCAGGGCAAGATCGCGAGTCGTCACATCGTGCTGAAAATCGACGAAACTTTTCGTGTCAGATGCGTCACCGGGCAGCGCGCCGAGACAAGAGCCATGCCGTCTCTCCAAGGTCTGGACTTCGTATGAGTTTGCTCGCGACTCCAATCCGAGCGCCTGCGCTGCCGCGGTGGCCCCATCGGCCAACACTTGCTCGAGTCTATAAATGCCTCGGCAGGCACCGGCGGAACGTTCAGCTTCAGCTGAGCGTCCGGGGATAAAGGCTTGGTGTGCTTCGCTCCAATCGAGTTTGCCGCGAGACTGCGAGAACAGATGCACGCTCGGCGTGTAGCCGCCGGACATCAGCACCGTATCGCAATCGATGTGCCAACTTTTTGCGAGGGCGCCATTATGCATAACGCCCAGAGTTACCCCGTTGACGTGCTTGTCGCCGCGCGTGTCGAGCACGGTTGAATTCGTGCTGACGTTGATGCCGGCGCCGCGCGCCACCGCCGCCAACGGTCCATCGATCGTGGCCCGGACATCGGCAATGGCTGCAATCTCGACGCCCGCGCCTTGCAGATCGAGTGCGGTCTGATAAGCGTCGTCATCGCAGGTCACAATGACAGCCTTCGAGCCCACGCGCACTCCGTAGCGATGCAAATACGTATGTGCCGCCCCGGCGAGCATCACGCCGGGCCTGTCGTTGCCGGGAAAAATCAGCGGCCTCTCGAGCGCGCCGGTGGCCAACACTACACTGCGCGCGCGGACCTGCCACAGCCGTTCTCGCGGCAAATGATCCGGAGGACTGCCCATGTGATCGGTCAGGCGCTCATTCAAACCGATGAGGTTGTGCGCAAAGTACCCGAAAGCCGTGGTCCTGGTCAGCAGCGTGACCCGTGCGTTCTGTTTGAGCCGCGCGGTTGCCGCTTCCAGCCAGCCTCCTGCGTTCCGGCCATCGATGCTGACCGCCGGATCCGACAAAAGGCTTCCCCCCAGCTCGCACTGCTCGTCACAAAGAAAGACGCGGGCGCCTGAATCGGCGGCGGTCAGCGCCGCCGCGAGCCCTGCCGGGCCCGCCCCGACGATAAGTACATCGCAGTGTGCGAAGCGCTGTGCATACCGGTCCGGGTCAGGCTGTGTCGGTGCCCTACCCAGGCCGGCGGCACGGCGGATGAGCGGCTCGTACAGGGCTTTCCAAGCGCCGCGCGGCCACATGAAGGTCTTATAGTAAAAGCCCGCCGGGAAAAATCGCGACAGCGCATCGTTGATGCGGCCGACATCGAATTCAAGGCTGGGCCAACGATTCTGGCTGTAAGCGTTCAGGCCGCGGTACAGCTCTACTTGCGTGGCGCGAAGATTGGGTGTGGTACGCGCCAGGTCACGGCTGATCGTGACCAGCGCATTAGGCTCCTCCGAGCCGGCGGAGAAAATGCCGCGTGGCCGATGGTACTTAAATGAGCGTCCAACCAAATGAACGCC